>DASSVD010000100.1:0-4736 GCA_035706365.1 Nocardioidaceae bacterium
CTCGGCTGACCGGTCAGCGGAGCAGCGCGAGGACGCCCTGGCTGGCCTGGTTGGCCTGGGCGAGCATCGCGGTGCCGGCCTGGGACAGGATCTGGTTCCGGGTGAACTGGACCATCTCCTGCGCCATGTCGGCGTCGCGGATGCGGCTCTCCGAGGCGGTCAGGTTCTCCACCGCCACGTTGAGGTTGTTGATGGTGTGGTCGAACCGGTTCTGGATGGCACCCAGATCGGCCCGGGTGGTGCTGACCTTGTTGATGGCGTCATCGAGCAGGTCGATCGCGTCCGAGGCGCCGCTGGCGGCGGCGAAGCTCGGCGTCGCCTTGGCCAGGTCCTGGACATCGGAGCTCAGCGCGACGCCGCCGGCGCCCGTGTAGCCCTCGACCTCGTCGGTGACCGAGAAGGTCAGCGCCGAGGCGCCGCTGGCGAACGCGTCGGTGTCCAGCCCGAGCGCGGCATTGGCGGCCTTGTTGAGAGCCGCCAGCGCCTCGTCGCTGTCCACGGTGCCGTCGGCGTCGGTGTCGGCGGTGCTGTAGTCGACCGAGCCGAGGTCGAAGGACTTGCCGCCGAAGCTGATCGTGCCGCTCAGGTTCTCGTAGCCGCTGGCGCTGGCGAAGGTGTCGGTGCCCTGGGCGGTGATGGTCAACTCGGCCGGCGCGTTCGAGGCCGCCGCGGTGGACACGTTCACCAGGCCGGCGCCCGAGGCGGCCGCGGAGTCGTACTTGCCCTTGTCGGTGACGTCGATGCCGTCGACCCCGAGGCCCTCGGCGCCCATCGCGGTGCTGATGTTGACCGCGATGGTCTCCCCGGCGTTCGCCCCGACCTGGAACGACGCCTGGAACGAGCCGTCGAGCAGCTTCTTGCCGTTGAAGGTCGTGGTCGAGGCGATCCGGTTCAGCTCCGCCTTCAGCTGGGAGATCTCCGACTGGAGGTTCGCCTTGGCGTCGTCGTTCAGACCGCCGGTGTTGCTGGCCTGCACCGACAGGTCGCGCATGCGCTGCAGGATGCTGTGCGTCTCGGTGAGCGCACCTTCAGCGGTCTGCACGACCGAGATGCCGTCCTGGGTGTTGCGGACGGCGACCTTGAGGCCACCGATCTGCGAGCGCAGGCCCTCCGAGATGGCGAGTCCTGCGGCGTCGTCGGCGGCGCGGTTGATGCGGAAGCCGGAGGAGAGCTTCTCCAGGGACTTCTGCATCTGCCCGTCGGTGACGGACAGGTTGCGGTACGCGTTGAGCGCCGCGATGTTGTTGTTGACGCGCAGACCCATGGTGTTCCTCCTTGGACAAGGTGTCTGGGGGGTCCCGCTGCATCCGTGCTGCGGGCTCGTTCATCAGCAGTTACGGCCGGGGCGGCTGCGGCTTGAGGCGAAATCG
This sequence comes from Nocardioidaceae bacterium, assembly GCA_035706365.1. GTDB lineage: Bacteria > Actinomycetota > Actinomycetes > Propionibacteriales > Nocardioidaceae > Nocardioides_C. The sequence goes on from DASSVD010000100.1 coordinate 1,371, forward strand.
ACGACTTTCTGCCCACCCGTCACGTCAGGCGGGCTGTGCCGCTCCGGTGGTGCGGCGGGGGACCGGCCAGGTGGCCCCCGGCCGGGGCAGCGGGGCGGCGGTCGGGGCCGGCAGCGGCCGGCGGCCGCCCACCCGGTCGAGGTAGGCCCGCTGCTGGTTGCGGGCCCGCACGCCGCCGTCCGCGGGGACCGGCTTGCCGTCCCAGATCTCGCTCATCGCGGCGTGCAGCAGCACCAGGGCGCGCGCTCGCATCTGCGAGACCCGCGACAGGGTGACGCCGAGGTCGGCGGCGATATCGGTCAGTGATTCGTCACCGAAGAAATTGCGTTCGATGACCTCGTCGAGCCGGTCGGGGAGCGCCCGGATCGCCTCGTGCAGGTGTCGGGCCTGCTCGCTGCGCAGCAGGGCGCGCTCCGGCGAGTCCCCGCCGGAGGGCAGGTCGAGCGAGCCGCCGTCCGGCCCCGTCTCGGCGTCGATGCTCACCATGACGGCGCGGTGGACGTCGACCTGCAGCGCGTCGAGCTCGCTGCGGTCCACGCCGAGGCTGGCGGCCAGCTCCTCCTTGGTCGGCGGCCGGCCGAGGCTCATCGCCAGGGCGTCGGCCGCCGCGTCGGTGCGGCGCGCGGCGGCGCGGACCGACCGGCTGGCCCAGTCACCCGAGCGCAGCTCGTCGAGCACCGCGCCCTGGAGGCGGGCCAGCGCGTAGGTCGCGAACGAGGCGCCGGCCGCCGGGTCGAACCGCTGCGCCACTTCGACCAGCGCGACGTGCGCGCACGAGAGCAGGTCGTCCCGGCTGACGTGGCCGGGCAGCGAGATCCGCGCGGCCACCGCGTTCACCGCGAACGCGGCGAGCGGCAGGTGGTCGCGCACCAGCGCGTCGACCTCGGCCGCGCTCCGCCCGCGCGCGGGGGCAGGCTGGGGGCGCTCGCGCAGGGAGCGGTCCGGCGCGGCCGCCCGTCGGAGGGGCCGCTCGCTCGCCAGAACACGGGCTGGTGTCACGTCCCTTCTTCTCGGCTGTTCGCGCCTCGAGCGGCACCGCCCGGGGGGAGTTTCCTCGCTGGGTCGGGCGACTTTCGGCGCTTCGGCTTGAGGCTCCGGCGCGCGGTGCCGATGGCAGGCCTGACGGACGAACCGCGCAGAGACGACCGCGCACAGAGGACGGAAGAGGGGTGGACCGGTGGACTACCAGCACCTGTCGACGTTGCTCTGGCGGGAGCAGGAGCTGCTCGACCTGCTGCTGTTCAAGGCGGAGGAGAAGCAGTACCTGATCCTCACCGGCAAGACCCGCTGGCTGCCGCGCATCGCGCACGAGATCGAGGTCGTGCTGGAGCAGCTGCGCACCCTCGAGGTGGAGCGGTCCGCCGCCACCGAGGTGCTCTCCCAGCAGCTGGGCCTCGGCGCCGACCCGTCGCTGCGGCAGGTGGCCGAGGCGGCCCCGGCCCCGTGGAACGACCTGTTCGCCAAGCACCACGAGGCGCTGCTGGTGCTGGTCACCGACCTGCGCAGCCTGTCCGACGCCAACCGGGAGCTGATCGAGGGCGGCCTGGCGGCGATCGGGGATGCGCTGCTGCAGGTGCGCACGCCGTCGGCCGGCACCTACGGCGCCAGCGGGCGGCACGACGACGGCAGCCATCGCGCGGTCACGCTGGACGGTGCGCTGTGAGCTCGTTCGGATCGCTCAACGCCGCGACGACGGCGCTGTGGGCGCAGCGCCGGGCGCTGGACGTCACCGGGCAGAACATCGCCAACGTCAACACCGAGGGCTACTCCCGCCAGCGGGCGGAGCTGCGGGCCCTGGGCGGCAGCGCCGTCCCGGCCTTCTACTCGAAGAGCCCGGGCATCGGCGCCGGGGTCAGCGCGGACGACGTCACGCGCATCCGGGATGCCTTCCTCGAGGGCCGCGGGCACGTCGAGCACGCCAACAGCGCCCGGCTCGGCGTGGAGTCCGACACCTACGCGCTCGTCCAGGACGCCTTCCGGGAGCCCGGTGACACCGGCATCCAGAGCCTGCTCTCGGACATGTGGAACGCCTGGGGTGACGTGGAGAACGGTCCCCAGGAGCTGGCCACCCGCCAGCAGGCGCTGGAGTCGCTGAACACCCTGGTGCAGGGCATCCACTTCAGCCAGGACTCGCTCGGCGCGCAGTGGGTGGAGTCGCGGGAGAACCTGGTCGTCCTGGTCCAGGACTCCAACGCGGCGATCGACAACATCGCCGAGCTCAACCGCGCCATCCAGCGCGCCCAGCAGCAGGGGCTGCCGGCGAACGAGCTGGCCGACCAGCGCGACCTGATGGTCATGCAGCTCTCGGAGAAGCTCGGCGCCACGGTGCGCCCGAACAAGGAGGGCATGGTCGACGTCGTCGTCGGCGGGATGACCGTCGTCGCCGGCACGACCGCCACCAAGCTCGCCGTCGCCGGCACCACGGACCCCGACGGCACCGGCACCGACCCGGTGCGGGTCGTGACGGCGAGCGGCGGCTACACGGTGAGCGTGGGCGGCACGGCCGAGGGCCACCGGAACACGATGAACGTCATCGTCCCGGGCTACCGGTCGCAGCTGGACAGCCTGGCCAACGACCTGGCCGACGTGCTGAACACCCAGCACGCGCTGGGCTTCGACCTCGACGGGGTCGCGGGCACGGACCTGCTGGGCTCGTCGTCCGGGCCGATCACCGCCGCGAGCCTCACCGTGCTGATCAGCGACGAGCGCAAGGTGGCGGCGAGCTCGTCCGGACCGGTCGGCGGGGTGCCCTCGCTCGACACCGGCAACGCCGACGCGCTCTACCAGAAGCGGCAGCTGCCCGACGGCATCGACGCCACGTACCGCCAGATGATCGTCTCGCTCGGCGTCCAGGCCGGGGTCACCGACCGCAACCTCGGCATCCAGCAGGTCATCACGACCCAGGTGGACGCGGCCCGGGAATCCGTCGCCGGCGTCAACCTCGACGAGGAGATGTCCAACATGCTCTCGTTCCAGCACGCCTACAGCGCCGCGGCGCGGCTGATCACCGCGATCGACCAGACGCTCGACGTCCTGATCAACCAGACCGGCATCGTGGGGCGGTGAGCTAGATGCGGATCACCCAGCGCGCCGTCGCGCTCACCAGCCTCCAGGGGCTCAACCGCAACCTGGACGCGGTGGGCCGGCTGCAGCAGCAGCTCACCTCGGGCCGGCTCATCAACCGGCCGGCGGACTCGCCGACCGGGACCAACCGGGCCATGCAGACCCGCTCGGCGCAGTCGGCCAACGCCCAGTACGCGCGCAACCTCACCGACGCGCAGAGCTGGATGGAGCAGACCGACAGCACCCTGCAGACCATGCTGTCCACCGCCCGCCGGGTGCGGGACCTCACGGTCCAGGGCCTGA
>DASSVD010000101.1:0-3648 GCA_035706365.1 Nocardioidaceae bacterium
GTCCTCAACGAGTCGCTGGCCGAGGACGGCGACCGGTGGACCGCCATCGCCAACGAGATCAAGGGCGTCACCGAGGAGACCACCACCGGTGTGCACCGCCTCTACGACATGATGAAGGAAGGCTCGCTGCTCTTCCCGGGCATCAACGTCAACGACTCGGTGACCAAGTCCAAGTTCGACAACAAGTACGGCTGCCGGCACTCCCTGATCGACGGGATCAACCGGGCCACCGACGTCCTCATCGGCGGCAAGGTCGCCGTCGTCTGCGGCTACGGCGACGTCGGCAAGGGCTGCGCGGAGTCCCTGCGCGGCCAGGGCGCCCGGGTCGTGGTCACCGAGATCGACCCGATCTGCGCGCTGCAGGCGGCGATGGACGGCTACCAGGTGGCCACCCTGGACCAGATCCTGCCCGAGGCGGACCTGGTGATCACCGCGACCGGCAACCGCGACGTGGTCACCGTCGACCACATGCGCCGGATGAAGCACCAGGCGATCGTCGGCAACATCGGCCACTTCGACAACGAGATCGACATGGCCGGGCTCGAGGGCTACGCCGGGATCACCCGGCAGACCATCAAGCCGCAGGTGGACAAGTTCACCTTCCCCGCCGAGGAGGGCCGCGACGCGCACGCGGTGATCGTGCTGTCCGAGGGCAGGCTGCTCAACCTCGGCAACGCGACCGGCCACCCGTCGTTCGTGATGTCGAACTCCTTCACCAACCAGGTGCTCGCCCAGATCGAGCTGTTCACCAAGCCCGACGAGTACCCGGTCGGCGTGTACACGCTGCCCAAGCACCTCGACGAGGAGGTCGCCCGGCTGCACCTGGGGGCGCTCGGGGCCCAGCTCACCGAGCTCACCTCCGACCAGGCCGCCTACCTCGGCGTGCCGCAGCAGGGGCCGTACAAGTCGGAGCACTACCGGTACTGAGGCCGGTCGGTGAGGCACGTGGTCGAGGAGCACAGTCAGAGGGGGCAGACGATGGTCAACGCCGATCCGGGCAACCGGGGCAAGGTGCTCGTCGTCGACGACGACGCGGCGCTGGCGGAGATGCTGGGCATCGTGCTGCGCAACGAGGGCTTCGAGTCCCGGGTGTGCCCGACCGGCGACCGCGCGCTCACCGAGTTCCACGACTACCGGCCCGATGTGGTGCTGCTGGACCTGATGCTGCCCGGCCGTGACGGGATCGACGTCTGCAAGGACATCCGCGCCGAGTCCGGCGTGCCCATCGTGATGCTGACCGCGAAGAGCGACACCGTCGACGTGGTCGTCGGCCTCGAGTCCGGGGCCGACGACTACGTCGTCAAGCCGTTCAAGCCCAAGGAGCTGGTCGCGCGGATCCGGGCGCGGGTACGCCGCTTCGACGAACCCGGACCGGAGTCGCTGTCCATCGGCGACCTCACCGTCGACGTCGCCGGGCACACGGTGACCCGCGACGGCGAGGCGATCTCGCTGACACCGCTGGAGTTCGACCTGCTGGTCTGCCTCGCCCGCAAGCCGTGGCAGGTGTTCACCCGCGAGGTGCTCCTCGAGCAGGTGTGGGGCTACCGTCACGCCGCCGACACCCGGCTGGTCAACGTGCACGTCCAGCGCCTGCGCTCGAAGGTCGAGCACGACCCGGAGAACCCCGAGATCGTGGTGACCGTGCGTGGCGTCGGCTACAAGGCCGGCACGGGCGGCTGAGGCCGGGAACGGTGGGCGGGTGAACATCGCAGGGCCGGTGCGGAACGCGGCCACCATCTGGCGGCGCTCGATCCAGGCGCGCGTGGTGATCAGCACCCTGCTGCTGTCCGCGGTCGTGGTCTCGCTGGTCGGCTGGGTGCTGCTGCGCCAGGTCACCGACGGGCTGGTCAGCGCGAAGACCGAGGCATCGGTGCGCGAGGCGAGCCGCAGCACCCAGGACGCGCAGAACCGGCTCAGCTTCGCCAGCGGCACCGAGTTCGACCCCAGCACCCAGCTGGCGCAGGTGGTCGCCAGCATCGTCGCGCGCGGCGACGTGCAGGGCTACGACATCGTGCTCACCGGGCCGATCGCCGGCACGAGCGAGGGCCTGGCCACCGGCAGCGGGACCAGCAAGTCCCCGGGCCTCTCCGCCGAGAGCGTGCCGGACCGGCTGCGCCGGGTCGTGGAGACCACCCCGGGCATCTCGCACACCTACACCGTCGTCCGCTACGAGGACGACTCCGGGCAGAAGCCGGTCCCCGGCGTGGCCACCGGCTCGCAGCTGACGCTGCCGGCCGACGGGGGCACCTACGCCCTGTACTACCTCTTCCCGATGAGCCAGGAGGCCGAGACGCTCTCGCTGGTGCGACGGGCCCTGGTCACCGGTGGGGTGCTCCTGCTGCTCCTGGTCGGCGGGCTCACCTGGCTGGTCACGCGGCAGGTGGTCACCCCGGTGCGGCTGGCCCGTCGGGTCGCCGAGCGGCTGTCCTCCGGTCGGCTCGAGGAGCGGATGCACGTGCGTGGGGACGACGACATCGCCCGGCTGGGGATGTCGTTCAACCAGATGGCCGCCAACCTGCAGAAGCAGATCCGCCAGCTCGAGGAGCTCTCGCGGGTGCAACGCCGGTTCGTCTCCGACGTCTCCCACGAGCTGCGCACGCCGCTGACCACCGTGCGGATGGCCGGTGACGTGCTCTACGACGCCCGCGAGGACTTCGACCCGGTGACCGCACGCTCGGCCGAGCTCTTGCACACGGAGCTGGACCGCTTCGAGGTGCTCCTCACCGACCTGCTCGAGATCAGCCGCTTCGACGCCGGCGCGGCGAACCTGGACCTCGAGGACGTCGACCTCGGTGAGCTCGCCCGCCGCGTGGCCGAGTCCACCCGGGCCCTGGCCGCACAGCGCGACGTGTCGGTGCACGTGCGCTCGACGGGCCGGGCCTGCGTCGCCGAGGCGGACGCCCGGCGGGTCGAGCGGATCGTGCGCAACCTGGTCACCAACGCGATCGACCACGCCGAGGGGCGCGACATCGAGGTGCTGCTGGACTCCGACGCCGAGGCGGCGGCCCTGGCGGTGCGCGACCACGGGATCGGCCTGCGCCCCGGTGAGGCGGCGATGGTGTTCAACCGATTTTGGCGCGCGGATCCGGCACGCGCCCGGACCTCCGGCGGCACCGGGCTGGGCCTGTCTATCGCGCTCGAGGACGCCCACCTGCACGGCGGCTGGCTGCAGGCCTGGGGGCAACCCGGTGACGGGGCGCAGTTCCGGCTCACCCTGCCGCGGCACGCCGGTGACCGGATCACCCGCAGCCCCCTGCCCCTGGTGCCCGCCGACGCGGTCGCGCCCGCGTCGGCTCCGATCGGTCCGCGCGCCGCACGTGACCAGCGCCGCGACCAGGCTCCCGGGCACCCCGGGCAGCAACCGGGGCAGCAACCGGGGCAGCAACCGGGGCAGCAACCGGGGCAGCGCCCCGGCGGCCCGGTCACGGCCGACGACGAGGGGGCGAGGTCGCGATGACGCGGCGCCGCGTGCTGATCACCGCGATCGTCGGCCTCCTCGCGCTGCTGATGACCGGGTGCGTCAGCCTTCCGGTGAGCGGCGGGGTGGTCACCGCCCCGAACAGCGAGGAGGAGGAGCAGAGCGACGCCCCGTTCGACTACGCGCCCCCGGGACCGCGGGCGGGGGACAGCCCGGTCGCGGTGGTCAAC
>DASSVD010000102.1:0-2764 GCA_035706365.1 Nocardioidaceae bacterium
CCACTTCCCGGTCATGCCGCGCCTGTTCATGGGCGTGCGGCGGGAGCAGCGGTTCCCGATCTCGGAGATCATGGCCCAGACGCCGGACATCCCGGACAACTGCCAGTGGGGCATCTTCCTGCGCAACCACGACGAGCTGACCCTCGAGATGGTCACCGACGAGGAACGCGACTACATGTGGGCGGAGTACGCCAAGGACCCCCGCATGAAGGCCAACATCGGCATCCGCCGGCGGCTGGCCCCGCTGCTCGACAACGACACCAACACCCTGGAGCTGTTCACCGCGCTGCTGCTCTCGCTGCCCGGCTCGCCGGTCCTCTACTACGGCGACGAGATCGGCTTGGGCGACAACATCTGGCTCGGTGACCGGGACGGTGTCCGGACGCCGATGCAGTGGACGCCGGACCGCAACGGCGGGTTCTCGACGGCCGACCCGCAGCGGATGTACCTGCCGCTCAACCAGGACCCGGTCTACGGCTACCAGGTGACCAACGTCGAGTCGCAGCTGCGCAACACGACGTCGATGCTGCACTGGATCCGCCGGATGATCCTGGTGCGCAAGCAGCACCCGACCTTCGGGCTGGGCAGCTTCGCCGAGGTCGGCTCGCGCAACCCGACGGTGCTCTCGTTCGTGCGCGAGTTCGGCGACGACATCGTGCTGTGCGTCAACAACCTCTCCAGGTTCCCGCAGCCGGTCGAGCTGGACCTGCGCCGGTTCGAGGGCTACACCCCGGTCGAGCTCACCGGCCGGGTCGAGTTCCCGAAGATCGGCGTGCTGCCCTACATGCTCACGCTGGCCGGGCACGGCTTCTACTGGTTCGAGCTGGCCCGGCCGGTCGAGGAGCCGGTGGAGGAGGAGCCGGTCGAGCCGGAGCAGCCGGAGGAGCCGGCGCCCAACTCGGTGGCCGACTCGCTGCTGGCCGCAGGGATCGTGGCCGATGCCGAGACCGAGGACGACGCGGGAGGGGCTCGATGACCAAGGCCAGCGACCTGCTCCGCGAGTGGATGCCGCACCAGCGCTGGTACGGCGGCAAGGGTCGGGAATGGGCCGAGGTCGCCGAGAGCGGCTTCTTCCTCCAGCGCGAGGCGCCGGTGCTCTCGGTGCACCGGGTGCAGGTGACCTACACCGACGGCGACCGCGAGACCTATCTCATCCCGGTCTCCTGGCGCGACCGCCCCAGCGAGGAGCTCACCCATGCCTTCATCGGCGCCATCGAGCTGGACGGGCGCGAGCTCTACGGCTACGACGCGCTGCGCGACCGGGACGCCACCCCCAGCTGGCTGGAGCACCTGGCCGCCGGGTCGACCATCGGGCCGCTGCACTTCCACCCGGAGGAGGGCGCCGAGCTGCCCGTCGGGCTGCCCGGCGACGTGGTCACGGCCGAGCAGAGCAACACCTCGCTGATCTACGGCGACCAGGCCATCCTCAAGCTGTTCCGGCGGCTGGAGCCCGGCCTCAACCCCGACGTCGAGATCCACGACGCGCTGCGCCGGGCGGACAACCCGCACATCGCGCCGCTGCTGGGTTACGTCGAGATCGACGCCACCGAGCCCGACGTCGAGCCGGCCACGGTGGCGATGCTGCAGACCTTCGTGGCCAACGCCAGCGACGGCTGGCGGCTGGCCACGGCCAGCGTCCGGGACCTCTACGCCGAGGGCGACCTGCACGCCGACGAGGTGGGCGGCGACTTCGCCGCGGACAGCGAGCGGCTCGGCGCGGCGACCGCCTCGGTGCACCTGGACATGGCCAAGGTGCTGCCGACCGAGCCGGCCGACCGGGCCTGGTTCGCCGACCTCGCCCGCGGGATGACCGAGCGGCTCGAGGCGGCGGTCGGGGTGGTGCCGCAGCTGGCCGAGCACGCCGACGCGCTGCGCGCGGTCTACGCCGCGATCGCCGACAGCGGGGAGGACGTCGTCCGCCAGCGGGTGCACGGCGACCTGCACCTGGGCCAGGTGCTGCGCACGGCGACCGGGTGGATCCTGCTGGACTTCGAGGGCGAGCCGGCCCGCCCGCTGGCCGCCCGCCGCGAGCTGGACAGCCCGCTGCGCGACGTGGCCGGGATGCTGCGCAGCTTCGACTACGCCGCCCGGCACATGCTCGTCGAGCAGCCCGACGATCCGCAGCGCGCATACCGGGCGCAGGAATGGGCAGAGCGCAACCGCACCGCCTTCTGCACCGGGTACTCGGCGGCCGGGGGGCTGGACCCCTGCGGGGGCTCCCCGCTGCTGCGCGCCTTCGAGGCCGACAAGGCGGTGTACGAGTGCGTCTACGAGGCGCGGAACCGGCCGCACTGGCTGATGATCCCGCTCACCTCGTTGTCGCGGCTGACCAGCGCGGACTGAGGAGCAGACCATGACGAGCGAGCAGAACGGCGAGCGCCCCGGCGCGGACCAGCAGCCCGCGGCCGGCCCGCCCGCGAAGCAGACCGCCCGCAAGGCCGCCGCCAAGAAGACGGCGAAGACGGCGGCGGCGAAGAAGACGACGACCGCGAAGAAGACCGCGGCGGCGAAGAAGGCCCCCGCCGCCAAGAAGGCGACCGCTCCCCGGAAGGCCACGGCCAAGAAGGCGCCGGCCGCTCCTCCCCCGGCGGTGCCGCTGTCGCCGGCTCCTGCCCCGGTTTCGGCCGCCCACGCCGTCGGGGCGGAGGTCACCGGCGAGGAGCTGCGGGCCATCGTCGAGGGCTGGTCGTGGAATCCGCACGCCGTCCTCGGGGCGCACCCGGCCGGCGACGGCTGGGTGGTGCGGACCCTGCGCCCCGACGCG
>DASSVD010000103.1:0-11389 GCA_035706365.1 Nocardioidaceae bacterium
GCAGCCCCCGACGCTTCGTCCCCCGGCGCGGCCGCGGTGCCGTTCGGGTTGGAGGTGACGGGGGCATCATGCGCACCCTGCCCCGCTCCGGGCGCGCCGGGAGGAGGACCGCTCGGCGACCCGGTCGGGATCAGGGAGCCCAGCCCCCGGCCGAGCCCACGGCGGGGCTGTGTGCGCTCACTCATCGTGCTGCTCCTTTGTCTGCCATCTCACGCGCTGCCTCGAGGTAGCTCAGCGCCCCCGCGGAGCTCGGATCGTAGGTGATCACGGTCTGCCCGTAGCTGGGCGCCTCCGAGATCCGTACCGATCGAGGGATCGCCGTGCTCAGCACCTGCTCGCCGAAGTGGTTGCGGACCTCGTCGGCGACCCCTGCAGAGAGTCGGGTGCGCGCGTCGTACATGGTGAGCAGGATCGTGCTCACGCTGAGGTCGGGGTTCAGGTGCGCCTTGACCATCTCCACGGTCTCCAGCAGCTGGCCGAGGCCCTCGAGCGCGTAGTACTCGGCCTGGATGGGGATCAGCATCTCGTCGCCGGCCACCAGCGCATTCAGCGTGAGCAGGCCCAGGGACGGCGGGCAGTCGATGAGCACGTAGTCGAAGCGGTCCTCCGCCTCGGAGAAGACCTGGGGATGCGCGTGGATCGCCTTGCGCAGTCGGCACTCCCGCGCGACCAGACTGACCAGGTCGATCTCGGCGCCGGCCAGGTCGATCGTCGCCGGCACCACGAAGAGGTTCGCCACCTCCGGGCTGGGCTGCACGATCTCCACCAGCGGGGTGCCGTCCACCAACGCGTCGTACGTCGACGGTGTGCCGCGGTGGTGGTCGATCGCGAGGGCCGTGGAGGCGTTGCCCTGGGGATCCAGGTCGACCACGAGCACCCGCAGGCCGTGCTGGGCGAGGGCGGCTGCGATGTTGACCGTGCTGGTGGTCTTACCGACGCCACCCTTCTGGTTCGCCACCACCATCACCCGGGTGCGCGGCGGCCGTGGCAGCGGTTCACCGGTCCGGTGCCGTTGCGCGACCAGGAGCTGTTGGTGCACCTCCTGCGCCATCGGCGTGCTCGTGGCGTCGGCGAGACCGGTGTCCAGGTCCCCCAGCCGGGGCGTGGCGCCCGCCGACCCGGCCAGGTCCGCCGCCGTGCGGTACGGGCTGCCCGGGGCCGGATAGGGGCCGAAGCTCTGCGGGTCCAGCGGTGGGTTCCGCGATGGGTCTCCGGACGGATCCCGTTGGTCTGGCACCGATCGCTCCTCTCGCAGCGCGTCCTCGGGGGTCATCGTTTCACGTGAAACAGCCTCGTCGTGCCCGGCGCGCTCAGGGTCTTCACTCTCCCCAACAACGGCGGTCTGCACCTCGGGAACCCGCTCGTCCGTCGGCTCAGAGCGACCTCCCCGGCCGGTCTGTCCCGAATCCCCACGATCATCCTGTGGATGCACCTGTGGAATCTGTGGGTAAACCTGATCGGGCCACCCAAGGGACCAGCCGGCGGACCGTCCCCGCGCCGGAGCCGGCGCCGGAGCCGGAGTTTGGGCCGGACCTTGGCTGTCATCCGCACCCCGGGCCTCCTGCCCAGCATCCTGGCTCTGCTCGGCGGTGTGCTCCGGCCAGCCGAGGCCCGCCACGACCCGCACCCGATCGGGTTCCTGCTTCTCGGTCACGGCTCACTCACTCCTGCTCTTGCGTCCACCGGTCGATCGGCGCTGCGGTCCAGGCCGCGGTTCGCCCGACACCCGAGGGCCGGCCACCACACGGATCACCCGCGTCGGCGGATCCACGATGGCGTCACCGTACGACTCGACACCGACATCCCGGACACCGGCCCGCTTCAGGTCCTTGGTGGCCGACGCCACCTCGTCCGCGGCGGAGGCACCCTTCATCGCAAGCATCGCGCCGCCTGGGGCCACCAGCGGCATGCTCCAGCGGAGGAGGCGGGGCAGCGGGGCCACCGCCCGCGAGGTCACCACATCGAACGCGCGCCGGCCGTGCAGCTCTTCGGCCCGCGCCCGCACGACCTCGACGTTGTCGAGCTCCAGCGCCTCGGCGGCCTCGGTCAGGAAGTTGGTACGCCGCAGCAGCGGCTCCACCAGGGTGATCGGCAGATCCGGGCGCATGATCGCCAGCACCAGCCCGGGGAGTCCGGCGCCACTGCCGACGTCGGCCACCCGGGGGAGCACCCCGCGTGCCGCCGGATCCGCCTCCGGCTGTGCCCCCCTGGCCCCAGGGAGTGCCGACGCCAGCAACGCACAGTTGACCAGGTGCCTCTCCCACAGGCGCGGGACCTCACGGGGCCCGATCAGCCCCCGCACCACGCCGGCGTCGGCCAGCAGGTCGGCGTAGGCCAGGGCTCGAGGGAGCGCAGCCGAAAACACCCTCCGCGCCACGTCCGGCGGGGAGGGTGTTTCACGTGAAACAGGGGGCTGCTCCACCCTCAGTCCCCGGCGGGCAGCACCACGACGTACCGGTGCGGCTCGACACCCTCGGACTCACTCTGGAGCCCCGCGGCCGCCACGGCGTCGTGCACGACCTTGCGCTCGAACGGGCTCATCGGATCGAGCTCCTCGCGCTCACCGGAGTCCTTGACCCGGGTCACCACCGCGGCGGCCAGCTCCTCCAGCTCGGCGCGCTTCTTCGCGCGGAAGCCGCTGATGTCGAGCATGAGTCGCGAGCGCTCGCCGGTCTCCCGGTACACCGCGAGCCGGCTCAGCTCCTGCAGCGCCTCGAGGACCTCACCGTCCCGGCCGACGAGCTGGGACAGGTCCGCGCCGACGATCGACACCGCCGCCCGGTCGCCTTCGACGTCCATGTCCAGGTCACCGTCGAGATCGGCGATGTCGAGGAGCTCCTCGAGATAGTCGGCGGCGATGTCGCCCTCGTTCTCGAGCTGCTCGATCCGGCTCGGCGTCTGCTCGGCCGCGGTGTTCTCAGTCACGGGTTCCTCGTCTCATACTTGCTGGAGTCTCGATGGTCGGGCGGGATCGCCGGGCAGGTCGCCGACGCGCCGGCGTCCTCGGCTCAGGAGCGTTTCGGCTTGGCGCCGCTGGACTTGCCGCCCTTACCGCCCGCGGTGCCCTTACCGGGGTTGCCGGGCTTGGCCGGCTTCGGGGCGGTGGAGCCGCCGGACTTGCGCTGGCTGCGCGGCTGCTTCTTCGGCTGCTGCCGGACCGGCGTGGTGGGCGCGGAGGCCTCCGTCGAGTCGGACCCGTCCGCGACGACCTCTCCCTGCACGGTGCCGGCCGCCGCGCCCGAGGGTGCCTTGCCCTTCTTGGCGTCCCGCTCGGCCTTGGCCTGCGCCGCGGGCGTTCCCGGAGCCGGGTTGTTGCGGATCACGTAGAACTGCTGACCCATCGTCCACAGGTTGGAGGTGGTCCAGTACAGCAGCACGCCGATCGGGAAGGCGATGCCGCCGACCGCGAAGACCAGCGGCAGCACGTAGAGCAGCATCTTCTGCTGCTGGGCGTACGGACCGCTCATCGCGTCGGAGGGCATGTTCTTGCTCATCAGCTGGCGCTGGGTGAGGAAGGTCGTCGCAGTCATCGCCACCACCAGGAACGCCGCGAGGATCTGCACGCTGATGTGGCCGTCGGCCTTGACGAAGGTGTTGGCCAGGTGCGCGCCGAACAGCTTCGCGTTGCCGAAGTCCTGCGCCTGCGCGTCGGTGAGCACGCCCTTGGCGTTGCCGTTCGCGGCGTTGTCGAGGAGCCGGAACAGGGCCAGGAAGATAGGCATCTGCAGCAGGATCGGCAGGCAGGAGGCGAACGGGTTGGTCCCGGTCTCCTTGTACAGCGCCATCGTCTCCTGGGCCAGGCGCTCCCGGTCGTGGCCGTACTTCTTCTGCAGCTCCTTGACCTTGGGCTGCAGCAGCTGCATGTTCCGGCTGGACTTGATCTGCTTGACGAACAGCGGGATCAGCGCCGCTCGGATGACCAGGGTCAGACCCACGATGGAGAGCGCCCACGCCCAGCCCGACTCCTCCCCGAACAGGGCACCGAAGACCGAGTGGAACCCGGAGAGGATGACGGAGGTGATCCAGTACAGCGGCGCCATGATCGCGCTGCCGATGTCACCGAGGAAGGAGAACACTCAGGCTCCTTGAGTCTGACGGGAGGGACGGTCGGGTCGTGGGACGGGGTCGTAGCCCCCCGCGGCCCAGGGGTGGCAGCGGGCGAGTCGGCGTACCGCCAGCCAGGAGCCACGCACGCTGCCGTGCACGGTCACCGCCTCCAGCGCGTACGCCGAGCAGCTGGGGTGGTAGCGACACACCTGGCCGTACAGCGGACTGATCGCGAACCGGTAGCCCTTGAGCAGCGCGATCAGAAGGTACTTCATCGTCGGCTCCCGGGCTTGTCGGCCTCTGGGGAACGAACGAGCAGCGCTCGAAGATCCCGGTCCAGGTCCCGACCCAGGCGCTCGTACGACGCCTCGGCCGCGGCCGGAAGCGCGCGGACCACGAGCATCGCGCCGGCCGGGAGGACCGACCGATCCAGCACGTGCTCCCGGGAGAGGTGACGCAGGCGCCGCTTGACCCGGGTACGAGTCACCGCCGGGCCGACGGCTTTGCTCACCACGAAGCCCACCCGCGCGGGACGGTCCGTAGCGGATCCATCCACCAGCAGGTGGGCGACGAGGGTGCGAGAGCCCGCCCGCCGGCCTCGCCGCACGGTGGCGGAGAAGTCGCGGCTCGAGGTCAGCCGGTGCTCGCGGCTCAACATCGCGACCAGCGGGCCGACACGGCGGCCCGAGGCTGCGCCAGCCGGATCAGACCGCGAGGCGGTTGCGGCCCTTGCGGCGCCGCGAGGACAGGATCGCGCGGCCGGCGCGGGTCCGCATCCGCAGGCGGAAGCCGTGCACCTTGTGCCGGCGGCGGTTGTTCGGCTGGAACGTGCGCTTGCTCACGAGTGTTCTCTCCCGGTCTCGGGTTTGGACGTCCAAAGATGCCGGCCGGTGGACGATCACGCGCAGTGTTGGATACGCAGAGCCGCCGGCGCGCGTACGCGGCTGTGGACATGCGGCACCCGTCGACACCGGTTCGACCGGACAACGGTACGCGGTGCCGAGGAGACGGGTCAAACCAGTGCCCCGTCTCCCGCACCGGAGGAGACCACCACACCTTGGCACCGGTCGCAGAACGGGTCGAGCCGACACGCCGCGCCGGGCGCCCGACTGCCCTACGATGACCTGTGGACAACCGCTTGATCCACAGTTCGCGGGGTTGTTAGCGTCGGCGCAGCCGAGCACCCGTGCGGCTACCTCTTCCTCCTGGTCATCGCGATCCCCTCGCGCCTCCCGCGTGGGGGCGGCGTACGCCGTCTGACCTGGGTAAACGGGGCGTTCGAGGCGGTTCGGACGATTCGTCTGCGGTTCACCGACCACGCGGATCCGCCCAAGACCGCGGGATGCACAGTCTGTGGACAAAGGTGTGGACCGCGGTCAGAAGTACGACAGACAGCTCAGGACGGCGCGAGCAGCGCAGACAGGTGAGGACGCCTTGAACAGCGGGGACAGCGTGGACAGCGGAGACAGCGGACACGGCGCTGACGACGGCGGGAACGACGCGTCCGCGGAGGGGGCGGCCGGCGGAGCCGCCCGGGACACGGTCCGGGGCAGCCAGGACCTCGGCGCGGAGCTGTCCACCGCCTGGGGGCGGCTGGTCGAGGACCTGCCACCGAACCAGCGCGCCTGGCTGACGGCCAGCCGCCCGGTCACCGTCCACGAGAACACCGCGATCATCGCGGTGCCTGACGAGTTCACCCGCAACCAGTTGGAAGGGCGGCTGCGCACCCGCCTCGAGGACTCGTTGACGACCGCGCTCGAGCGGCGGATCCGACTCGCCGTCACCGTCGATCCCGAGCTGCACCAGCAGTCCCAGACACCCCAGCGGCCGGGGGGAGATCCCGACACGCTCGACCGGTCGGGGGCGCACCGGACCGGGGCCTCCGGACCGGGCACCGGCCCGGAGCCCGACCCGGAGTCCGACCTGGAGTCCAACCCCGGGCAGTCCGGTCCCGGCGGTCCGACCGGCGGGGGCGCCGGCGGCATCGCCACGCAGGACGGCTTCCAGGGCGGCTTCCAGGGCGCGTCAGGCGGCAACGCCGACCCGAGGGGCACCCTGCGTCCCGCCCACGACGACATGCCGATGAATCGTCAGATCGATATGTCGACAAATCCCCTCGACGTGCCGACGCCGTACCAACCCGGCCCGTCCGGCCCCACGGTGACCACGGCAGCGGGCAACGTGCTGGAGACCCGGCTCAACCCGAAGTACGTCTTCGAGACCTTCGTGATCGGCTCGTCGAACCGCTTCGCCCATGCCGCGGCGGTCGCGGTGGCCGAGGCACCGGGCAAGGCGTACAACCCGCTGCTCATCTACGGCGACTCCGGGCTGGGCAAGACCCACCTGCTGCACGCGATCGGCCACTACGTGCGCAGCCTGTTCAACGGCGCGCGGGTGCGGTACGTGTCCAGCGAGGAGTTCACCAACGAGTTCATCAACGCGATCCGAGACGACAAGGCGGCCACCTTCCAGCGCCGCTACCGCGACGTCGACGTCCTCCTGATCGACGACATCCAGTTCCTGGAAGGCAAGATCCAGACCCAGGAGGAGTTCTTCCACACCTTCAACACGCTGCACAACGCCAACAAGCAGATCGTGATCACCTCCGACCGGGCGCCCAAGCGGCTCGAGGCGCTCGAGGACCGGTTGCGCAACCGGTTCGAGTGGGGCCTGATCACCGACGTGCAGCCGCCGGACCTCGAGACTCGGATCGCGATCCTGCGCAAGAAGGCCGCCACCGAGCGGATGACCGCGCCGCCGGACGTGCTCGAGTTCATCGCCAGCAAGATCCAGACCAACATCCGCGAGCTCGAGGGCGCGCTGATCCGGGTCACCGCGTTCGCCAGCCTCAACCGGCAGCCGGTCGACCTGACCCTTGCCGAGATCGTGCTCAAGGACCTCATCCCCGAGGGAGGCGAGCCGGAGATCACCGCGTCGCTGATCATCGCGCAGACCGCCTCCTACTTCGGGCTGTCCATCGACGACCTGTGCGGGTCCAGCCGCAGCCGGGTCCTGGTCACCGGGCGCCAGATCGCGATGTACCTCTGCCGCGAGCTCACCGACCTCTCCCTGCCCAAGATCGGTCAGCAGTTCGGCGGCCGCGACCACACCACGGTGATGCACGCGGACAAGAAGATCCGCCAGCTCCTCGCCGAGCGGCGCAGCGTCTACAACCAGGTCACCGAGCTCACCAACCGGATCAAGCAGCAGGCCCGCCAGCCCTGACGCCCCCGGTTCCGCACCCGTCGCCTGTTGACCGCGTGTGGAGGAGTCGGGATTTCTGTCATTCGATCCGGGGACCGGGTGTGGACAACCCGGGGACGAGGCTGCTCCGCCGTCGCGGCGTACACACGCGTCCGCAGGCCCGCGGGGCCGCGTACACACCCCCTGTGTACGCCGATCCGCCACCTGACCTGCACCGATCCTGGTTGTCCACAGTGTCCACCCTTGCTACGACAACTCTGGAACTACAGATCTACGAGGCCCCCGGGAAAACCTCACGCCGCTCTTCCTGGGGACGACCGGCCCCGGTTTCGCCCTCCGACTCCCGACCGTCGGTGGGACGTGGCAGGATTCGCTGCGCAGATCTGAACCCGCATGGAGGCGAACACCTGTGAAGTTCCGCGTCGAGCGCGACGTCCTTGCCGATGCCGTGGCATGGGCTGCCCGCAGCCTCCCGGTGCGCCCCAGCGCCCCGGTGCTGGCCGGCCTGCTCATCGAGACCGGGTCCGCGGACGGTGCGGACGGGCTGGTGCTGTCCACCTTCGACTACGAGACCTCCGCGCGTGCGACGATCCCCGCCGACGTCTCCGACGAGGGCCGCGCGCTGGTCTCCGGCCGGCTGTTGGCCGACATCTGCCGCAGCCTGCCGAACAAGCCGGTGGAGATGAGCATCGACGGGCCGCGCGTCTCGCTGACCTGCGGCTCCGCCCGGTTCAGCCTTCAGACGCTGCCGGTCGAGGAGTACCCGGCGCTGCCCGAGATGCCGGCCGCGACCGGCACGGTGAACAGCGACGTCTTCGCCCACGCCGTGGCCCAGGCCGTGACCGCCGCCGGCCGTGACGACATGCTGCCGGTGCTCACCGGCGTACGCATCGAGATCGACGGTCCGACAATCAGCCTGCTGGCCACGGACCGGTTCCGGCTCAGCCACCGCGAGCTCTCCTGGCAGCCCGGCGCCACCGACGCCAGCGCCGCCGCGCTGGTCCCGGCCAAGGTGCTGGCCGACACCGCCAAGTCGCTGACGTCCGGCGCGGAGGTCACCATCGCGCTGTCGGCCACCGGTTCCGGCGAGGGGATCATCGGCTTCGAGGGCTCCGCGGGCGGCGGGGTGCGCCGCACCACCACTCGCCTGCTCGACGGCGAGTTCCCGAAGGTGCGCAGCCTGTTCCCCAGCGAGCACCAGACCATCGCCCGGGTGGACAAGGCCTCGCTGGTGGAGTCGGTCAAGCGCGTGTCCCTGGTGGCCGAGCGCAACACCGCGGTCCAGCTCGCCTTCAGCGACGGGGTCCTCACCCTGGACGCCGGCTCCGGCGACGAGGCGCAGGCCTCGGAGTCGATCGAGGCGACCGTCGAGGGCGAGGACATCACCACCGGGTTCAACCCCCAGTTCCTGCTCGACGGCCTCGGCGCCATCGAGGAGCCGGTGGTCGAGATGGCCTTCACCCAGGCCTCCAAGCCGGTGGTGATGTCCGGGCTCGCCGACCAGGCGGGCGGTGCGGACGGCGGCGCCGACGGGGGCGCAGGACGCACGGGGCAGTCCGCCGGCGAGGACTTCCGGTACCTGCTGATGCCGCGCCGGCTGCTGTCCTGACCCCCGGCGTTAGCCTGGGCCCCACGGGCTACACGCGGTCGGACAAGCGCGTCGGAGAGGAAGCAGATGGAACTCGGACTGATCGGTCTCGGCAAGATGGGCGGCAACATGCGCGAGCGGTTGCGCCGGGCCGGGCACACCGTCGTCGGCTACGACCGCAACCAGGACGTCGCCGACGTCAGCAGCCTCGAGGAGCTGGTGGACAAGCTCCCCACCCCCCGCGCGGTATGGGTGATGGTCCCTGCCGGCGACCCGACCCGGGAGACCGTGGTCCGTCTCGGTGAGCTGCTCGACGAGGGGGACGTGGTCATCGACGGCGGCAACTCGCGCTGGACCGACGACCAGAAGCACGGCGACCTGCTCGCCGAGCGCGGCGTCGGCTTCGTCGACTGCGGCGTCTCCGGCGGCGTGTGGGGCCTGGAGAACGGCTACGCCCTGATGGCCGGCGGTTCGGCCGAGGACGTCGCCAAGGTCCAGCCGATCTTCGACGCGCTCAAGCCCGAGGGCGAGTACGGCTGGGTGCACGCGGGAAAGGTCGGCGCCGGGCACTTCTCGAAGATGGTGCACAACGGCATCGAGTACGCCCTGATGCAGGCCTACGCCGAGGGTTTCGAGCTGCTCGAGAAGGTCGAGATGGTCGACAACGTCACCGAGGTCTTCCGCTCCTGGCGGGAGGGCACGGTGATCCGGTCCTGGCTGCTGGACCTGCTGGTCGCCGCGCTCGACGAGGACACCGACCTCGAGAGCATCCAGGGGTACGCCGAGGACTCGGGTGAGGGCCGCTGGACCGTCGAGGCCGCGATCGAGCACGCCGTGCCGATGCACGCGATCTCCTCGGCGCTGTTCGCCCGGTTCGCCTCCCGCCAGGACGACTCCCCGGCGATGAAGGCGGTCGCCGCGATGCGCAACCAGTTCGGCGGCCATGCGATGCGCACCGACGCGCCCGCCACCACCGACGAGACCGGCACCAAGCCGCCGACCACCAGCGACACCGCCCGGCGCGGCGGCGGTCGCAGCCCGGAGCAGGCGCCGCCCTCGGAGTCCACCTCGCCCACTTCCCACGGATCGGCCGAGCCGACCCACTGAGGGGCCGCGGCACCGTTCCCGAGTCCCCCACGCCGACTCCCCCAACGCCTCCGACACCACCGAGACCACCCGAGGGCCTGTGCACGTCGCCCACCTGTCCCTGCACGACTTCCGCTCCTACGCGGACGTGGACGTCACCCTGGACCCGGGGGTGACCGCGTTCGTGGGCCGCAACGGGCAGGGCAAGACCAACGTGGTCGAGGCGATCGACTACCTGGCGCGGCTCTCGTCGCACCGGGTGTCCAGCGACGCACCGCTGGTCCGCTTCGGCGCGGACCAGGCGGTGGTGCGGGCGGCCGTCGTCCGTGACGAGCGGCAGGCGCTGCTCGAGGTGGAGATCACGCCCGGCCGGTCCAACCGCGCCCGGGTGAACAAGTCGCCGCTGCCGCGGGCCCGCGAGCTGCTCGGCATCGTGCGGACCGTGCTGTTCTCGCCCGAGGACCTGGCGCTGGTCAAGGGCGACCCCTCGGAGCGCCGCCGGTTCCTCGACGACCTGCTCGTGCAGCGCGCCCCGCGCTACGCCGGAGTCCGCTCCGACTACGACCGGGTGCTCAAGCAGCGCAACTCGCTGCTCAAGACCGCGCGGGCCGGCCGCTACCAGCGCAGCGGCCGGGCCGAGGCCGCGCTGGGCACGCTCGGAGTCTGGGACTCCCACCTGGCCCGCACCGGTGCGGAGCTGCTCGCTGCCCGGCTCGCCCTGGTCGAGGAGCTGCGCCCCCTGGTCGGCAAGGCGTACGAGGCGGTGGCCCGCGGCGCGCGTCGCGACGACGCCGCGATGAGCTACAAGCCGTCGCTGGAGCTGCCCGGTGGTACGCCGGACGCGGGCACGCCGGCCCGAAACGACCTGGCGCAGGCGCTGCTGGCCGAGGTGGAGCGGCGCCGCGACGAGGAGGTCGAGCGCGGCGTCAGCCTGGTCGGGCCGCACCGCGACGACCTGACCCTGATGCTCGGCCCGCTGCCGGTGAAGGGCTACGCCAGCCACGGGGAGTCGTGGTCCTTCGCGCTGGCGCTGCGGCTGGCCTCCTACGACCTGCTCCGCGCCGCGGGAGACGACCCGATCCTGATCCTCGACGACGTCTTCGCCGAGCTGGACACCGAGCGGCGCAGCCGGCTCGCCGAGCTGGTCGCCGGTGCCGAGCAGGTGCTGGTCACCGCCGCCGTGCCCGCCGACGTCCCCGACGCGCTGGCCGGAGCCCGCTTCGACGTGGCGGAGGGGGCGATCGCCCGTGCCTGACCGCCAGGACGGTACGCCGCAGTCCGGGTCCGGGTCCGGGTCCGGCCCGGCCGGGGATCCCGACGCAACCCGGCGGCAGGACCCACCGGACCAGCCGGACGCGACGGAGCAGCCGGACGCGACGGAGCAGCCGGACGCGACGGAGCAGCCGGACGCGACGGAGCAGCCGGACGCGACGGAGCAGCCGGACGCGACGGAGCAGCCGGACG
>DASSVD010000104.1:0-6395 GCA_035706365.1 Nocardioidaceae bacterium
CCTCCGCCGTGCGCGGGAGGACCGAGCCGCTGTCCCGCCTGCGCAAGGTGATCGCGGCCCGCATGGTCGAGTCGCTGCAGGTGAGCGCGCAGCTCACGACGGTCCTCGAGGCCGACGTCACCGCGATCGCGAAGCTGCGCGACCAGGCCAAGGCCGACTTCGTGCGCCGTGAGGGCGTCAAGCTGTCGTTCATGCCGTTCTTCGAGCTGGCCGCCATCGAGGCGCTCAAGCAGCACCCGAAGCTCAACGCGACGATCAACAACGAGACCATGGAGGTCACGTACTTCGACGTCGAGCACCTCGCGATCGCCGTCGACACCGAGCGCGGCCTCATCGCGGCCGTCATCAAGAACGCCGGCGACCTCAACCTCGCCGGGCTGGCGCGCAAGACGGCCGACCTGGCCGAGCGGACCCGCGCCAACAAGGTGACGCCCGACGAGATCACCGGCGGCACGTTCACGCTGACCAACACCGGCAGCCGCGGCGCGCTGTTCGACACGCCGATCATCAACCAGCCGCAGGTGGCGATCCTCGGCACCGGCACCGTGGTCAAGCGCCCGGTGGTCATCGACGACGCGAACCTCGGCGAGACGATCGCGGTCCGGCAGATGGTCTACCTGGCCCTGACCTACGACCACCGGCTCGTCGACGGTGCCGACGCGGCGCGGTTCCTCACCGACGTGAAGCAGCGGCTCGAGGCCGGCCAGTTCGAGGTCTGACCTCCGGCACCTGCCTCACGGCGGCTCCACAGCTCCATAGCTCCACAGCTCCAGCAGCTCGATCCAGGTGGCGTCAGGGCGCGGTACGCCGCGGCCTTGGCGCCACCTGTCACAGTGTGCTCATGCGACTCGTCCTGGCCGGCGCCTCCGGCTTCCTCGGCACCGCCCTGCGCGACCACCTGGCCCGTGAGGGGCACGACGTGGTGCGGCTGGTGCGCGGCGAGCCGGTCTCCCCGCACGAGTCGCGCTGGGACGCCTACCGCGGTCAGCTCGACCGGTCGGTGATCGAGAGCGCCGATGCCGTGGTCAACCTGGCCGGCGCCTCCTTCGTGCACTTCCCCTTCACCCAGAGCTACGAGCGCACGTTTCGCGACAGCCGCGTCGTGACCACGCGGGTGCTGGCCGAGGCGATCGCCGCCTCGGACCGCAAGCCCGCCTTCCTCGCGCAGAACGGCACCGACTTCTACGGCGACCAGGGCGCCACCGTGCTCACCGAGGACACGCCAGCCCGCGACGACGGCACCTTCCTGCACGGCATCACGCACGAGTGGCAGGCCGCCACCGAGCCCGCCGCGGACGCGGGCGCCCGCGTCTGCATCCTGCGCACCGGCGCGGTGCTGCACCGCACCGGTGGCGCCTTCGCCCCGCTCTACCGGATCTTCAAGCTCGGCCTGGGGGGCCCGGCCGGCCAGGGCGGGCAGTACTTCCCCACCATCTCGTTGCACGACTGGGTGCGGGCGGTGACCTTCCTCGCCGAGCACGACGAGTGCGCCGGCCCCTTCAACCTCAGCGGGCCCTCCCCCAGCACCAACGCAGAGTTCACCCGGGTGCTCGGCCGGATGCTGCACCGGCCGACCGTGGTGCGGGTGCCCGAGAGGCCGCTGCGGGCGGTGATCCCGCAGCTGGCACCGGAGCTGTTCGGCTCCATCCGCGCCGAGCCGGCCCGCCTGCAGGAGGCCGGCTTCGTCTTCGAGCACCCCACCGTCAACGAGCGGATCGCGGCGGCGCTCACCGACTGAGTCCCGCGGCACGCGGGCATGCACACGGGCATGCACGCGGGCACGGCACGCGGGCACGGCACACGCGGGTCAGTGGGGCGCGGGTCAGCGGGGCGTGGCGCCGGCCACCGGCCGCACCTCCGCCACCCGCCACGCGTGCCGGCGACGGACCAGGGTGATCTCGTTGGTCGAGGCGCGGTCCCTCGGCAGCACGGTGCGCCCGCCGTGCGGACCGACCGCCACGGCGCGCGCGACCCGATCGGTCACGCGCAGGCGCAGCCGGTGCCGCGTCCGCTCCAGCACGCGGAGCTCGAGCAGCTGGGTGCGCAGGCCGGTGACCCGCAGCCCGCGGCGCAGATAGCTGCGCAGCAGGTGCGCGTCGCGAGCCCCGGCCGTGGTGCCCGGGACGTAGAGCCGTCGCAGCGCGGGGACGTCGCCGTCGGCGTACGCCTCGGCCCGGGCGCGGTCCCACGCATGGAGCACGGCGGCGGCCCCGTGCCCGGGTCTCGGGCGCGCGGTCGAGGACGCGCGTCGGGCCGGCACCGCTGTCGTGACGGGTGCCGGCATGCCGGCCCGTTCGGCAGCCCGTGGCGTGGCCTGCGTGGTGGCCTGCGTGGTGGCCCGCGCCGCGGCACCGGCGGATGGTCGCGGCGCCCCGGGCGTCTCCGGGTGTCGGCCGACCCACCACACCCCGCCGGCCAGTGCGACGGCGACGGCGAGCAGCGCGACCAGCACCACGAGGCGGGCGGACCCGGCCGACCCCGCGGCTGCGGAGTGCCGGGACGTCGCGGACCGGTGCGGGCTCACTCCCCCACTGTGGCCTACTCGCGCCGCTTCCCGCCGGCGTCATCCACAGGCTCCGCCTCTGTGCCCATCCGGACCCCGTCACGCTGCCCGACGTGCAGCATCTCGGCGGTGCCGGCATCGGCGTGGTCCGGGGTGTGCCACAGCCGGCTCGGCCACCAGACCCGCGGCCCCAGCTCGTAGGAGAGGGCCGGCACCAGCAGGGACCGCACGATCAAGGTGTCCAGCAGTACGCCGAAGGCGACGATGAACGAGATCTGCACCAGGAACAGGATCGGGATCACCGACAGCGCCGCGAAGGTGGCCGCGAGCACGACACCGGCGGAGGTGATCACGCCGCCGGTGACCGAGAGCCCCTTGAGCACGCCGGGGTGCGTGCCCTGGCGCAGCGACTCCTCGCGCACCCGGGTCATCAGGAAGATCGAGTAGTCGATGCCCAGGGCGACGAGGAAGACGAAGCCGATCAACAGTGTCGAGGGGTCGGAGGCCGGGAACCCGAAGACGTGCTCGAAGAGGATCGCACTGATCCCCATCGTGGCGCCGAAGGAGAGCACGTTGGCCACCAGCAGCAGCGTCGGGGCCAGCAGCGAGCGCAGCAGCAGCGCCAGCACCACGAAGATCACCAGCAGGATCGCCGGGATCACCCGCAGCCGGTCCGCCTTGGCGGTGTCGCGGGTGTCCAGCTGGATGGCGGTGTTCCCGCCGACCAGCACCTTGTCCGACACCTGGTCCAGGTCGTCGCGCAGGTCGCGGACGGTGTCGGTGGCGGCCGCCGAGTCCGAGGCGTCCGCCAGGGTGACGAAGACGATCGCGTCCCCGTCGACCACCTTCGGCTCCGGTGGGCCGGCCCCGGATGGCGGGCCGGCCGGCAGCACGCTCACGCCGTCCTCGGCCACCCCCGGGTGCTGCGAGGCCAGCTGGACCACCTCGCGCACCTGGTCCTTCGGGGTCAGCACGATCGCCGGGCTGGCCTGGTCGGCGGAGAAGTGCTCGTCGAGGATCGCCTGGGCGGTCTTCGAGTCGACCTTGGTCAAGAACAGCTCGGTCTGCGGCACCGGGCTCTCGTCCAGCGTGGGCAGGAACGCCGCGGCGATCGCCAGCAGCACCGCGGTGCTGGCCCACACCAGCCGGGCGCGGCGGCCGATCAGCCGGGCCACGCCGCCCCAGATGCCGCGGGTGTCGCGGTGCTCGGAGCCGAACCGCGGCGGCAGCGGCCAGAAGGCCGCACGACCCAGCAGGACCAGCGCGCACGGCAGCAGGGTCAGGGCGGCGAGCATGGCCGCGGCGATCCCCAGTGCTCCGACCGGGCCCAGTCCGCGCAGGCTGGACAGGTCCGAGAGCAGCAGGCACAGCAGGCCGAGGATCACGGTCAGGCCCGAGGCCGCGATCGGCTCGAAGGCGCCGCGGTAGGCCGCCTTCATCGCGTCGTACTTCGACTCGTTGTCGCGCAGCTCCTCGCGGAAGCGGGATACGAGCAGCAGCGAGTAGTCGGTCGCGGCGCCCACCGCGAGGATGAACAGGATGCCCTGGCTCTGCCCGTTCACGTCGAGCAGGTCGTTGCTGGCCGCGGCGTACACCACGGCGGAGGCGACGCCCAGCCCGAGCACCGAGCTGATCAGCACCACGAACGGCAGCACCGGCGAGCGGTAGACCACCAGCAGGATCAGCAGCACCACGGCGAGCGCCACGAGCAGCAGGATCCCGTCGATCGCGCCGAAGGCGGTGATGAAGTCGCCGAGGAAGCCGCCCTGCCCGCCGACCAGGGCGGTCAGTCCGGGGGGTACGTCGGCCAGCCGGTCCCGGATCGCGTCGACGGTCGCGGTGATCTGCTCACCGTCGGTGGCCACGATCGGCACCACCACCTGCGCGGCGGTGCCGTCGTCGGAGTACACCGGCGGCGCGATGCCGGAGGCGTCGACGTGGTCCAGCCTGCTCACGTCGGCGACCACGTCGCCGATCCGCTCCTTGTCCTGCGGGGTCAGGCCGCCGTCGCGCTCGAAGACGAGAGTGGCCGGGAGGCTCTCCTGGCCGGTGAACTTCACGAACTCGTCGAGTACCTGGGTGGACTCGGTGCTCTGCGGCAGGAACGCGGCGTTGTCGTTCTCCTGGACCTGCCCCAGCTTGCCGGCGAACGACCCGAGCGGCCCGCCCACCAACAACCAGAGCAGGACCACCACCACCGGCAGGATCCAGCGCTTCGAACGGGAGGTGCTCGCCATCGGATGGCCTTTCGGTCGTCGGTGAGGCGCCTCCGCAGGGGAGCGAAGACTTCGCGGTCTCATAATCGCCGATGGCGGCTGGCGGACCAATGGCCCGCGCAGCGACTCGGAACTGCCCCGGTCGGGCGGCCGGACTAGAGTCGTCGGGGTGAGTGAGCTGACCGTGAGGACCGTCGGGCTCGGCGAGGACGCCGTGGGGTACGTCGACGCGTGGGAGCTGCAGCGCCAGGTCCACGCCGAGGTGGTCGGGGGCGCCCCCGACACGGTGCTGTTCCTGGAGCACCCGCCGGTGTTCACCTGCGGCAACCGCACCGAGGCGTTCGAGAAGCCGCTCGACCCCGGCGGCGCCGAGGTCATCGACGTGGACCGGGGCGGCAAGATCACCTTCCACGGCCCCGGCCAGCTCGTCGGGTACCCGATCGTCCGGCTCCCCGACCACGTGCTGGTCGTCGACTACGTGCGACGCCTCGAGGAGGCACTGATCCTCGCCTGCGCCGACCTCGGCGTGACCACCGCGCGGGTCCCCGGACGCAGCGGCGTGTGGCTCCAGGCCGACGACCGCGGGCCCGAGCGCAAGATCGCGGCCATCGGGCTGCGCGTCAGCCGCGGGGTGACCATGCACGGGTTCGCGCTCAACAGCGACGTCGACCTGGCGTGGTACGACCGCTTCGTCCCCTGCGGGATCGCCGACGCCGGGGTGACGTCGCTGTCGACCGAGCTCGGCCGGGACGTGACGGTCCCCGACGTACTCCCGGTGGTGGAGAAGCGACTGCGCGAGCTGCTGGCCTGGGAGCCCTACACCCCGACGCCGGACTACGAGCCGCGACCCGAGCCGGGCAGGCGTCCGCGCGCCGGCGGGTCGCCGTCGCCGTCCGCCGAGCCGCGCGTCCCCGTGCTGGATCCGCGCCGGTGAGCGCCGCGAGCACCGGCACGGGGCCAGCCGCCGACCTGAGCCGGTACCTGCAAGAAGCCCGCGACGCGCTGGTCTGGAAGCTGGACGGGCTCGGCGAGTACGACGTGCGCCGACCGCTGACCCCGACCGGGACGAACCTGCTCGGCCTGGTCAAGCACGCTGCGGGGGTGGAGGCGGGGTACTTCGGGGAGGTCTTCGACCGCCCGTTCCCCGAACCGCTGCCGTGGATGGACGACGACGCCGAGGCGAACGCCGACATGTGGGCCACCCTCGAGGAGTCCCGCGAGGACGTGGTCGGGCTGTACCAGCGGGTGTGGGCCCACGCCGACGCCACCATCGCGGCGCTGCCGCTCGACGCGCCGGGCCGCGTCCCGTGGTGGGGCGAGCGCGGCGCGGTCACGCTGCACCAGATCCTGGTCCACGTGATCGCCGAGCTGAACCGGCATGCCGGGCACGCCGACATCGTCCGCGAGGCGATCGACGGCCAGGCCGGACTGCGTGCCACCAACTCCAACCTGCCCGGCGAGAGCGCCGCCTGGTGGCAGGACTACCACGCCCACCTCGAGCAGGTCGCCCGCGCCGCCGACCCGTCGTGAATGTCCCGCGCCACGCCGCCGACCCGTCGTCAATGTCCCGCGGAACGCCGCCGACCCGTCATGAATGTTCCAACTCCGGGCCCCGGGTGTTCCTCCCGGTAAGGCCCGGGACGGTTGGGGTGGCCATGACGCCCGGCGTACAGTGG
>DASSVD010000105.1:0-18282 GCA_035706365.1 Nocardioidaceae bacterium
CCTGCCCGCGCTGGTGGTGATCATCGCCTTCGCCGTGTCGGTGCCCATCGCGTTCAGCTGGCGTCCCCCGGGCGGGCCGCTCGGCGCCGGCCTGGTCGGGCTGAGCG
Source organism: Nocardioidaceae bacterium (assembly GCA_035706365.1). GTDB lineage: Bacteria > Actinomycetota > Actinomycetes > Propionibacteriales > Nocardioidaceae > Nocardioides_C. The sequence goes on from DASSVD010000105.1 coordinate 108, forward strand.
TGGTCGCCGCGGCGTACATGGCCGAGACCATCCGCGCCGGGATCCAGGCCGTGCCGAAGGGGCAGTTCGAGGCCTCGCGGTCCCTGGGGATGAGCGGCTTCTGGACCACGGTGTCGGTGGTGCTTCCGCAGGCGTTCCGGATCATCATCCCGCCGCTGACCAACGAGCTGGTGGTGCTGATCAAGGACACCTCGCTGCTCTTCGTGGTGGGCATGGCGGTGAATCAGCGTGAGCTGACCACGTTCAGCCGCGACGGGCTGGTCACCTTCGGCAACTCCACTCCCCTGTTGATGGCAGCGGTGATGTACCTGGTCATCACCCTCCCCCTGACCCGACTGGTGGCCTACATGGAACGACGCACCCAGGCGGCCCGATGACCGAGCCGGCCCTGACCCCCGACCCGAGCCGTCCGGCCATCGAGGTCCGCGAGCTGCACAAGTACTTCGGCGAGAACGAGGTGCTCAAGGGCATCGACTTCTCCGTCGACTCCGGGCAGGTGGTCTGCGTGATCGGCCCCTCTGGCTCCGGCAAGTCGACACTGCTGCGCTGCGTGAACCGGCTCGAGGAGCCCACCAGCGGCACGATCTACGTCGAGGGCGTCGACATCTGCGATCCCGAAGTCGACCTGGACCAGGTGCGCTCGCGGATCGGGATGGTCTTCCAGCAGTTCAACCTCTTCCCGCACCTGAGCGTGCTGCGCAACCTGACCCTGGCGCAGAAGAGGGTGCGGCGGCGGCGTACCGAGGAGGCCGTCGAGGTCGCCCGGCGCAACCTCGCCAAGGTCGGCCTGGAGGGCAAGGAGGACGCCTACCCCGCGCACCGGTCCGGTGGACAGCAGCAGCGTGTGGCCATCGCCCGGGCCCTGTCCATGGACCCCGACATGATGCTGTTCGACGAGCCCACGAGCGCGCTGGACCCGGAGCTGGTCGGCGACGTGCTGGCGGTGATGAAGAACCTCGCCGGCGAGGGGATGACGATGATGGTGGTCACCCACGAGATGGGGTTCGCCCGCGAGGTCGGCGACAAGCTGGTCTTCATGGACGGCGGCGTCATCGTCGAGGAGGGCGACCCCACCGAGGTCCTCGCCCGCCCGCGCCACGAGCGCACCCAGTCGTTCCTGTCCAAGGTGCTTTAGCGCACCTGCTGCCGCCTGATTACCACGGTATGCAGGCGATCTGCCGCTCCCCATGGCTTACACCCCATGGGGAGCGGCAGATCACCGTGGGGAGTCAACCCACGTCAACTCCGCCGCGACGTCACAGGTTGCCGCGCTTCTCCTGCTCGCGCTCGATCGCCTCGAACAGCGCCTTGAAGTTCCCCTTGCCGAACCCCAGCGAGCCGTGCCGCTCGATCAGCTCGAAGAACACGGTCGGCCGGTCGCCGATCGGCTTGGTGAAGATCTGCAGCAGGTAGCCGTCCTCGTCGCGATCGACCAGGATGCCCCGCCTCTGCAGCTCCTCGATCGGCACCCGCACCTCGCCGATCCGGGCGCGCAGCTCGGGGTCCTCGTAGTAGGAGTCGGGGGTGTCCAGGAACTCCACGCCGTTGGCGCGCAGCGCGTCCACGGTGCTGAGGATGTCGTTGGTGGCCAGGGCCAGGTGCTGGGCGCCGGCGCCGCGGTAGAACTCGAGGTACTCGTCGATCTGCGACTTGCGCTTGCCCGCGGCCGGCTCGTTGAGGGGGAACTTCACCCGGTGGTTGCCGTTGGCCACCACCTTCGACATCAGCGCCGAGTAGTCGGTGGCGATGTCGTCGCCGATGAACTCGGCCATGTTCACGAAGCCCATCACCTTGTTGTAGAAGGCGACGTACTCGTCCATCCGGCCGAGCTCGACGTTGCCGACGATGTGGTCGAGTGCCTGGAACAGCCGCTTGGGCTGGTCGGCCTTCTTCTCCCAGCTGCTGGTCGCGGCGGCGTAGCCGGGGAGGTAGGGGCCGTCGTACCGCGAGCGGTCGACCAAGGTGTGCACGGTCTCGCCGTACGTCCCGATCGAGGCGATCCGGATGGTGCCGTGCTCGTCGCTGACGTCCTCAGGCTCGCGTACGACGGTGGCACCGGCGCGCCGGGCCTGCGCGACGCACTTGTCGACGTCCGGGACCTCCAGCGCGATGTCGACCACACCGTCGCCGTGCTTGCGGTGGTGCTCCACCAGCGGGCTGTCGGGGTGGACCGCGCCGTTGATCACGAACCGGATGGAGCCGGAGCGCAGCACGAACGACTTGTGGTCGCGGTTGCCGTTCTCGGGGCCGGAGTAGGCCTCCAGCTGCATCCCCCACGCGGACTGGTAGTAGTGCGCGGTCTGGGTCGCGTTGCCGACCACGAACACGATCGCGTCCCACCCGGTCACCGGGAAGACGTCGTTGTCCTCGTCGTACTCCACCAGCCCGACCAGCTGGTGCAGCTGCTCGAGGGTGAGGTCGGCCTTGAGCTCGTCCTGGGTCAGTGCACGGGTCATCGGTTCTGTGGTCATGGCCGCAGCATGGTCGGCTCACGCAGAGTGTGCAAGAGTACGCCGCATCGCTGTGCAAACTGATCACTCCTGGAGCGACATATGGATCAGCTGGACGCCACATTGCTGAATCTCTTCGCCGACGAGCCCCGGATCGGCGTCCTCGAGGCCTCCCGTCGCCTCGGGGTGGCGCGCGGCACGGTGCAGGCGCGCCTGGACAAGCTCGCCCGGGCCGGCGTGGTGCAGGGCTGGGGGCCGGAGCTGTCGGCCGAGGCGATCGGCTACCCGGTGACCGCCTTCCTGACCCTGGAGATCCGGCAGGGCTGGGGCCACCAGGCTGTCGCGGAGCACCTGGCCCGGATCCCCGAGGTGCTCGAGGCGGTGACGATCACCGGGGCCGGCGACATGTGGTGCCGGGTGGTGGCCCGCTCCAACGCGGACCTGCAGCGCGTCATCGACGCCGTACTCTCCGAGTCCGGGATCGTGCGCTCGTCGACGGTGATCGCGCTGGCCACGCAGATCCCCTACCGGGTGCTGCCGCTGGTCGACGCCACCGTCGGCACCCGATAGTGTGACCGGCACCACCTTTACTACGGATCGTCCGGCACGTACCTGCCGGTGAAGGGAATGATGAGTCATGGGGTCTGTGACCTATGAGCACGCGGAGCGGTTGTATCCAGGAACGACCAAGCCCGCGGTCAACGACTTGAACCTCGAGATCGGCGACGGGGAGTTCATGGTCCTCGTCGGCCCGTCCGGGTGCGGCAAGTCCACGTCGCTGCGGATGCTGGCCGGCCTCGAGGAGGTCACCAACGGCCGCATCATGATCGGCGACCGGGACATCACCCACCTGCCGCCCAAGGACCGGGACATCGCGATGGTGTTCCAGAACTACGCGCTGTACCCGCACATGACGGTCGCGGACAACATGGCGTTCTCCTTGAAGATGGCCAAGGTCGGCAAGGAGGAGCGGATGAAGCGGGTGGCCGAGGCGGCCAAGCTGCTCGACCTGGAGCAGTACCTCGACCGCAAGCCTAAGGCGCTCTCCGGCGGTCAGCGCCAGCGCGTGGCGATGGGCCGCGCGATCGTGCGCCACCCGCAGGTGTTCTGCATGGACGAGCCGCTGTCGAACCTCGACGCGAAGCTGCGCGTGTCGACCCGCACCCAGATCGCCGCGCTGCAGCAGCGCCTGGGGATCACCACCGTCTACGTCACCCACGACCAGGTCGAGGCGATGACGATGGGCGACCGGGTCGCGGTGATGAAGGACGGCGTGCTGCAGCAGGTGGACACCCCGCTCAACCTCTACGACAAGCCGGCCAACCTCTTCGTCGCCGGGTTCATCGGCTCCCCTGCGATGAACCTCGTCGAGGCCAAGGCCGGCGGCGACGGGGCCGCGCGGATCGGCGACTACGAGATCCCGGTCGACCGCACCGCGTCGTCCAAGATGAACGGCAACGTCACGGTCGGCGTGCGCCCCGAGGCCTGGCGCCTCGTCGGCGCCGACGAGGGCGGCATGCCGGTCAAGGTGACCGTGGTCGAGGAGCTCGGTGCCGACGCCTACGTCTACGGCACCTCCGGTGTGGAGGGTACGCCGCACGACATCATCGTCCGCATCGACGCTCGGCGGGACCTCTCCAAGGGCGAGACGATCCACGTCACCACGGACCCGGCGAAGGTGCACGTCTTCGACTCGGAGTCGGGCAACCGCCTCTCGGCCTGACCCGACCGTGAGCCCGGCGCCTGACGCGCCGGGCTCACGCGCGTGCGCCGGGACATTCACGACGGGTCGGCGGGCTGCGTTGAGACATTCACGACGGGTCGGCGGGCTGCGCCGGGACATTCACGACGGGTGGGCGCTCAGGTGAGGCGGCGCGACACCTCGCACGCAGCGGCGGTCACTTTCGGCCCCACCTCGTGCTCGTCGAGCTCGTTGAGGGTCACGATGCCCACCGAGGCGTCCAGCCCGTCCACGTCGAGCACCGGGCTGGCCAGGCCGCGTGCGCCGGCCTGCAGCTCCCCCATGGTCTGCACGTACGCCGACCCGGGCGCGCCGCCGGACCGGATCTCGCGGCCGAGCAGGATCGCCCGCCCGGCCGCCCCTCGCTCGAGCGGGTGCCGCGCGCCGACGCGGTAGGCGACGTGGAAGTCGGTCCAGGTGGGCTCCACCACGGCGATGGCCAGCGCCTCTCCCCCGTCGGCGACGGTCAGGTGCGCGGTGCAGCCGAGGTCCTCGGCCAGGGACCGCAGCACCGGGTTGGCCAGCTCGCGCAGCACCGGCTGCAGCCCGCGGGCGAGAGCGAGCACGCCGAGCCCCACGTGGAGTCGCCCCGACCCATCGCGGCGGGCGAGTCCGTGCTGCTCGAGGGTGGCCACCAGCCGGTAGACGACGGTGCGGTTGACCCCGACCGCGCCGGCCAGCTCGGTGATGCTCATCCCCGACGGGGAGCCCGCCAGCACGGCGAGCACCCGCAGGCCGCGGTCCAGGGTCTGCGAGGTTTCGGCGGCCATGGGGTGAGAGTACCGGCCGCGGCGCCGACGGCCGGCACGGTCAGCCGCTCTTGCGCGCCGCCCACGACCGCAGGGTGTCGATCCGCGTCGCGAGCTGCTCCGCGGTCGCCGCGCTCGCCGCCGGCCCGCCGCACTCGCGGCGCAGTGCGGCGTGGGTGACGCCGTGGGGCTGCCCCGTCCTGTGGTGCCAGGCACCGACCAGCCCGTTGAGCTCGCGGCGCAGCACGGCGAGCTGCTCGTGGGTGGCCACCTCCTCGACCGACGGCTCGGCGGGCGCGCCGGTACGCCGCTGCCTGCGTGCCCGCTCGCTCTGCCGGTGCCGCAGCAGGTCGCGCATCTGGTCGGGCTCGAGCAGGCCGGGGATACCGAGGAAGTCCATCTCCTCCTCCGACCCGACGTGCACCTCGCCCTCGTGACCGAACTCGCCCCCGTCGTAGAGCACCCGGTCGAACCGTGCCTCGGACCCCATCGCCTCGAACGACCCGAGCTCCTCGGCGCTGGCCGCCTCGCTGGCCTGCGCCTGGTTGAGCAGGTCCTCCTCGGCGGCGAAGATGTCGTCGTCGTTGCTGACCTTGCGCCGCAGCACGTGGTCGCGCTGCGCCTCGAGCTCCGAGGCGAACCCGAGCAGCCGCGGCACCGACGGCAGGAACACCGAGGCGGTCTCCCCGCGCCGCCGGGCCCGCACGAACCGGCCGACCGCCTGGGCGAAGAACAGCGGCGTCGCGGTGGTGGTGGCGTAGACACCGACCGCGAGGCGCGGCACGTCGACGCCCTCGGAGACCATCCGCACCGCCACCATCCAGCGCGAGTCGCCCTCGGCGAAGGCGGCGATCCGCTTCGAGGAGCTCTTCTCGTCCGAGAGCACGACCGTTGCCTTCTCGCCGCTGATCTCGTGCAGCAGCTTGGCGTAGGCGCGGGCGGAGTCCTGGTCGGTGGCGATCACCAGGCCGCCGGCGTCCGGGACGTGGCGGCGTACCTCCGAGAGTCGCCGGTCCGCCGCGGCCAGCACCGACGGCATCCACGACCCCTTCGGGTCGAGCGCGGTGCGCAGCGCCTGGGCGGTCATGTCCTGGGTCAGCGGCTCGCCCAGCCGGGCGGCCACCTCGTCGCCGGCCCGGGTGCGCCACTGCATCTCACCGCTGTAGGCCAGGAACAGCACGGGGCGCACCACGTGGTCGGCCAGCGCGTGGGTGTAGCCGTAGGTGAAGTCGGCGACGCTGGTCGGCGTGCCGTCATCCGGGTCCGGTGCGTAGGTCACGAACGGGATCGGGTTGATGTCGGAGCGGAACGGCGTACCGGTCAGCGCGAGCCGCCGCTTCGCCGGGTCGAACGCCTCACGCACCGCCTCGCCCCACGACAGGGCGTCACCGGCGTGGTGCACCTCGTCGAGGATCACCAGCGTCTTGAACCGCTCGGTGCGGATCCGGTGCGCAAGCGGGTTGGTCGCCACGCCCGCGTAGGTGACCGCGACGCCGACGTAGTCGCCGCTGGTGCGGCCCTTGCGACCGGAGTACGTCGGGTCGATCGGGATCCCCGCACGCGCTGCGGCGTCGGCCCACTGCGTCTTCAGGTGCTCGGTCGGCGCGACCACGGTCACCCGGTCCACGACGCGGCGCGAGAGCAGCTCGGCGGCGACGGTGAGCGCGAAGGTGGTCTTTCCCGCACCCGGCGTCGCGACGGCCAGGAAGTCGCGCGGCTCGGAGGAGAAGTACCGCTCCATCGCCGCGCTCTGCCAGGCGCGCAGCTTGGTCGCGGTGCCCCAGGCCGCCCGGTCCGGGTAGGCCGGCGGGATCTCGTTGGGCGGGGCGGGGACGTGCGAGGGCGGGTGCGGGTTCGGGTTCGAGTTCGTCACGGGGTGCGGTAGGCCAACCAGTTGTCGGTCATCCGGGCCACCTGGCCCGGGGTGAACAGCGTCATGCAGGAGTCGTAGGAGTAGTTCATGAAGTTGCGCACGGGGTCGCGCCCGTCGGCCTCGCAGGTGTCGCGGCCGACCTCGCACGACAGGCTCGGCTCCGCCTCGGCGGGGGTGTCCGCGACCCGGTCGTTGCGCTTGCTGCACCCTCCCTCGAAGGTGTGGAACAGCCCGAGCCAGTGGCCCACCTCGTGCACCGTGGTGTCGCCGCGGTTGTAGCGGTCGAGTGCCCCGCCGGGCAGGCTCTCCTGGTGGATCACCACGCCATCGAGTCGAGGCGAGCGCCGGGACTGCCAGGGCATCGTGGACCAGCCGAGCACGACGGTGCCGGCCTGGGAGCTCTGCGGCGCGGCGAAGTACAGGTTGAGCGCGTCCGGTCCGCCCCGGTGCAGCCGGCGGCGCATCCGGTGGTCGGCGGCGCTGTCGGTGCTCGCGGTGCGCCAGCGCTGGTTGCGGTGCCGGTCCAGGCTCTCCAGGTAGAAGGCGAACCGGGTGGGCGTGTTGCGGCGCGACTGGCCGCCGTCGTAGGCGCGGTTCAGCACGCGCAGCTGGCGGCGTACCGCTCGCGTGCCCGGCCCACGGGTGTGCCGGCCGTCGATCACGTGCACGTGCACCGGGATCCGCATCACCAGGCCGAAGCGGGTGGCCGCCCCGCGCTGGTCCCGGGTCACCAGGGTGCGGTGCAGCCGCCGGTCGATGCGGCGCAGCTGGCGCAGGGAGTACTGCCGGTGGTCCGGCGCCCGGTCCAGACGGGCCGCGGCCCCGACAGGTCCGGACGTACGCCGGGGTGCCGCGCAGTCCGCCTGCCCCGGTCCGGCCGCGGAAGCGGGTCCGGCCGCAGCCGCGCGGTCAGGGCCGGCCGCGGCGACCGGCGCGGTCAGGACCGGGACGGCACCGAGCGTGCACGCAGCGGTCAGCAACGCCAGAGCGCGCAGGCGCCGCGAGATCACTCATCGTCTTTCTCGAGCTTGTCCCAGGCCTCTTTGCACTCCGGGCAGACCGGATACTTCTCCGGGTCGCGGCTGGGGACCCAGACCTTGCCGCACAGGGCCACCACGGGCGTGCCCATCACCATCGCCTCGGTGAGCTTGTCCTTGGGCACGTAGTGCGAGAAGCGCTCGTGGTCACCGTCGTCGGTCGGAGCGGTGCGCTGCTCCTCGACGGTCTGGGCGCCGGGACTCATCTGGGTACTCACAGTCGCCCAGTCTAACGAGTGCCGGGCTCAGTTGAGGGTGGGATCCGTCGGGCGTGTGGATACCCAGGCCAGGTCGCCGGGCTGCCGGCGCAGTACCCGCCGCCACAGCGTTCCCGGGTCGCCGGTGAACACGTCGCCGGGCTCGGCCGGGACCACGTACCAGGAGCCCTCGGCGAGCTCGGCGGCCAGCTGGTCCGGACCCCACCCGGCGTACCCGGCGAAGATCCGCAGCCGGCGCAGCACCGGGCCGATCAGCTCGGTGGGGGTGTCCAGGTCGACCAGTCCGTGCTCGCCGAAGAGCCGGCGCCAGCCCACCGGCTCCCCGTCGGGGTCAGCGGCGTCATCAGCGACGTCATCAGCAACGTCATCAGCAACGTCGCCGGCGGCGTCATCGGCGGCGTCGTTGGCGGCGTTCTGGGGGTCCGCCTCGGGAACCGCACCCACGGCCAGCACCGAGTCGGTCCCGACCGGGCCGCCGTGGAAGAGCACGTCCGGCGCGGTGGCCAGCCCGGCCCAGTCAGCGAGCACGTCCTCGACCGGGACCGGAGAGGGGCGGTTCAGCACCACCCCGAGCGAGCCGTCCTCGTCGTGGTCGAGCAGCAGCACCACGGCATGGTCGAAGTTCGGGTCCTGCAGCGCGGGCGCGGCCACCAGCAGTCGGCCGGTCTCGAGCAGCACCTCGGGACGCGGGTCGGGTCGCGGCCCAGGAGGCGGCCCAGAGGGCGGGCCAGGAGGCGGCCCAGAGGGCGGCCCGGGACGCTCAGCCATCGCCCGCCTCGGCGGTCGCGGCCTGGGCGGCGGCGTTCGCACCGGCGCTGACCACGGCACCGCTCTCCTCCGCGGCCCGCTTGACCGCGCTCGCGACGGCGGTGTGCACGTCGGCGTGGAAGACGCTGGGGATGATGTAGTTGGCGTTCAGCTCGTCCTCGCTCACCGCACCGGCCACGGCGTCGGCGGCGGCCAGCAGCAGCGTCTCGTCGACCCGGTTCGCCGAGGCGTCCAGCAGCCCGCGGAACACGCCGGGGAAGGCGAGCACGTTGTTGATCTGGTTGGGGTAGTCCGAGCGGCCCGTGGCCACCACCGCCGCGTGCGCCCGAGCGTCGGCCGGCTCCACCTCCGGGACCGGGTTGGCCAGCGCGAACACGATCGCCCCGTCGGCCATGGTGGCGATGTCCTCCCCGGTGAGCAGGTTCGGCGCCGAGACACCGATGAACACGTCGGCGCCGGCGATCGCCTCGCGCAGCGTACCGGCCAGCTCGTCGCGGTTGGTGGCCTCGGCCAGCCAGTGCAACGACTCGTGGAGGTTCTCCCGCCCGCGGTGGATGACCCCGTCGATGTCGGCGACCACCACGTCGTGCACGCCCGAGGCGAGGAGCAGCCGCAGGATCGCCGTACCGGCCGCCCCCGCACCCGACATCACCACCCGCACCGAGTCCATCGACTTGCCGACCACCTTCAGCGCGTTCTTCAGCGCTGCGAGCACCACGATGGCGGTGCCGTGCTGGTCGTCGTGGAAGACCGGGATGTCCAGGATCTCGCGCAGCCGGCGCTCCACCTCGAAACACCGCGGCGCACCGATGTCCTCGAGGTTGATCCCGGCGAAGACCGGCGCGATCAGCTGCACGGTGCGCACGATCTCGTCGGTGTCCTGGGTGTCCAGGCACAGCGGCCACGCGTCGATGCCCGCGAAGCGCTTGAACAGCGCGGCCTTGCCCTCCATCACCGGCAGCGCCGCCTCGGGGCCGATGTTGCCCAGCCCGAGCACCGCGGAGCCGTCGGTGACCACCGCGACGGCGTTGCGCTTGACGGTCAGCCGCCGGGCGTCGTCGGGATTGGCCGCGATCGCCTGGCACACCCGCGCCACGCCGGGCGTGTAGACCATGGACAGGTCGTCGCGGTTGCGGATCGGGTGCTTGGCGGCCATCTCGATGGTGCCGCCGAGGTGCATCAAGAAGGTGCGGTCGGAGACCTTGTGGACGATCACGTCCTCGATCCCGTGCAGCTCCTCGACGATCTTCTCCGCGTGTGCGGTGTCGATCGCCGCGCAGGTGACGTCGATGCGCAGCCGGTCGTGTCCGGAGGCGGTGACGTCGAGCGCGGTCACCACGCCGCCGCACTGCTCCACGACGGAGGTCAGCTGGCTGATCGCGTTGCCGCCTGCGGGCAGCTCGAGACGGACGGTGATCGAGTAGGAGATGCTGGGTGTAGAGGCCACGGGCACATCGTGCCATGCGACCTCAGGCGGCGGCGGGCTCCTGCTCGCGCGCCTTCCTCACCAGGGCGAGGCCGGCCGGCACGGCGCCGGCGTCCTGAGCGCTGGCGCGTCCGGCCATGGCGGCCAGGAACGCCGCCTCCTTGCGGGTGGCCTTGTCCAGCGCCCGGCGCATCCGCTCCGAGCCCGGCTCCGCGACGCAGACGTCGAGCACCCGGCGTACGCCGGGCAGCTGCGCGGCGCTCTCGCGGTACGCACGGACGACCGCGTCCTCGAGGCCGAGGTCGCCCGCGGCCAGGGAGCGCTCCACGGCCCCGGACAGCCGGGTGTGCCAGCGCAGCTGCAGGGCGGCGACCAGGTCGAGGTCGTCGGCGAAGGTCTCGGGGACGCCGGGGACGTCGCGGGGCAGCACGCCGTCGCGGCGCCGGTCGGCGGCCTCGATGACGGCGCGGAGCACATCGGCGCGACGGTGGTAGGTGGTCCACGTCGTCGAGCGCATGGCGACTCCTCTCTTCCATACTGTCGGTACGTACTCAGAGTACGCTCACATACCGACAGTATGCACGCCGTCCCGGGTGAGTCCCGCCACAGGTCGCCGGGCGGGCGGGCCCTATCCTCGGAGGATGACGCGAGGGGTCCCCGGCAAGGTGCTGCGCTCGAAGACGAAACGCCCGTCGCGGCGCCAGGAGTACTCCGCCTCCACCAAGCGCGCCCTGGTCGACGTCGCGACCGACCTGTTCACCGAGCAGGGGTACGCCGGCACCAGCCTGGACCAGATCGTCGCGGGTGCGCGCGTCACCAAGGGCGCGCTGTACCACCACTTCGGCGGCAAGCAGGCGCTCTTCGAGTCGGTCTTCGAGGCGGTCGAGAACGACGCGTCGCGCAGCATCCGCAAGGCCGTCCGCGACTCCGCCGATCCCTGGGACAAGGCGACGTCGGGCCTTCGTGCGTTCCTCGGCGTGGTGCAGCAGCCGGCGTACCGCCGGATCATCATCCAGGAGGGTCCGGCCGTGCTCGGCCATGAGCGCTACCGCGAGCAGGAGGAGCGCTCGACCTTCGGGATCGTGCAGGACATCGTCGCCTCGGTGCTCGCCACCTACGAGCTCGAGCCGAGCATGGTGGAGACGTTCAGCCGGATCTTCTTCGGTGCGATGTCGGCTGCCGGAGCGTCGGTCTCGTCGGCCGACGACCCCGAGCAGGCCAGCGCCGAGGTGGAGGCCGCGATCGCCTTCATCCTCGCCGGCCTGCGCCAGCAGGCGGAGTCCGGCGGCGACCTGGGTGTGTCAGCGCAAGCTGCGGCGCCTGCCGACGGGCAGGCCCGCGGGCGCTCCGGCGGTGGCAGCCCCGCTGGTGGCAGCCCCCGTGGCGGACAGGCTCCCCGCGCTCACTTGGAGTAGGACACGTTTCCGCTGCTCTGCGGCACCAGCTCGACCCAGGTGTGCCCCGGCGGCACCGCCAGCTCGCCGCCCTTGGTGGTCAGCCGGAGCGAGGAGCCGAGGTTCTTCTTGTGCCAGGCGCCGCGCACCACGCGTCCGTCGTGGAAGAGCATCGCGTCCCCGGAGCCGGTGAACTTGGTCTCCGGCACCGGGTTGCCGGCGGGGTCCCGATAGCCGGCGTCGCCGAGCCGCACCCGGAGCACCAGGACGGAGTCGGGCTTGAAGTGGTCGCCGTCCGCGGCGTAGCTGTTCAGGTTCGTGTACGTCCCGTGGGCGTACTTCCAGCTGGTGGTGTGGCCGCCGGAGAACTGCGCGTCGATCCGGGTCGCCTTCGCCCCCTTCGGCAGCTCCTCGGCCGGCCCCCAGGGAAGGTAGTCGGCCGGCGGCTGCTTCGCCTTCAGCGTGGAGGCCAGCTTGGGCAGCGTCATGAACAGGTTGTACGGCGCGGAGCGGCCACTGTCGCGGTAGTAGCCGGTCGCACCCTCGGTGAAGGTCTTGATCCCCGCTGCGGAGACGCGGCGTACCGTCGGCGGAGCCCCGCCGCTGGCGACCAGGACCGCGTCGGCCGGCTTCACGATGCCGATGTCGGAGGCCCGGAACGAGCGCACCGGCCCGACCGTCTTGGGCACGCGCGAGTAGTAGAAGACCGCGAGACGGGTGGCCCCGCCCTCCACGAGCTCCTCGGTGATCAGGTCGGCCTTGCTCAGCCCGATCTGCGGGCTGCTGCTGGAGGTGTTGTCGATCTTGACCACCATCACCGGCCGCTTGGGCGCCGGGCGGTCCGCGGGCAGCCCGGTCAGCGGCCACTGCCCGGACAGGGTGTGCCCGGCAGCCGTGCTCTGTGCCTCCGGGGAGGAGTCGCCGTCCGACGGTGGCTTCTCGGCGTCGCCGCTGCACCCGGCCAGCGCCAGCGAGGCGCCCAGGGCGAGGACGACGAGCGCGCGGCCACGGGGTGCCCGGGCGGCGCGTCGGGGGTTCGGGTGGGAGCCGGAACGGCCGAGGGTGCGGAGCAGGGTGCGCATGCGGGTGCCAGACATGAGGGTAAGTGTGGCCCAGGGTCGCTCCCGACAGCGGGAGCGACCCTGGGTGGAGTCCGGATCAGGCGGCGTTCTTGGTCACAGTCCCCGCAGCGTGCCGGGGAACCAGTGGTTGGTCCAGATCCGCTCGCGCTTCACGTGCGAGCCGCTGTTGGGGGCGTGCACGATGGTGCGGTGCCCGTGCCGCCAGCCGGCGAAGACGCCGACGTGGTAGACGTTGCGGGCCGCGGCGCGACCGCTGTAGAAGAACACCAGGTCGCCCTTGCGCATGTGGCTGCGCTTGATCCGGTTCATGAAGTGCGCCTGGGCGCTGGAGGTCCGCGGCACGTGGCGGAACCCGGCGCGCCGGTAGCTGTAGTAGATCAGCCCGGAGCAGTCGAACGCGTTGGGGCCGGCCGCGCCGTACCGGTAGGGGTCGCCCTTCTGGTGCCGGGCGACGTCCATCCCGGTGACGATGCGCTGCTGGCGCCGCGATGCGGCGTCGGCGGCCGGAGTGAAGGCGAACAGCGAGGCGACGACGGCGGCCACCACGAGGATCGGGAGGAGGGCGTGGCGCGCGCGCCGTGGCGCGCCCGCGGGCAGGGCAGATGCAGGCATGACGAAGTTCCCTTCCCACGCCTGTGAGGTGAGCTGTCGGGTTAGAGCAGGAAGGTGCTCCGTGGCCCCCGCGCAGGCGGGCGCACTTCACCCCGAGCGACGCGACCCCCGGTCGCGCCACATGGTGTCTTGGGTCCCCCACTCCTACCCTGGAATGTCTCGGTCTCGGTGACAGGAAGCCGGGCGACAGGGCGGGTAGGACTCGGCGTACCCCGGCCCGGCTATGGAGTTGTCGCTGACCCGGCCAGACCTGGCGTGATACCCCCACCCGCCGAACGGTCTCGGAAACCAGCGGTCACACAATAGACACGATCCGGTCACGTTTTCCAACTTCGGGCTAGACATGGGCGTAACGGACGTCACACCGCGCACCGGGCACCACGCTCAGAGCGCTCCCAGCACGCCGCCCGGGCGCAAGGCGCGTCACACGGGAAGCGCGTCCCGCAGCCGGGAGGCGTACGCCGCAGCCTCCGCCTCGTCCGCGTAGCGGGTCCGGGGCCAGAAGAAGCCGCGCAGCCCGTCGCCCTTGGTGCGCGGCACCACGTGCAGGTGCAGGTGCGGGACGCTCTGGCTGACCGTGTTGTTCAGCGCCACGAAGGACCCCTGCGCCCCCAGGCCGTCCACCATCGCCCCGGCCAGCCACTGCCCGGCCTCCAGGAACGGGTCCCGCAACGCGGCCGGCAGGTCGGGCAGGGTCACCACGTGCGGGCGCGGCACGAGCAGCGTGTGCCCCTTGAACACGGGGCGTACGTCGAGGAAGCCGACCAGCTGCTCGGTCTCCAGGACCACCTGCGCCGGCCTGTCCCCCGCGACGATGGAGCAGAACAGGCAGTCATGCGACGGGATCGGCATGAGGGGAGGGTAGTGGGCGCGCACACCTACCGGTCACGCGGCGAGCTTGTAGCCGTCCTGGTGCGGGAAGCGGGCGGAGACCGGGCGGGCCAGCCGGGCCACCGGGTGGCCGAGTCGCCCTCCGGCCAGCGAGGCCAGCGTGCGGCGCGGCGGGAGCCGGTGCGCCAGGATCGCGCTCTGCATCACCAGTGCGATCGCGCTGGTCACCGTCAGGGCGTGGTCGCCGACGAGAGCGGCGTACGCCAGCCAGGTCGCGGTGCCCAGCCACGCCAGCAGCGTCGACCACGGGCACAGCCCCCACAGCGGCGCCCCGGACAGCGCCAGCCGCGTCTGCGGCAGCATCCGCAGCGAGCTGATCGTGGTCCCGACCATGGCCAGCACGAAGGCGTTGGTGTGGTCGAGCAGCAGGATGGAGGCCACCGCCGTCGCGAACACCGCCGCGACCGCCGTCCAGGACGTGCGGGCGCTGCCGGCCCGGATCACCACAACGGCCAGGGCACCGAGCAGCAGCAGCGCGACGGTGTTGTTCACCAGCTGGATGACGTCCGCCACCGCGAACGCATAGACGCACCACAGCGTGAACGTCGCCAGGCTGAGGACGACGGAGTTCCACGAGACGCCTTCCGCGGAGCGGGAGCGCGCCGCCCGCACTACCTGCGGAACCGTGGCGTAGAGGGACAAAAAGGACGCGAGGACACCAATAACGGTGACGACAGACATGGGCTGGAGACAATCGTGACGAGGGTGGACGAGGATGTGACTTCGGTCCGCCGTCGTGCTTTGTCTGCCGTGACACGTGACCTGATCTGGAAGAAATCGTAGGTCCTCGCGGGGCCCGTTCGCGGCCGTTTCGACCACCCTGGACGTGTTCTCCGCATCACACCCGTTCGGCCGGTGTCCGGCACGATCGCGGTGCGTTCGTGCCTGGTCGACGGGATGGCCCGGGCGGGTGGTCCGGCACGTTCCGAACGGGCGGTTCTGTCGGCATCCGCGTGCCGTGCACCGGTGTCCGGGGTTCACTTCGGACATGTCCTGTCCGGCCGATCGTGACGCCTGGGCGGAGGTGCTCGCCTCCGACCGGGACGCGCTGGCGACCCAGTCGCCACGGTGGGTGGACGCGGTGTGCGAGGCCGGGCCCTACGTCGACGACAGCCGGCTGGTGATCGCCCCGGACGGGCGCCGTCTGGTGCTGCCGCTGGTGCGCCGGCGGGGCGTGCCGGACCAGGTCACTGCCCGACTCTCCATGCCCGAGGGGTTCGGAAGCGGCGGCATCCTCGCCGAGGGTGGCGGCTTGACCGAGGCCGACGTACGGGCGGTGACCGACGCCGTCGGTCAGGGGGTGCTCGGGCCGCTGCTGGTGCGCCCGAACCCGCGCCTCGACCGGCAGTGGACCGGCGCCGCGCAGTGGAGCGTTCGCCGCCCGAGCCACGCCCAGTGGCTGGACCTGGACGGCGGGTTCGACGCGGTCTGGCAGCACCGCTTCCACAGCTCGGTACGCCGCGCCGTCCGCAAGGCCGAGCGCAGCGACGTGGAGGTGGTGCGCGACACCACCGGCGCCCTGATGGCCGACTTCCACCTGCTCTACGAGCAGTCGGTGCTGCGCTGGGCCCGCCAGGACGGCGTCCCGCCCGCGGTCGCCGCTGCGCGCGCGGCGCGCCTGGAGTCCCAGGCCAAGTTCCGCACCGTGGCGCGGCTGCTCGGGGACGCCTGCACGACGTGGGTCGCCTACGTGCACGGGCGCCCGGCCGCCGGCATCGTGGTGCTCACCCAGAACCGGACCGCCAGCTACTGGCGCGGCGCGATGGACCTCGACCTGGCCGGCCCCGTCCGGGCCAACGACCTGTTGCACGCGACCGCGATCCGTGAGGCCTGCGAGCGCGACCTTCGGTGGTACTCCTTCGGGATCAGCCCTCCGCCGGGCTCGGGGCTCGCGCGGTTCAAGGCCGGGTTCGGCGCCGCGTCGTACTACTTCTCCGACTACCTGCTCGAGCGGATCCCGGCCATGCGCACCCTGCACGGGGTACGCCGCGTTGCTTTCCGCGGCCTCAAGCGCCTGTCCCGACCGCGGCAGTGACCCGACTGCCGGCCTCCGACCCCAGTGCGGTGAGCCATGAGGAGCACCCTCGGCGCCGCCCGGCTTGTCTTCGTGGTGCGCTAGGACTGCTGTCGTTGTTCGTCGTCCAGTTCGCCGCCAGCACGTGACCGGGGTTCTCCGCGCCGGTCTCGCCACCCCGCCGGATCGGCTCTCCGACGACCCTGCGGACAGCGCGGTCGGCACTCCCTGACCGTCAGCGAGACGACCGGGCCAGCACGAACGCCTGGTCGTCACGCTCCCGACCGACCGGGCGGCGAACCAAGCGGCACTGCTCAGTCAGGCCCGCGTCGTCGAGCCAGGCCGCGATGTCGTCCGCGGTGAAGCGGTGCCGCAGGAGCGTCACGTCGTGCCCGTACTCGCGATAGATAGCCGCCGTGTCGTGGACGCCCGAGCCGGACTGGCATCCCACCAGTAGGTAGCCACCAGGTTGCAGCACGCGCGCGGCCTCACGGTAGAGGCGGGCCTGCCCCTCCGGCGGGATGTGGATGGTCGAGTACCACAGCAGTACGCCCCCGAAGCCGCCGTCCGGGTAGGGAAGGTCGCTGATCGAGCCGACCACGAAGGGCAGGCCGGGATGGTCGCGTCGCGCCATCCTCACCATGCCGGGAGAGAGATCGATTCCCTGCACGGCGAGATCGCGTCCTGCGAGGTAGGCACTCATGCGACCTGCCCCACATCCGGCGTCGAGTACCGGCGCGCCCGCGCCGACGGACGCCGCGAATGAGTCCACCATGGCCAGCTCCACCGCGGACTCGGCGCGCGTGTCGGGGATCAGGGCCGCATAGTCCTCCGCGACCTCGTCGTAGGCGTCGCGGACGGACTCCTGCAGCGAGTGGTCGACGCTCACCCGTGAACCGTAGCCGGCGCGCCCCGACGCACGAACGGCCCTCGCCGGAGGCGGCGAGGGCCGTTCATGGTGTTGTGCTGTCAGTCAGTGGAGCTGGCGGGAATCGAACCCGCGTCCTTCAGCGTCGATCCAGGGCTTCTCCGGGTGCAGTCTGCGATGACGTGTTCTCAGTCCCGGCACTCGCGCAGACGCGTTGCCGACAGACTCAGCCACGGAAAAGTCCCGACGGGTCCTCGTGGCCCGGACCCGCCAGCAAGCCTTCTAGATGAGGCCAGGTTCTGAGGCGAAGGCGACCTCAGTCTGACCCGTCGTCTCTCGCCTCAGGCGGCGAGAGCGAACGAACTGCTCTTAGCGTTGGCAGTTATTGGTTTCCAAGGATCGTTAACGAGATGACCTTGGATCCTCGACCCGCTTCCCCTGGAACTAACGTCCAAAGTCGAAACCGATCAGCCCCTCTTGAGTTGTCAATCCGGCCTCAGCCTACCGTGCTCAACCGGCAGAAGCCGAACGCTATTCCGTCGCCGTCCCCTGCGCCGCGATCTGGGCAGTGCTCCCCGCGCCCGTAGCCGCACCGCTGTGCCGTGTGAACGCGGCCGCGCCCATGCGGGCGCTGCCGTGTGCGCGATCGTGCGGAGTCGGGCGACGTCTTCGGGGGTGCGGCGAGGGCAGCTGATCCCCCGGGGGGGGCGACCTACTCGCGGTGGTGGAAGGTGACCGCACCGTCGGGGCGGGTGTCCATCTGCCAGGCCTCGGGGCGATCAGCCATCCGGTGGTGGGTGGGACACAACGGGATCCCGTTGTCCAGATCGGTCCGGCCGCCCTGGGACCAGGGATGCTTGTGATGCACCTCGGTCCAGCCCGGGGGACGGTCACACCCATGCGCGGCACAGCCGTGGTAGCGGTGCGCCAACGCGATCCGCTGATGCTTGCTGTGCAACCGGGCCTCCCGACCCAGGTCCAACGGCACCGAGTCGCTGCCCAACACCATCGGGATCAACCCCGCCGTGCAGGCCAACCGCCGCGCCTCCCCG
>DASSVD010000106.1:0-4410 GCA_035706365.1 Nocardioidaceae bacterium
CGAGGCCGTCGGCGAAGACGAAGTGTCCGTCGCGCTGGAGCTTGTCGTTGAAGGCGCCGGTGTCGGCGAACGCCTGCAGCATCGCCTCCTTGGACGGGTAGTCACCGAACTCGTTGCGCTCGGCCGGTCCGTAGACCGACAGCAGGTAGCGGGGCATGGCTGCTCTCCTTCTCAGGTGGTGGGGTGGGTGTCGTCGGCGGCTGGCACCGGCGTGGGGAACCGGTGGACCTCCTGCGGCCAGTCGAGGGCGACCGCGAGCCGCCCGGCCCAGTACCTCGCCGTGTCGTCGTTGGGGACGTCGACCACGGCGAAGCCGCCCAGGTGCTCCTTGGTCTCGGCGTACGGCCCGTCGGTGAACATCGGCTGCCCTTCGTGAGCCGTGACGCTGCACACCACGGTCGAGGCGTCCAGGCCGCCGTTGCTGAAGAGGAAGACGCCGGCGGCCTTCATCTCCTCGATCACCGCACGCCCGGCGGTGGCCTTGTGGCGCAGCTGCGGCAGCGTGTGCTCGGGCACCCACTCGTCGTTGAACGTGATCAGATACTCGGTCACTGCGCTCTCCCCTCATCCGGCCGTCGAGGGTCGCTGGTCGGCCACTCGAGGTGCGGCCCGGTCGGCCGCTACACCCACTCCACGAACGGAAGTGCTTCGATACGACACCATCGCCGATTCGATTTTCAAGACTCTGCCGCCGGACTCAGCACAGTGCCCGAGCGCGCCCGTCAGTCGACCGGCCCGTCGCCGGCCACATCGACCAGCCCGGCCTGGTAGGCGAAGATGACGGCCTGGACCCGGTCCCGCACGCCGAGCTTGGCGAAGAGGCGGCCCAGGTGGGTCTTGACGGTGGTCTCGCTGATGAACAGGGCGGCCGCGGTCTCGTGGTTGGTCAGCCCCCGGGCGACCATGCGGAGCACGTCGCGCTCGCGGCTGGTCAGGGACCGGACGAGGTTCCTCGTGGCGGCCGGCACCGGACGGCTCCGCGCGAAGCGCTCGACCAGCCGCCTCGTCAGTGCGGGAGCGAGCAGCGCATCTGAACCTCGGGCGGCCTGGCGTACGGCGGCGACGATGTCCTCGGCGGCCATGCCCTTGAGCAGGAAGCCGGCAGCGCCGGCGCCGAGGGCGTCGTACACGTACTCGTCCAGGTCGAAGGTGGTCAGCATCAGCACGCGTGCCCGGGCGCCGTCGGTCACGAGCCGGCGGGTCGCCTCGATCCCGTCCTCGCCCGGCATGCGCACGTCCATCAGCACCACGTCGGGGTCGAGACGAGCGACCAGGGCACGTCCGGCCGCGCCGTCGGCGGCCTCGCCGACGATGCACATGTCCGGCTCGCCGTCGATGATCATCCGGAGGCCACCGCGCACGAGTGGCTGGTCGTCGACGATGAGTACGCCGATGCCGCCCTTGGCCGCCCCGTCGCTCATCGCACCGGCTCCGGCTGCGAGCCGTGCGGCGCCCGAGCCGAGACGGGCAGCTCGGCCACCACCACGAACCCGCCTTCGAGGGTCGTCGCGGCGGACAGACTGCCGCCCAGGGCGGCGACGCGTTCCGCGAGGGCGGCGAGGCCGGTGCCCGACCCGTCGAGCCGCGGCCGGCCGCGGGCGGGGCCGTTTCCGACGCGCACCTCGAGACGGTCGGTGCGCGGCCGGGCGAGCACCACGTCCACATGGGCGCCCGGGGCGTAGCGCATCGCGTTGGTGAGGCTCTCCTGCACGATCCGGTGGACGGTCGCACCGATGACGTCATCGGTCCCGAGCAGCGCGGCTGCGCCGGACACGGTCAGCTGCACCCCAGCCCGCCGGGCCCCGGCGAGGAGAGCGTCGAGGTCGCCCGACCGGAGGGTGCCGCCGGCCAGCTGTGCCGCTGCCTCCCGCGCGACCTCGCCGACGGTGGCCAGGGCGGAAGCGCACGCGGCCTCGTCCGTCCCGCCGAGCCGGCGGGCGGCACCGGCCTGCAGCGCGAGCACGGTCAGGCTGTGGCCGACCGCGTCGTGGACGTCGCGTGCCAGCGCAGCCCGCTCCTCCAGCACGACAGCGTCCAGCTCCTTGACGCGTTCCCGGTCGAGCTGCTCGTGGGCTCGCCGTACCCGGTCCAGCAGCAGAACCCGACTGCGCAGCGCCAGGCCACCGCCCCAGGCCAGCAACGCGAGAACGACGACACCGAGGAGGTCGCCGGCCTGTGCGCAGGCGAGCCCGCCGGCCAGACAGACCGCCAGGCCGGCCAGGGCGAGTACACGACGCTCGAGCCAGCCGACCAGGAACGGGGTCGCGACGACCACCAGCGGCACTGTGAGGGTCCGGTCGCTCCCCACGTCGGCGACCAGCCGGTCGTAGCCGATCACCGCCACCCACGCCACGGTCGCGCCGGCGAGCGGGAACCGCCACATGGCGGCGAGGGCCGCGACCAGCAGCCCGCACAGGAACAGCGCCAGGAGTGGAGCCGACCAGTGCAGGTGGGTGGGCAGGACGGTGGCGAGGCCGGCAGCAGAGGCCACCAGGACCGTCCAGGGTTGCGCGTGGTGGGCGCGGACGGTCCCGGCTGGCTGGGCGGGCTCGGCCTGCTCGTCCGGCGACACGGGGCCGCCGCGCGCTGGCGTGAGCTCGACCACGGTGGTTCGAGTTTGCGCCAGCAGGGCCCGTGCGGTCGTCTCGACGACCTCCGCGGCTCCGGGCCCGCCGCTGGAGGCCGTACGAGCGATCACGTCCAGCCCCGCGGCCAGGTCGTCGGAAAGCCGCTCCCAGACGCGCAGCGACTCCTGGGCACGGATCGAGCGCAACCGTTCCGCGTGTTGGCGGACGCGGATCGCCTCGGTCCGGCGCAGGTCGGCGAGCAGTCGCCCACGCGAGGAGACCAACCACCCGGCCAGGACGGGCGCGCCGACGAGGATGACCGCCGCGAAGAGCATCCCGGTCACGGTGGAACCGGCCTGCGGCTGGAACAGATCGACCAGCCCGACGAGGGCGACAGGCTGCGGTCCACCCAGCAGTACCGCGCGACGGTCGCCGTGCGCGCTCAGCGAGTACGACAGCACGAGAAGGGCGATGATCGGCACGAACGCGCCCGTCGTGCGGGCCGTGGGCGCCGGCAGGGTCGCCTGCACCAGCGTGCCGGCCACAGCGGCGGCGACGAAGCAGGTCATCGCCAGCAGCGGGTGCGTGCGGCGCAGGGCGAGCACGGCGACAGCAGCGCTGCCGAGCAGCCCGACCGCCATCCAGCCCGGGCGGCCCCAACCGCGCCAGACTGCCTCTCCCGCGGCCGCGGTGACGAGCGCCGCGGGCACCAGCGCACCGACGACGCGACCGGTCCGCGGCCCCGACATGGCCGGACGGTAGCACCGGGGACGCACCCCGCGGATCGTTCTCGAGGAGGACATCCGCGGAGGACACCGGCGGACGACCAGGTCGGGCTTCGGGGACGACGACGCGGGGGATGACCGGCCCCTAGCGTCGGCGCTCCGATGAGCCAACTGCCTGGAGGGTGACATGTTCGAACCGGATCTCGCCGACCACACCGCCGCTCGACGCCCGGACCCGTGGATCGGGCGCGCCGTCGGGGGCGTGGGCATCGTCCTGCTGCTGTTGGTGGTGCTCACCCTGGACGGCGATCCGATGTTCACGGGCGCGAGCAACGCCGAGATCGTCGACTGGGCGCACCAGCACGAGTCGGGCATCTACGTCGCCGCCTACCTCGAAGGGCTGGCGATGCTCCTCAACGCCGTGCTTCTGGGGGCGCTGCTCTGGCGGGCTCGTGTCGGCGGCACGTTGCTGGCGATCGCCTACGGCCTGATCGGCACCAGTCTCGCGATCGACATGGTCAACGTCGGTGCCCAGTACGCACTCGGCAAGGCCGTCGACCGCGGGCTCGGCGACGGCGCCCTGCTCGGTCTGTTCACCTTCGCCGAACAGCTGACCTTCACCGATGGCGCCACCTGGGGCCTGGTCATCGCCGCGGCGAGCGTGGCGTCCCTGCGGGCGCGAACGCTGCCGCGCCCGATCTGCTGGCTCGGTCTGGTCGTCACCGGTCTGCACCTGCTCGGCATCCCGATCCAGCTGGCGTGGACCGGGACTGCGGAGGGCGGCATGGGCCCGATCTCCACGACCGCCCTCCTGTTGTGGTGGTTGGCGACCGGGATCAGCCTGGTGATCCGTCCCGGTCGGGCCATGCGCCCCGGCGTGAGTGTCTAGCGGCAGTGACGCCACAGTCCGCGATCATGGCTGTTCGCCAACCGCTGCGCCTTGCGGTACGACGAGACCCGCTGGAACGGATCGCCGCCGTAGACGTAGACGCGGGCGTGGCCGCGCCGGACCTGGGTGCGGTTGATGTCGCGGTGACCCTTCTTCTTGATCACGTAGCGCAGGAGCCGGTCGTAGCGGTCCTGTTTGTCCTGTGTTGGGTCGGAGAGCAGGATCACCC
>DASSVD010000107.1:0-27279 GCA_035706365.1 Nocardioidaceae bacterium
GGATCGCCCGACCCAGGTGGCGGCCGATCACCAGGGCGGCCTGGACCTCCGCCTCGCTCCAGTCCGGCTGGTCCGCCGCCCGGGTGAGCGCCAGGTAGCCCAGGCACTCTTCGCCGGCGCCGAGCGGGCTCAGCAGGACCGTGTCGGAGCCGACCTGTCCGGCGTACTCCACCAGTTCGCCGGCCTCGTCGGTGTCGAGCAGGTCCGCGGGGGCCGGGCCGCGACCGAGCACCAGGGTCCGCCCCTCACTCCAGCAGGCGCAGGCGACCCGGCGGACCAGCGTACGCAGGTGCGGCGAGGGCACCAGTCGCGCATCGGGCGGGTACAGCGCGCCCCGGCCGAGGCCGGGCAGCTCGCCGACCCCCTCGAACGCGCGGATCCAGGTGCCCCGGCAGGCGAAGGCCTGCACCAGCGGCTCGAGGCTGTCGTCGAGCAGCGGGCCCAGGTCGAGCCCGTTGCCCGCGGCCTCCATCACCCGCTGCACGGCCGTCGCCAGCCGGAGCTGTTCGCTGAGCCGGTCCACCTGACCCTGCAGCAGGCGGGACGGGTCGGCTCGGGCCCCCGTACCGTCGATCACACCCCGTCTACCTCCGCTCGTCGTCGGGTCGATCCTAGACACCGCCTACCCTGGCGCGGGTGAGCATCCATCCCGAGCACCCGTTCCTGCCTCCCGAGGACGAGCGGGATCCGGTACGCCGCCTGCGCGGCCGGCTGGGCGGCACGGTGACGTTGTGGGCCGCCGGGGAGGCCGCCGCACGGGCCGGGCTGACCGTCTCCTCGCGGATGGTCGCCGCCGGTGAGCCGGCGCACGCCCTGGCGCTGCTCGACCCGGACTCCGACCTCGCGCAGGCGCTGCGAGCCTCGCAGCGGTGCGTGCTGCAGCTGCTCGAGTGGCGGCACCGTGACGTCGCCGACGCGTTCGCCGGTGCCCCCGCACCCGGCGGCCCCTTCACCCGGGGCTCCTGGGAGCAGACCGACTGGGGCCCGCGGCTGCTGGACGCCCCCGCCTGGGCCGGTGGCCGGCTGGCCGATGCCCGCGAGGTCGGCTGGTCGCTCCTGGTCGACGTGGTGCTGGAGACGGTCGAGGTGGGCGAGGAAGCCGATCCGCTCGAGCACCGGCGCGGGCGCTACCTCCACCGTTCCGGGGGTGCCGCTCGCTAGCCTGAGCCCGGCGAGAGGGGAGCGACGGTGAGCGGTGAGCAGCGCATGCGCCTGCGGGTGATGGTGGTCGACGACCATCCGATGTGGCGGGACAACGTGGCGCGCGACCTGGCCGAGGCCGGGTTGGAGGTGGTGGCCACCGCCGGCGACGGTGACGAGGCTCTGACCCGTGCCGCGGCGACCCGTCCCGACGTGGTCGTCCTGGACCTGCAGATCCCCTCGCCGAACGGCGTGGAGGTGACGGGGCGGCTGGTGGCCGAGGAGCCTGCGCCGCGGATCCTGGTGCTCTCGGCGTCCGGGGAGCAGGAGGACGTGCTCGCCGCGGTCAAGGCCGGAGCCACCGGCTACCTGGTCAAGTCGGCCTCGAAGGAGGACCTGCTGTCCGCGGTGACCCGGGTGGCCGAGGGCGACACGGTGTTCACCCCCGGGCTGGCCGGGCTGGTGCTGGGGGAGTATCGCCGGCTCTCCGATGCGCCGGCCGACGAGCCGGACGCGCCCCGGCTGACCGAGCGGGAGACCGAGGTGCTCCGCCTGGTCGCCAAGGGCCTCTCCTACAAGCAGATCGCCGAGCGGCTGGTGCTGTCCCATCGCACCGTGCAGAACCACGTGCAGAACACCCTGCGCAAGCTGCAGCTGCACAACCGGGTGCAGCTGGTGCGCTACGCGTTCGAGCAGGGCCTCGACGACGGCTGAGCCAGGTGGTCTAGTCAGGGCGTCCGTGGGGGCGGGAGCGGCGTACCTCCTTCACGGGTCGCGTCGTTGACGGGTCGCACGCACGGTGACGCAAGGGGGACGGCATGACAGCAGGGCGAACACCGCCACCGGGTCGCGGGCGCGGATCGGGATCGGGCGCCGCCGGCACGATCGGGTGCCGGTGGTGTCGCGAACCGGTCCACCAGGGTGCCTGGCACCGGGACTGCTGGGAGGCGCAGCGGCGCTGGCTGCAGTCGCGCTACGCCAGCCGGGTGGCGCTGCTCGGGCTGCCCGGCCTGCTCGAGCCGTACCTGCGCCCCACCCCGCACTGAGCACACGCGACGGCGCGTCCCCCGCCGCGGTTTTGGCAGGTTCGCCCTGGGAAGAGTGGCTGCATCACCCCACTCCCGCGGCGGAAGGCCTCATCATGCTCTGGCTCTGCGCACACCCCGGGCCGCAGGATCGTGAGGCCGCCGAGACGGCGGTCATCGACCACCTGCGGCGTCACGCCGCCGAGGCCACCGCGGTCGAGCAGGTCCGTGACGAGGTGCACGCCGCCCTCGAGACGGACCCGGCGGGCCCGGCGGATGCGGCCGACTCCAGAGGCCCGGCCGACGCGGCGGGCCTGCTGGTCGAGCTCGACTGGGTGCAGTCCCGGCCCACGCTGATCGTGCGCGCGGTCGAGGCAGCCGAGCTCGCCGGCCTCGCCGAGCACGGGATCGGAGGCGGGGCGCTGCTCGCCGCCGACGAGCGCACCATGCGCCAGGAGTATCCGCAGCTGCTGCACCGCACGCCCGTGGCCGAGGAGGAGCTGGCGGTGCTCCGCGAGACCTGGCCCGACCTGGACCCCGACCCCGTCACCCTGCCCGGGGTCGAGGTGCACCCGGTGCAGGACGGCGCCGCCGCCGTGGCACTGGCGCTGGCCGCCGCCGGTGAGGCGCACCCGACCGCGAGCATGCCGCAGACCGCGGCGCTGGCCGGTGCGTTGCTCGGAGACGCCATGGTCAAGGACCTCCCGTCGGTCGACACGGCCGCGGTGGTCGACGCCTTCGTCGAGGCGCACCGGGCGCTGGGCAGCGAGCCGGTGGTGCTGGAGGTGGGGGAGCGGCACGTCGAGCTGGGTGTCGACCGGTGCCCGTTCGGTGCCGGCGTGAGCGCTGCCCCCTCGCTGTGCCGGGTCTCGGCCGGGCTCGCCGGACGGCTCGCAGCCCGGGTCGACGGCCAGGCCACGGTGTCGCTGGAGGAGACGATCGCGCAGCGCGACCGCAGCTGCCGGCTGCGGTTGTGGCTCGGCGAGGCCCCGAGCGGGGTGGTCGGGCAGACCTATCACTTCCCCTCGCGGCCGCGCGGGGACGACGACCGCGTGGTGCCGCAGATGGAGCTGTCCCTGGCCCTGCCCCGGGAGAGCAACAGCGTCCCGGTGGTCCGGCGCCTCGCCGCCCAGGCGCTGCGGGCCTTCGGGGTGGCCGACTCCCACGTCGAGGACGTGCAGCTGGCGATCACCGAAGCCTGCGCCAACGTCGTCGAGCACGCCGTGGACACCGACACCTACGAGGTGCGCATCGAGCTCGCCTCCGACCGCTGCGCGATCACCGTGCTGGACCAGGGCGGCGGCTTCGACGCCACCCGCGTCCCGCACGACGTGGTGGACGACGAGGAGGGCGGCCGCGGGCTGCGGCTGATGCGGGCGCTGGTCGACAACGTCGCCTTCGAGGACCAGCCGCAGACCGGAGCCGTGGTGCACATGGTCAAGGCGCTGGAGTACGACCCCAAGCACCCGCTGCACCGCGGCACCCGCGGGTGACGGAGGCTCCTCGGTGACCTACCGGGCGACGGCGATGTGTCGCGCGGCACCGAACGCCTCGGGGGCACGCGATGCGCGCTCGGCCTCGTCGACGTTGACCGCGGCGACGCTCTCGACCCGGACCACCGCCTGCCGCGCGTCGTCGCGGCGCAGCACCACGCCGAAGCCGTCGACCGCGACGACCCGGCCGCAGATCCAGTGCCCCTCGACCAGCAGCTCCACGGGGAGCTTGTGATCGCGGGCGTCGACCAGTGCGGTCCCGATGGTGAAGCTCATCTCGCCCCCCGGCGCTGCGGCTCGTGTGGCCTGCGTGACTGTTGTGGCCACTGTGGGCCGAGGATAGGGCCCGGCGCCGCGGCGTACTGCTCGACACGCCGTGCCTCGGGGAGCTGCTCGGCGGATTACCAGGGTATGCAGCCGATCTGCCGCTCCCCATGGTGAATTAGCCATGGGGAGCTGCAGATCGCCGACATCCCATGGTGTTCGGGCAGCGGCGCCCTCACCGGTGCTCGCGAGGCGGACTCTTAGGTGAACGCCGGGTGAACAGTTGCCCACCGGCCGGTGTCCGCCCGCCTGGGCGGCGGGGTCCGGTGCGCCCGGACGCCGCGCGGACCCCTAGCATGAGGTCGTTTGCCGTCCCCTCTCCCAGGAGTACGCCGTGGCGTTGCGCCTCCGTCCTGCTGATACGACGTTCTACGACATGTTCACCCGCGCCGCCGGCCACCTGGTCGACGGCGCCGCCCTGCTGGGGGAGCTGCTCACCCCGGACGCGGACCGCGACTCGGTCGCCAAGCGGATGCGGGACGCCGAGCACGCCGCCGACGAGACCACCCACGAGGTGATCCGCCGGGTCAACTCGACCTTCGTCACACCGTTCGACCGGGAGGACATCTACTCGCTGGCCTCCCAGCTCGACGACGTCATGGACTACATGGAGGAGGCCGTCGACCTGGTCAGCCTCTACGAGGTCAGCGACCTGCCCGGGGAGTTGGCCGAGCTGGTCGAGGTGCTCCAGCAGTGCGCGGCGCTGACCGCCGAGTCGATGCCACGGCTGCAGACGATGAAGGACCTCGACTCCTACTGGATCGAGATCAACCGGCTGGAGAACGCCGGTGACAAGAGCTACCGGCGGATCCTGGCCCTGCTCTTCAGCGGCAAGTACGAAGCGCTGGAGGTGCTCAAGCTCAAGGACATCGTCGACTCCCTGGAGGGGGCGGTCGACGCCTTCGAGACGGCGGCGAACATCGTCGAGCAGATCGCGGTCAAGGAGTCCTGAGCGTGGAGCTCGCCATCATCATCGCGCTGGTCGCGGTCGCGCTGGTCTTCGACTACACGAACGGTTTCCACGACGCGGCCAACGCGATCGCGACCTCGGTGTCCACGCGCGCGCTCACCCCGCGCGTCGCACTGATCATGGCCGCGGTGATGAACTTCGTCGGCGCCTTCCTCGGCCAGAAGGTCGCCGAGACGGTCAGCGAAGTGATCGTCCCCGGCGGCAGCGCGAGCCACGGACTGGTGATCGTGATGGCCGGGCTGATCGGCGCCATCGCGTGGAACCTGATCACCTGGTACTTCGGGCTGCCCTCGTCCTCCTCCCACGCGCTGATCGGCGGACTGGTCGGCGCGGCGCTGGCCTCGGGAAGCCTGGTGCACTGGACGGTGATCATCGACAAGGTGGTCATCCCGATGGTGGTCTCGCCCGTGGTCGGCTTCGCGCTGGCGTTCGCGGTGATGCTCGCGATCATGTGGATCTTTCGTCGCCGCAACCCGCACCGCACCCAGCGCGGGTTCCGGCTCGCGCAGACGGTCTCTGCGGCTGCGATGGCGCTCGGCCACGGCCTGCAGGACGCGCAGAAGACGATGGGCGTGATCTTCCTGGCCCTGCTCACCGGAGGGTTCGTCTCCAAGGGGGACCCGCTGCCGATCTGGGTGATCGTGGCCGCGGCCTCGGCCATCTCGCTGGGCACCTACTCGGGCGGCTGGCGGATCATGCGCACCCTGGGCCGGCGGATCATCCACCTCGACCCCGCCCGCGGCTTCGCCTCGGAGTCGGTCGCCTCGTCGGTGCTCTACACCACGGCCTTCGTCTTCGAGGCCCCGATCTCGACCACGCACATCATCACCTCCTCGGTGATGGGCGCCGGCGCCACCAAGCGGTTCTCCGCGGTGCGCTGGGGCGTGGCTCGCTCGATCGTGGTCGCCTGGGTGGTCACCTTCCCCGCCGCCGGCCTGGTCGCCGCGGCCGGCTACTGGATCGTCCGGGGACTGTTCCAGCTGCCGTGACCCTATGCTCGGCTGCGTGAGTGGCGACGAGCAGTCGGAGCAGGCGCCGAGCCTGGCGGACGTGGCCGACGAGCTCTACGCCCTCGCGCCCGGCGACTTCACCGGCACCCGCAACGCGCGCGCCACCGAGCTGCGTGGGGTGGATCGAGAGCTCGCCGCGCGAGTGAAGCGGCTGCCGAAGCCGTCGACGGCCGCCTGGGTGGTGAACATGCTGGTGCGGCACCAGGCCGAGCTGCTCGACCAGGTCGTGCAGCTGGGTGGCTCGCTGCGCGAGGCACAGCAGAACATGGCCGGCGACGAGCTGCGGGAGCTGAACCGTCAGCGTCGCCGGCTGACCGCGGCGGTCGCGACCCAGGCCCGGGCGCTCGGCGATGACCTGGGTGTGCGGGTCAGCGAGGCAGTGGCCACCCAGGTCGAGGAGACGCTGCGCGCGGCGATGGTCGACGAGGGGGCCGCGGCCGCCGTACGCACCGGCCAGCTGGTGGAGCCGCTCGCCGCCACCGGGCTCGACCAGATCGCGGAGGAGCAGGTCAGCGCCGCCGTGGCGGTGCCGGAGCTGATCGGGATGACCGCCCGCCCGGTACGCCGCTCCCGGCCGCAGCTCAGCGTCGTGGGGCGCAGCCGGGGCACGGGGAGCGCTGAGGGCACCGGGAGGACCCGGGACACGGGCGACGCGACCGAAGGCGACGGCGGCGACGACGCGGCGGACACCGAGGCTCCCGGGACCACCGCCGAGGACCGGCAGCGCGAGCAGCAGGCGGCGCGGGTGGCCGAGGCCGAGCAGGAGCTGACCGACGCGGAGGAGGCGCTGGCCAAGGCGGACCGCAAGCAGAAGAAGGCGCAGAAGAAGTCCACCAGGCTCGAGGCGCGCAGCCTGCAGCTGCAGGCCGAGATCGACGAGCTGCGCCGGCGCATCGGCGACCTGGAGCACGAGCTCGACGCGGTCGACGAGGAGCTGTCGACCGTGCAGGACAAGCACGAGCGGGCGACGGCCCGGCAGGAGCGGGCCCGCTCCGTCCGCGACGAGGCGCGCGAGCGCCTGCGCGAGCTCCGCGGCGACGACCAGGATGCGGACCCGGAGCCCGGCGGCTGAGGGCAGGCCGGTCAGGCCCACCCCTTCGCGCGCTCGACCGCGTCGCGCCAGCGGGCGTGCGCGGCGTCGGCCTGCTCGCGGTCGGCTCCGGGCTCGAAGCGGCGGTCCAGGTTCCACGTGGCCCGCAGCTCCTCGGTCGAGGACCAGATGCCCACACCGAGCCCGGCGAGGAACGCGGCCCCCAGCGCGGTGGTCTCCACGGTGTCCGGGCGCTCCACCGGCACGCCGAGCTGGTCGGCCTGGATCTGGCAGAGCAGGTTGTTCGCGCTCGCGCCCCCGTCGACCCGGAGCGTGGTCAGCGGGGCCTGCCCGGTGCGGGTCTCGACCACGTCGCGCACCTCGAACGCGATCGCCTCCAGGGTGGCCCGGACCAGGTGGGCCCGGGTGGTGCCGCGGGTCAGCCCGACGATGGTGCCGCGGGCGCGGGGATCCCAGTGTGGGGCGCCCATCCCGGTCAGCGCCGGCACGAACACCACGCCGTGGGAGTCCGGGACGGTGGCCGCGACCGCCTCGGTCTCCGCGGCCGAGCCGACGATCTGCAGCCCGTCGCGCAGCCACTGCACGGCGGCGCCGGTGACGAAGATCGCGCCCTCGAGGGCGTAGGTGTCCACCCCGTCGGGTGAGCGCCAGGCCGCGGTGGACAGCAGCCCGGCCTCCGAGCGGACCACGGACCCGCCGGTGTTGGTGAGGATGAACGACCCGGTGCCATAGGTGCACTTGGAGTCGCCCTCGTCGAAGCAGGTCTGCCCGAACAGCGCGGACTGCTGGTCCCCGGCGATCCCGGCGATCGGCAGCTCGAGACCGCAGAACGAGCGGGGATCGGTGTGCGCGATCGTGCCCCAGGAGGGCACCACGTCGGGCAAGGCCTCGCGCGGCACCCCGAACAGGTCGCACATCGGCGCCGACCAGTCACCGGCCTCGAGGTCGTAGAGCAGGGTGCGGGAGGCGTTCGAGACGTCGGTGACGTGCCAGGTGCCCCGGGTCATCCGGGCGATCAGGTAGGAGTCGACGGTGCCGACGGCGTACCGCCCCTCCTGGACCAGCGCCCAGGTGTGTGGCTCGTTCTCGGCCAGCCACAGCAGCTTGGTGGCGGAGAAGTACGGGTCGAGCCGCAGTCCGGTGACCCGGCTGATGTCCTCCTCGTGGCCCTCCTCGCGCAGCCGGGTGCACAGGTCGGCGGTACGCCGGTCCTGCCACACGATCGCCCGTCGTGGGGAGCCGAGGGTCTCGCGGTCCCACAGCACCACGGTCTCGCGCTGGTTGGTCAGCCCGATCGCCTGCGGCTGCGGGCCCTGGTTGCGCTGCAGCGCCTCGCGGGTGGCCTCCACGGTGGCCTGCCAGATCTCCTCCGCGGAGTGCTCCACCCAGCCCGGCTGGGGGAAGTGCTGGCCGAACTCCTGGTAGCCCTTGGCCTGCACCCGGCCGTCGGCACCGACCACCATCACGGTGACGCCGGTGGTCCCGGCGTCGATGGCCAGCACGCTCACTGGTGCGCCTCCTCACCGTCGGGGCCCGCTGCACCCTCGGCCTGGCGGCGCAGGATGTCGAGCACCAGCCGGTCGACCCAGTCCGTCCCGACGCGCATCTCGTAGTTCTCGGTGCCCACCCAGGCGGCGAAGTCACGGTGGCCGAGGGCGCGGACCCAGTGCTCGACCTGCTCGCGCAGAGTCGGGTCGAGCGGAACCTTCTCCTCCTCGGCGGAGGCGGTCAGGTAGAGCCGGTGCAGGTCGAGCAGCCGCTCGAGCTCGGCGCACGGGTGCGCGTGGTCGTCCACCCGCAGGTCCACCGCGACGTCGTCCCGCCCGCCGTACCCGGCGCCGTCGCGGACCACGAGCAGGGCCGCGGACTGGCGGCCGCGCCGGTCCCCGCCGGCGTCGTCCCCGGCGCGCAGCGCGGCCAGCAGCCGGGTCGCGAGGTCCGGTTCTCGGGCGCCGGCGTCCCAGGCGGCACGCATCGCCTCGACCACCTCCGGCCCGGCGAGGATGTTGCCCTGGATCGAGACCCCGTCACCGGTGGTGCCGCCGGCCCAGTCCAGGCACTCGTTCCCGGTGTGGCTGGCCGCGTTGCCGTCCACGTCGACGATGCCCACCTGGCGGTGCTCGCGCCCCTCGTCCTCCTCGAGCAGCCGCTGTAGCGCCACCCCCGCGGTCGCGCCCTCGTCGAGGTGGCTCAGCGCGATCCCCTTGTAGGCGACGTTGGCGTCGGCCTGGGTGGCGATCGCGCCGACCCCGGCGACAGCGGCGGGGACCGCGGAGCCCACGGCCAGGAACTTCGAGGCGACGGCCACGCCCCAGCTCTCGCCGTCGGCGGAGCGGGCCACGATGGAGAAGGTCATGTCGGCACCCTAGAGGCACGGGGCCTGCGGGCACTGTCCGGCGCTAGGGTGGGCTCGAACCACTAGCGGTGCGAGGGAGAGATCCGGATGCGCGTGGGAGTGCTCACCGGCGGCGGCGACTGCCCTGGACTGAACGCGGTGATCCGCGCCGTGGTCCGCAAGGGCGTCCAGGAGTACGGCTACGACTTCGTCGGCTTCCGGGACGGCTGGCGCGGGCCGCTGGAGAACGTCACGGTGCCGCTCGGTGTGGACGAGGTGCGCGGGATCCTGCCGCGCGGCGGGACGATCCTGAAGTCCTCGCGGACGAACCCGTTCCAGGTCGAGGGCGGTGTCGACCGGATCAAGGAGAACCTGTCCGCGAACGGCGTGGACGCGCTGGTCGCGATCGGCGGGGAGGACACCCTCGGCGTGGCGACCAAGCTCGCCGACCTGGGCGTGAACGTCGTCGGCGTACCGAAGACGATCGACAACGACCTGTCCGGCACCGACTTCACCTTCGGCTTCGACACCGCGGTCAACATCGCGATGGAGGCGATCGACCGGCTGCACACGACCGCCGAGTCACACCACCGGGTCCTCGTGGTCGAGGTGATGGGCCGGCACGCGGGCTGGATCGCGCTGCATGCGGGCCTGGCCGGCGGCGCCAACGTGGTGCTCATCCCGGAGCGGCCCTTCGACATCGAGCAGGTCTGTGCCTACGTCGAGTCGCGGTTCCGCACGAACTACTCGCCGATCATCGTCGCCTCGGAGGGCGCGGTGCCCAGGGCCGGCGGGGACATGACCCTGCAGAGCGACGAGGTGGACGCCTTCGGGCACGTCCGGCTCGGCGGCATCGGGGACCTGCTGGCCAAGGAGATCGAGTCGCGCACCGGCAAGGAGGCCCGGGCGGTGGTCCTGGGTCACGTCCAGCGCGGCGGCACGCCGACGGCCTTCGACCGCTGGCTCGCGACCCGTTTCGGGCTGCACGCGATCACCGCCGTGCATGACAAGGACTTCGGCACCATGGTGGCGCTGCGCGGCAAGGACATCGTCCGCGTGCCGCTGATCGAGGGGACCGGCGAGCTGAAGCTGGTCTCGGCCGAGGAGTACGCCGAGGCCGAGGTGTTCTTCGGCTGACCTTCGGCTGGCCTCCCCGGGTGGGTTCGCTTGGCCTCCCGGGGGGTTTACCAAGGTATGCAGGTGAACCCCCGCTTCCCACGGTCCCCAGGTCGTGGGAAGTGCCAGAACACCATGGGAAGTGGCGGGCAGGTCTCGCGGCCAGCACCCAGCGCGTGCCCCGGCCCCTGTGGACGCGGGGCGACGGAACGTCGGTGACCATGCCTACGGTGGGCCAATGACTTCCGCACGTACGACGCCTCCGACCGCGACGGACCTCGATGCGCCGGCCCCGGACCCGGCCGGTCCCGAGGGGTCGCCCCCCGCCGTGACGGGTCTCGAGGCGATGCAGCAGGAGCCGTCCCTGACCGAGGAGCGCGCCGAGGTCGCCGCCCGGGTGATCGCCGCGATGGCCGGCCCGCAGGCGCGGCTGCGGCCCGACCAGGACACCGCGGTGGCAGCGCTGTCCGAGACGGCCGCGCGGGTGCTCGTCGTCCAGGCGACCGGGTGGGGGAAGTCGGCGGTCTACTGGGCGGCCACCGCGATCCGGCGCAGCGAGGGAGCCGGGCCGACCCTGGTGGTCTCCCCGCTGCTGTCGCTGATGCGCGACCAGGTGGCTGCCGCGCACCGGGCGGGCCTGCGTGCGGCCACGGTGAACTCCGCGAACATCGACGCCTGGGCCTCGGTCGAGCAGTCGCTGCGCAACGGTGAGCTCGACGTGCTGCTGGTGTCTCCCGAGCGGCTGGCGAACCCGGGCTTCGGCCGGCGCGTGCTCGACGGACTGGCCGGTCGGCTCGGTCTGCTGGTGATCGACGAGGCGCACGCCGTCTCGGACTGGGGGCACGACTTCCGGCCCGATTACCGCCGCGTCTCCGACGTGCTGCAGCGGCTGAACCCGGCCACCCCGGTGCTGGCGACCACGGCCACCGCGAACGCCCGGGTCACCGACGACGTCGCCGCGCAGCTGGGGGAGGCCACCCTGGTGCTGCGCGGACCGCTGGCGCGCGCCAGCCTGCAGCTCTCGGTGACGCCGCCGCTGACCCCGCTGGACCGGTACGCCTGGGTGGTCGACCACCTGCCGTCGCTGCCGGGATCGGGGATCGTCTACGCCCTCACCGTCGCCGATGCGCAACGCCTGGCCGCGGCGTTGCAGGACGCCCATGGCGACACCTGCCCGGTCGCGGCGTACACCGGCCAGCTGGACGCGCAGGAGCGGGAGCGGCTGGAGGACGCGCTTCGCGACAACCGGCTCAAGGCGCTGGTGGCCACCTCCGCGCTCGGGATGGGCTACGACAAGCCCGACCTGGGTTTCGTGGTGCACGTGGGGGCGCCGCCCTCGCCGGTCTCCTACTACCAGCAGGTGGGGCGCGCCGGACGTGCCATCGACCACGCGCACGCGGTGCTGCTGCCCTCGGCCGCCGACAGCCGGGTGTGGGACTACTTCGCCACGGCCACCATCCCGGTCCCCGAGCAGGTGCGCCAGGTCCTCGGGGTGCTGGGCTCGGCCGGTGAGCCGATGAGTGTGCCGGCGATCGAAGCGGAGACCGGAGTACGCCGCGGCCGCGTGGAGCTCATGCTCAAGCAGCTGGCCGTCGACGGCGCGGTCGACCGGGTCGAGCAGGGGTGGTTGCGCACCGACCAGGAGTGGACCTACCCCGCCGAGCACTACGACGGAGTGGTCGCGGTGCGCCGGCGCGAGGCCGCGATCATGCGTGAGTACACCGAGGGCGCGCGGTGCCTGATGCAGCTGCTCCAGGAGTCCCTCGACGACCCGGAGGCGGCGCCGTGCGGGCGGTGCTCGGTGTGCCGGGACGGGCTGCCTGAGGGCCTCGCGGCCGCGCCCGACCCGGAGTCGGTGGCGCGGGTCAGCGCGCTGCTGCGCGGCGAGGTCCACGTCGTGGAGCCACGCAAGATGTGGCCGGGAGGAGCGTTCGGGTCGCGAGGACGGATCCCCGCCGGTGAGCTGGCCGCTCCGGGACGGGCCCTGATCTTCGCCGACGCCCCGGAGTGGCGCGAGACGGTCCGGGCCTTGCTGGCCGACGGTGTCCCCGACGCACCGGCGTCCCCCGAGCTGCTGGAGGCCGCGGTACGCAGCCTCGGCCAGTGGCGGCAGAGCTGGCCGGCCCGGCCCGAGGTGGTGGTCGACCTGGCCGCAGCCGGCCGACCGGCCCTGACCGCCTCGGTGGCCGATCACCTCGCCGAGGTCGGTCGCCTGGAGCGAGCCTCACTGGGCCAGGTCGCCACGGCGCCGTCCGACCTCAGCTCAGCCGACGAGGCGGCGTACTGGCGGGACCAGCTCGCGGCAGCGGCGCTGCCGGCGGTCGAGGGGCGAGCGGTGCTGCTCGTCGTCGATGCCACCTCGTCGCTGTGGCCGGTGACGGTCGCCGCCTCGTCGCTGCGGCGAGCGGGAGCGGGCGTGGTGCTCCCGCTGGTGGTGCACCGGCGTCCCTGAGGCGGCTCAGCGATCCGGGCGAGATGCGCCACTGTTGCCGACTTGTTACTGTTTCGCCTGCGCCGGAGACGGCGGAGCGGCCGCCAGGGGGACGGCTCAGAGGGGGAGGCACGAGCCCCGAGGCTGCGCGCGCAGCGGAGCCCGGGGAGCCGGGCGGGAAGCGACCGCCCGGCGGGGGATGACGGGGGAGAGCCGCGGATGCGGGGTCCACGGGAGACACCAACGTCGATCCGGAGAATGCATGCGTCATCGCTCGCCACGTCCCGTGCTCGACCTGTTGCGCTGGCGTCCGAGCCTGCCGCCACGGCTGCGCACCCTGCCCTCAGACGTGTGGTCCAGACCGGGCATCGTGCTCGGCACCGCGCTGGTCACGGTGACCGGCGTCTCGACCGCCGCTGCCGTCGTCTTCGACGACGGAACAGACTCCCGTACGTCGGCGAGCCGGGTGCCCACCGAGCTGCGCACCGGTGCCGGCTTCTCCTCGAACCTCTCCCGCGGCGCGACTGCGCGGCCGAGCCTGCATCTGGACACCACGGAGCCGGGGCAGGTCGCCGTCTCAGACCCCGCCGATGTGCTGTCCAGCCTCGGCGAGGGGCCGCCGGCGCCGACACGCGAGCACCCAGGGGCCACCCAGCGACCGGAATCGGCGCCGGAGCCCGGGGGAGCCACGACCGACGACCCAGGCACTGCGAGCCCGAGGACCCCGGACTCGTCCCCACACGCGCCGACGGCGCCCACCGCCGACGCGTCGGATCGCCCCGCTCCCACAACGTCGGCTGACCGCACGGCCCCGCACACCACCACGCTCAGCCCCTCCGCGCAGGACGGCCGCTGGGTGGCCACGTTCTCCGCGGACGAGCCGGCCAGCTTCCGGTGCTGGCTCGACGGCGTGCCGCTGGGCAGCTGCTCGAGCCCGCTCGCCCTCGGTCCCCTCGCGGTGGGAGAGCACGGGCTCCGGGTGGTCGCCACCGACGACGCCGGCAACCAGGGAGCCCCGGCGCGGACCAAATGGACCATCCCGCCGAGCCCGACCGGCTCACCCCCGACCGCCTCCGAGAGCCCGACCGACCCTCCGGCCGACTCGCCTCCGACCGCCTCCGAGAGCCCGGCGGCCTCGCCGTCCACCTCCGACTCGAGCCCTGCAGACCCGTCGTCCCCGGCGGCCTCGTCGATGACGCCCTCGGCCGACGGCGACCCGACGCAGACCGGGAGCCCGCCCGAGGACTCCGGTGGCGAGCCAGAGGACGGGACAGACGACGAGTCCTCGTCCGAGGGCGAGGGCTCGTCCGGCTCCAGCCTCCTGTCCCCGGTGCTGGGCTGACGTCGGGACCCACCGAGCGCTGACGGACCTTCCGGAAGCCTGAAGCGGCCGGCCCGAGGCGCAGCCGAAAATGACGGCGCGCCGGCATGCCAGGTTGCAGCACACTGAGCGCATGAGTGACGCGTCCGCCCAGGCTGCCAAGCAGCATCTGCACCAGTGCCTGCGTTGGGCGCGCGACGAGGTCGTGCCCAAGCTCGACGGTCTCGAGGAGTACGACGCGCGCCGGCCGATGACGCGAACCGGCCTCAATCTGCTCGGCCTCGTGAAGCACCTGGCGTTCTTCGAGGCCTCCTACTTCGGCTTCGTCTTCGGCCGGCCCTACCCCGAGGTCATTCCCGCTGTCGACGAGAGCTTCCAGAACCCGGACCTGATGTGGGTTGGTGTCGACGAGACGCGTGAGCAGATCGTCGAGGACTACCGCAAGGCCTGTCGCCACGCCGACGAGACGATCGCGGGGCTGGCCACCGATGCGCGAGGGCGGATTCCCTGGTGGGGAGCCGACGAGGTGCCGCTGTTCAACGTGATGGCCCACATGCTCGGCGAGACGCGCCAGCACCTCGGCCACATGGACCTGATCCGCGAGCAGCTCGACGGCCGCGTCGGCGAGGGCGTCGAAGCGTTGTCGTCCAGCGAAGAAGCCGACTTCGCGCGACGATGGCGCCGTACCGAGAAGGCGGCACGGGTTGCCGGACACCGGTTCGTGCCGGCCGGTTTCGCGGCGCCCACGTCGCTCGTGCACGATCGGTTCAGGCTGGAGCCGCTCGGCCCGCAGCACAACGAGGCCGACCACGCCGCCTGGACGTCGAGCATCGAACACATCCGTGCGACGCCGGGTTACGCCGACGGGGGCTGGCCACCCGTGGACGGCATGACGCTCGCGGAGAACCGGGCCGACCTGACCCGGCACGCGCGCGACTTCGAGACCGGTCGCGGCTTCACCTTCACCGTGCTCGAGCCCGAGAGCGCTGAGGTCGTCGGCTGCGTCTACCTCTACCCGGCGGCCGACGGGCACGACGTCGTCGTGCAGTCATGGGTCCGCGCCGACCGCGCTCACCTGGACACACCCCTTGCGGACGCCGTCGCCGGGTGGATCGAGTCCGAGTGGCCCTGGCACTGTCCGGACCGCGTCGGTCGGGGACGGACGCGCCGTGCCGAAGGGTAGGACCGCAGGCGGACCAGAGGGGTTCGAGTACGACGAGGTGCGCGACGGGGTCGTCATCTTCCACCGGGGGCGGCGTGCCGGCGTGTTGCGCGACCGGCGAGCCGAGGAGTTCCTCGCCGACGTCCAGGTGATGGATCCCCAAGAGCTGATGGCTCGGGTCACCGGAAACTACAAGCGCGGCAACGAACGGCTCGCGCGACAGCATCCGCGCAACCGCGGTCGATAGCGGCGGGCACGGTGCTCGCCGGGGTGGCGCTTCATCCGTCGTCGCTCCCGGGGCGGTGTCCGCACGGGCTCCCCGACCCCGGCAGCCACGCGCTGAGTACCGCGGTCCTGTTGGCCGGCGGGGCGATCCCGGACATAGTGGGTCGGTTTCGTAAAGGATCGGCGTCGTGCCGTTGGCCGAGTCCGGCCGGGGGTAGTTCCCGGTCATGTCCCACCTGCCCCTGCGCCGACTCGGGAACTCGCTGCGGCAGATCGCCTTCCCGCTGGTGGTGTTCCTGCTGTGTCTCTACGCCTTCCAGATCCTGCTGATGCCGCTGGTGTGACCCCGGCGTCCCGGCGAGCCGCCCGCTGCCCAGGGTGTGAACCAGGCGCGGGGGAGCGCAGCGCCCACGTCGTACCCTGGGACGGTGACGATCCCGGACCTTTCTGCCCTGCACGCGCGCGGCGCCAGCCAGCAGCCCGCCTGGCCCGACCAGACGCGGCTCGACGACGCGGTGACCAAGCTGCGCGGGGTGCCGCCGCTGGTGTTCGCCGGCGAGTGCGACGACCTGAAGGCCAAGCTGGCGGCGGTCGCCCGGGGAGAGGCCTTCTTGCTGCAGGGCGGGGACTGCGCCGAGACCTTCGACGGGGTGACCGCGGAGAACGTGCGCAACAAGCTGCGCGTGCTGTTGCAGATGGCGGTGGTGCTCACCTACGCCGCCTCCGTGCCGGTGGTGAAGCTGGGCCGGCTGGCCGGCCAGTACGCCAAGCCCCGCTCCTCGGACACCGAGACCCGCGACGGGGTCAGCCTGCCGGCCTACCGCGGTGACGCGGTCAACGGCTTCGAGTTCACTCCCGACTCGCGCGTGCCGGACCCGCAGCGGCTGGTCGAGGTCTACCACTCCTCGGCCTCGACGCTGAACCTCGTGCGCGCCTTCGTCACCGGTGGGTACGCCGACCTGCGGCAGGTGCACACCTGGAACACCGACTTCGTGCGCTCCTCACCGGTCGGCCGCCGTTACGAGCAGGTGGCCGCCGAGATCGACCGGGCGCTGACCTTCATGAAGGCGATCGGTGCCGACCCCGACGAGTTCCACCGGGTGGACTTCCACTCCAGCCACGAGGCGCTGATCCTCGAGTACGAGCACGCGCTGACCCGGATCGACTCTCGCACGCAGCAGCCGTACGACGTGTCCGGCCACTTCGTCTGGATCGGGGAGCGGACCCGCCAGCTAGACGGCGCCCACGTGGAGCTGCTGCGCCACATCCAGAACCCGATCGGGGTCAAGCTCGGCCCGACCACCAGCGCCGACGACGCGATCGCGCTGGCCCAGCGGCTGAACCCGGACAACGAGGCCGGCCGGCTGACCTTCATCACCCGGATGGGGGCCGGCCGGATCCGCGACGTGCTGCCCGAGCTCGTGGAGAAGGTGACCGCCGCCGGGGTGCAGGTGGCCTGGGTGTGCGACCCGATGCACGGCAACACCTTCGAGGCGTCCTCGGGCTACAAGACCCGCCGCTTCGACGACGTGATCCACGAGGTGCAGGGGTTCTTCGACGTGCACCGTTCGCTGGGCACCTGGCCCGGCGGCGTGCACGTCGAGCTGACCGGCGACGACGTCACCGAGTGCGTCGGCGGTGGCGAGGCGCTGGCCGAGGTCGACCTCGGCAACCGCTACGAGTCGGTGTGCGACCCGCGGCTGAACCGCGTGCAGTCCCTCGAGCTGGCGTTCCTGGTCGCGGAGATGCTGCGCAACCGGGTCGAGCCCGCATGATCGACCTGCGCAGCGACACCGTCACCCGGCCCACCGAGGCGATGCGCCAGGCGATGGCGCGTGCCGAGGTCGGCGACGACGTCTACGGCGAGGACCCGACCGTGCGGGCGCTCGAGGAGCGCGTCGCCGGGTTGTTCGGCCACGAGGCGGCACTGTTCACCCCCACCGGGTCGATGGCCAACGTGCTGGCGGTGCGTGCACTGGTCGGCGTCGGTGAGGAGGTGCTCTGCGAGTCCTCGGCCCACATCGCCCGCGCGGAGCTCGGCGCGCACGGCGCGCTGACCGGCCTGACCATGCGGACCTGGACCGGCCGGCGCGGCGGGATCGACCTGCCGGCGATCGCCGACATGCTGGCCCCGGACATGGGCCCCTTCTTCGTCACCACCCGGGCGCTGTCGGTGGAGAACACCCACAACTTCGGCGGCGGCACGGTGCAGCCGCTGGAGGACCTGCAGGCGCTGACCGGTTTTGCGCGCGAGCACGGCGTGTCCGTGCACATGGACGGCGCCCGCCTCTGGAACGCCCACGTGGCCACCGGGGTGCCCCTGGTCGAGTACGGCGCCCTGGTCGACACCCTGGCGGTCTGTCTGAGCAAGGGCCTGGGCGCCCCGGTCGGCTCGCTGGTCGTCGGCGACGCCGCGATGATCGAGCAGGCGCGGGTGTGGCGCAAGCGGCTCGGCGGCGGGATGCGCCAGGTCGGCGTGCTGGCCGCGGCGGGCCTGCACGCCCTCGACCACCATGTCGAGCGGCTCGCCGAGGACCACGCCAACGCCCGGCTGCTGGCCGAGGCCTGCGGTGCGGACCCGGCCACGGTCGACACCAACATCGTGGTCGTCCAGGTCCCCGACGCCTCCGCCGTGGTGGCACGGGCCCGCGAGGAGGGCGTGCTGGTCAGCGCGGTCGGTCCCCGCGCGCTACGGCTGGTCACCCACCTCGACGTCACCCGCGCCGACGCGGAGCAGGCGGCCAAGGTGCTCAGCGGCGTACTCGCCTGACGGAACTAGGACCAAGGTCCCGTACCGGATGTGGTCCCTGTGGCTGGCGGGACGGCACGCTACTCCTGCGGCGGCAGAGAACGCCCCGGAGGTCCGCTTGCTTGGCGGTGTAAACCATAAAGTCTGGATTCCCCCGAACTTGATGGTCTGTATGGGCCATTGACCCGATTGTCGGTGGGTACCGACACTGGTGAACGGCCGTCTAGGGGAGCACCGGGTTGGGCGGTCCAGGACGAGACAAGGGATGCCGCGCATGAACACGCGACCCGTAGAGACAGAAGCACTACTCACACCAGCAGAGGTTGCGGCCATGTTCCGGGTGGACCCGAAGACGGTCACCCGTTGGGCGAAGGCCGGGAAGGTCACCTCCATCCGCACTCTCGGTGGCCACCGTCGCTACCGCGAGTCGGAAGTACGGGCACTGATGAAGGGGACCATCCCCGAGCAGCGCAAGCCCGAGTGAGCCCGAGCCGGGCGCCGATCAGCTGAGGGGCCGGCGCCCGGCCTGTGTTCACACCGGGCTCCCGCCCGGGCTCACACCGCGATGTGCGGGACCTCGCCCTCGATCTTGCGGCGCGGGGTCAGTTCGACGACCAGCATCGCGGTGAGCACCAGCAACCCGCCGAGCAGCATCCGAACGGTGAGGGACTCGCCGCCCAGCAGCACGGCGAAGAACGCGGCGAAGACCGGCTCCATGCTCATGATGATCGCGGAGCGCGTGGCCGGCAGGTGCGCTTGCGCCCAGGTTTGACCGGCCAGCGCCAGCGCGCCGGCGAAGACCGCCATGTAGACCACGGACAGCCAGTCCCGGCCGGTCTGCGGCAGCACCATCCCGTCGGGGGCGGTGACCACCAGGCACAGCACGGTGATCACGCCGAGCTGGATGATCGTCATCCCCAGCGCCTGCCGGGCGTCGGTCCAGGCACCCAGCGCGACGATGTGCAGCGCGTACAGCACCGCCGAGACCAGCGTGATCGCCTCGCCGTAGCCGACGGAGAACCCCTCCAGGGTCAGCACGCCGAGCCCCACCGTGGCCAGCGCGACCGCCGCCCAGGTGAGCGCGGTGATCCGGGTGCGCAGCAGCAGCGCACCCAGCAGCGGCGTGCACACGACGTACATCCCGGTGATGAAGCCGGACACGCTCGCCGGCGTGTGCGCCAGACCGGCGGTCTGCAGGATCTGGGCGAGCCCGTAGAGCAGCCCGAGGATCACGGCGTAGCGCCGGTTCTGCGGCGTGACCCGCGACAGCGCCCGGGGCGCCAGCACGATCAACGCCACGGTGGCTATCGCGAACCGGACGGCGAGGAAGTCGAGCACCGGCACCCGGTCGAGCAGGTCCTTGATCAGGTAGAACGTCGACCCCCAGCAGGCGGTCATCCCCAGGATCGCGGCGGTGGCCAGAAGCGTCGTACGGCGCGACGTCGGGCCGCCGTTCCGGGCGACCTCGGCGCCGCTCATGCCTCGCGCAGCTTCTTCAGCAGCGGCAGGTCCGGGTCGTCCGCGTCGCGCGACCCCGGCGTCTCGAGCACGAAGGGGACCCCTGCCGTGGCCGGGTGGGCGAACAGCTCCTCGAACGCGCCCAGCCCGATGTAGCCCTGGCCGATCTTCTGGTGCCGGTCCTTGAACGCGCCGCGCACGTCCATCGAGTCGTTGGCGTGGATCAGCCGCAGCCGCCCGGGCCCGCCGATCTCCACCAGCCGGTCGACGGTGGCGGTGGTGCCGCCCGGCTCGTCGAGCGGGGCGCCGGCGGCGAAGACGTGGCAGGTGTCCAGGCAGATCCCGGCGCGCGGATGCAGGTCCAGCGCGTCCAGGTAGCCGGCCAGGTCGTCGACCCCGGCGCACAGCGAGCGTCCCTGTCCCG
This sequence comes from Nocardioidaceae bacterium, assembly GCA_035706365.1. Taxonomy (GTDB): domain Bacteria; phylum Actinomycetota; class Actinomycetes; order Propionibacteriales; family Nocardioidaceae; genus Nocardioides_C. The sequence continues at coordinate 20,235 of DASSVD010000107.1, forward strand.
CGGTCGGCTCGAGCAGCAGCCAGGGGCCGTCCTCCCCGAGCATGTCGAGCAGGGGGAGCAGGCCCTCCCGGACCTGCCGCATCGCCTGCGCCGTACCCCCGTCGGCGACGCACGAGCCGGTGTGCACCACCACGCCCTCGGCGCCGATCTCGACCGCCCGGCGCAGGTTGTGCGCCACCGAGGCGACCGAGCGCTCGTAGGTCGCGGGAGTGGGAGAGCCCAGGTTGACCAGGTACGGCGCGTGGATGAACGCACGCATGCCCGCCTCGGCGCACGCCGCCTGGAACGCCGCGTCCTGCTCCGGCTTGCCGTCGCTCAACGCCCACCCGCGCGGGTTGCCGGTGAAGACCTGGAGCGCCTCGGCGCCGATGCGCTGCGCGTCGGCGAAGGCACCGGCGACCAAGCCCTTGCCGACCTTGAGATGCGTGCCCACCGGGTTGCGGACGGCAGGGGGCAGCGATGGCGACACCGGGGGCATGCGCCAAGCCTAGGCGGTGGGCGCCCGTGCGGGCACGCCCGAGGAGCTCACACCAGGGTGAGCGTCACCACGCTGCCCCGCGGCGCCATCGACCCCTGGTCGGGGTCGCAGCCCACGACGTACTCCAGGCCGACGTAGATGTCGGCGTGCCGGGTCTCCACCTCGAAGCCGGCCGACTCCAGCCGCGAGGTGGCCTCGTCGATGCCGACGCCCTTCACCTGGGGGATCTGCACCATCTCCGGGCCGTCGGAGACGACCAGGCGCACGGCGTCGCCCTTGAACAGTTCACCGTCGGCCGGGTCCTGGCTGATCACCGTGCCCTTGGGCACCTCCGCGTCGTGCTGGTGGGTCACCTGCGCCACCAACCCGGCCCGGTCGGCCCAGCGGGTCGCCTTGTCGGCGTCCTTGCCGGTGAAGTCGCGGATCTCGATGGGGCGCGGCCCCTTGCTGACCACCAGATCGACGGCCGTGTCGCGCTTGAGCTCGGTGCCGGCCTCGGGGCGGGTGCCGAGCACCACGCCCGCCGAGACCTTCTCGTTGAAGCGGCGCACCGCGTCGCCGAAGGCCAGGTGCTGCTCGGCGAGCGTCTGCTTCGCGCGGTCCTCGGACATGCCGCGCAGCGTCGGCACGGCGTAGCGCTCCGGGCCGCGCGAGAGGATCGCCGAGACCGTCCCGTCCTCGAGGATGCGCGACCCCGGTGCCGGGTCGGTGCGGACCACCGACCCCTTCGCGACCGTCTCCGACCACGTGGTGCCGCCGATGCGGAAGGTCAGGCCCGCCTGCTCGATACGCTGCTCGGCCCGCGCCTGCGGAAGGTTGATCACCCCCGGCGTCGCGGTGTAGCGGCCCAGCCCGAACCACCAGCCGGCCACGCCGGCGATCGCGGCGAGCACCAGGACCAGCGCGAGCAGCAGCGGGCCGCGCGAGCGGCGTCGCCGGGTCGTGCGGGTCGCGACAGCCGGCGTCCGGGAGCCGCCGCCGGCGCCGGGACGATCGGCCCGGGCCGGAACCGGCCGGTGCAGCGCGGTCGTGGTCTCGGCGCCGGCGCCCACCGCCTCCGGCTCGACGATCACCGGCGCGTCGTCGCGCACGTAGTCGATGCTCGGCTCGACGGGCACCACCGCGGTCGGGGTCAGGTCCGCGGTCAGCTCCGGGTCGTCGTCCAGCCGCTGGTCCAGCGCGGCGCGGACGCGGCGTACCTGGTGCAGCAGGACGCGCGCGTCGGCGGGACGTCGCTCCCGGTCGCGGGCGGTGGCGCGGGCGACCAGCGCGTCGACGTACGCCGGGATGCCGGGGACCAGCCGCGAGGGGGGCGGAACGTCCTCGTGCACGTGCTTGTAGGCGACCTGGATCGGCGACTCGCCCTCGTGCGGCTTGCGGCCGGTGAGCATCTCGTAGAGGAGGACGCCGGCGGCGTACACGTCCGCGCGGGCGTCGGCGCGGCCGTCGACGACCAGCTCGGGGGAGAGGTAGGACACGGTGCCGATCAGGACACCGCCGGTGCCGGTGTGCTGGGTCTCCGCGCTCACCGCCCGGGCCAGCCCGAAGTCGGCGACCTTGATCCGGCCGTCGTCGGCGAGCAGGACGTTCTCCGGCTTGACGTCGCGGTGGATCATCCCGGCCGCGTGCGCCGCGCCGAGTGCGGAAAGCACCGGCTCGAGCAGCGAGAGCGCCTTGGCCGGCGCCATCGGTGACTCCTTGCGGATCAGGTCGCGCAGGGTGTGCCCGGGCAGGTACTCCATCGCCTGGAACAGCGTCCCGTCGTCGTCCCCCTGGTCGAAGACGGCGACCACGTTGGGGTGGGACAGGCGCGCCGCGGACCGCGCCTCGCGGACGAAGCGTCCGGCGAAGTCCTCGTCGTCACCGAGGTTGGGATGCATCACCTTGAGCGCGCACACCCGGTCCAGCCGGATGTCGGTGGCCTCGTAGACCGTGGCCATGCCGCCGCGGGCGACGCGGGAACCGACGCGGTAGCGACCGTCGAGCAGGCGCCCGATCATCGGGTCCGCGACAGTCCTGTCCACGTGCTCGTCCTCGCAATCGCCAGTGGGGAAGAGTCTGGCACTCTCGCGATTTTACGGGGTGGGCGTCTGCCCGCCGGTGCGCCCGGCGGCAGCGGCGTGGCGCAGCTTGGCCGCGGCGAACCCCGACTCGGTGCCGCGCAGGTCCTCGGGCAGCGGGATCCGGCACTCGGCGCCCACGCAGTTGCGCAGCTCGTCGAGCAGCCGGGCCAGCTCGGACTGCACGTGGCGCACCGCCGGACGGTCCACCAGGTTGTGGTCCTCGGCCGGGTCGGTGCGCAGGTCGTAGAGCTCCTTCTCGCGGCTGGCGTGCTCGACGTAGAGGTAGTGCGGCACCCGCATCCCCTGGGAGAACCGCAGCGGCGACGGGCCGCCCCCGAGCACCAGGAAGTTGTCGCTCTCCCCGACGTCGTTGGCCACGTGGCGGGGGCCGGTCTCGGTGAGGATGCCGCGGGTCCAGCCGCGGTCGCCGTCGCGAGCCACGTCCCACAGGCTGGCGCCGTCGACGTCGGCCCGGGGCTGGGCGCCCGCGGCGTCCAGGAAGGTGGCAGCGAAGTCGATCATCAAGAACGGGTCGCGCCGCACCTGCCCGGCCGGGATGCCCGGCCCGCGCATCAGCAGCGGGACCCGCAGCGACGGCTCGTAGGGCAGGATCTTGCCCTGGCGGTCCCGGTGCTCGCCGAGGAAGTAGCCGTTGTCGGAGGTGAACACCACCAGGGTGTTGTCCAGCTCACCGGTCTCCTTCAGCGCCTGCATCGTGCGGCCGACCTGCTCGTCGAGCGCGAACAGCGCCTCAGCGCGCTGCCGGCTGACCTCGGTCAGCGCGTCCCGCTCCGCCTGGTTCATCTCCGGCAGGTCGCGGATGAAGAACGGCTTGTCGCTGACGTCCGCCTCGCCGTCGGCGCCCGGCGCGCGGGTGATCTCCTCGTCGAACATCCCCTTGACCTGCTCCGACCGGGCCGGGGTCTTGAAGTCGGTGGTGTCCCCGTTGTCCCGCAGCACCACCCCCGGGTCGTCCGGCTCGGCGGGGGCGCCGTGGTGCGGGGCGACGTACGACGCCCACAGGAAGAACGGCTTGGGTGACTGGGCGTACCGCTCGATCAGGTCCAGCGAGCGCTCGCCGAAGACCTTGGTGTTGTAGCGCCCCTGGTGCGGCACGAGCGTGCCGTCGACGTTGAGCGTGGTGTCGAAGTAGCGGTAGGTGCCGCCGTTGTACGCCTCGTCCTGGATCCCGCTGTCGACCGAGCCGCTCCAGTCGGTCCAGCCCGGCGGCACGTAGTGCACCGAGGGGGAGCCGTCGCGCAGTGTCTGCCGGCCGTAGCCGTTGAGGTACTTGCCGAGGAAGCCGGTGTTGTAGCCGACCGCGCTCAGCCACACCGGCAGCGTCTGCGCGTCGTGGAAGACCCGGAACCCGAAGGGGTCCGCGTGGGACCACACCTTGTGGTTGTGGCTGTACATCCCCGTGAGGAACGACGCGCGCGCCGGGCAGCACAGCGGCTGCGGCGAGAACGTGTTGACGAACCGCACCCCCTGGTCGCCGATCAGGCGCTGGACGTTGGGCATGTACTGCACCTCGTCGTCGCGCATGTCGTCGGCCATGATCACCACGATGTTGGGGCGTACGTCGTCCCCCGGCAGCGGATCGATCCCGACCGGGCCCACGTCCGGTCGAGATCCCTCGGCCGGTCGAGACGCGTCGGCCGGTCGAGCCTGTCGAGACCCGTCGGCCGGTCGAGCCTGTCCAGCCCCGTCGGCCGGTCGAGCCTGTCGAGACCCCCCGCCCGAGCCACCCGGAGACCCGCCCGTGTCCGCGCCGGCCGCGCGGCCGAGGGAGGACAGCAGAAGCGCTACGAGAATGACCAGCACCACGGGGGCAGCGCGGCGCAGGATGAGCATGAGGGCTTCCGGTCGGATGAACAGGTCGGCAGGGGCGAGCAGCGGCCGCCGGCGGCGTACCGGACGCTCCCTCGCCCCCTCATGCTACGGAACCGGGACAACCGGTGGCAGCATGAGGCCTGTGAACTCCGCAGCCTCCTCCTCTCCCGACCGCCCCCACGACTCCGACCACTCCGAGCCGCGCCTCGCCGACCTCGTGGAGGAGTGGCTGGACTGGTCCCAGGCCGCCGAGCTCCTCGGCGTGCCGGCCAGCAAGGTGCGCCAGCTGGTCCGCGAGCACCAGCTCGCGGCCGCGGTGCCGGTGCCGGGTGAAGGTCCGAAGGTCCCGGCGGCGTTCCTGCGGGAGGGGGAGATCGTCAAGGGGGTGCCCGGGATCCTCACCGTGCTCGCCGACGCCCGGTTCGACGACGCAGCGGCGATCGCCTGGCTGTTCCGCCCGGACGAGACCCTGCCCGGACGCCCGATCGACGCGCTGCGTGAGGACCGCGGCTCCGAGGCCAAGCGACGCGCCCAGGCCCTCGGCTTCTGAGGCCGGCTCGGTCCTCGGGCGGGCCGGACCAGGGCCCTACGGGGACTGACGGGACGCGCGCCGATGGCTAGAGTCGTGCCACCGCAGGTCTGTCGAGGAGATGATTCGATGAGCGGACTCGCCGCACTGCTGGCAGGGCACAATCCACCAGACCTCTACCGCTGGCACAACGCCGCGCACGTCCCCGACGTGCAGCATGCCGTCGAGCACGCCGGCTGGCGGTTCGTGTCGTTCGACGGCTGGACCGTCGAGGACCGAGCCGGCTTCCTGAAGGGCGCGACCTCGGCACTGGCGCTGCCCGACAAGGCCGCCGAGAGCCTCGACGCGTTCGCCGCCGGGCTCCGCGACGTGCCCGACGGCGACTGCGCCGGCCTCGTGCTGCTCTGGGACGGTTGGGGTCCGCTGGCCCGAGCGGACACGGAGTGCTTCGAGGAGGCCCGTGACTGCCTGCAGGCCCGGGCGCGCGACCGGTCGGACCGTCCGTTCGCGGTGCTGCTGCGCGGGGAGGGGCCGGACCTGGACGCCCCGGAGCTTCCGGCGCCGACGCACCACTGAGGCCGGCCCGGCGCGTCCGGGCGCGTGGGCCGCACGCCCGTGACGCCAACCGCAGGCTAGAGGTCGCGCTGGGTCGCTGCCTGCGCCAGCGCGCGCAGCGCCGCCCGGGCCGGCTCGGTGACCGGGGCGACGGCCAGTCCGTCCAGTGCGCGTGTGGTCAGCTCGTCGATCAGGCGCTCGACCCGGTCGGGGGCGCCGGAGGTGCGGATCAGCTGCTGCAGCGCCGCGACCTGCTCACCGGTCAGGCTCGCGCCCAGGGACCGGTCCAGCACGGCGGCGTGGTCGGGGGCTGCCGACTCCAGCGCGAGCGCCACCAGGACGGTGCGCTTGCCCTCCCGCAGGTCGTCACCCGACGGCTTCCCGGTGACCTGCGGGTCCCCGAAGACGCCCAGCAGGTCGTCGCGCAGCTGGAACGCCTCGCCGAGCGGCAGACCGAAGTCGCTCAGCGCAGCGCGTACGCCGTCGTCGCCTCCCGCCAGGGTGGCACCGATGTGCAGCGGGCGCTCGACGGAGTACTTCGCCGACTTGTACCGCAGCACCCGCATCGCGGTCGCCACGTCGCAGCTGCCCCGAGTCTGCGCGGTCACGTCGAGGAACTGGCCGGCGATCACCTCGCTGCGCGTGGTGTCGAAGCAGCCCAGGGCCGCCCGCACCGGCTCCGCGTCGAGGCCGCAGGTGCGCAGCAGCTCGTCGGCCCACGACAGCAGCAGGTCGCCGAGCAGGATCGCCCCGGCGGCGCCGTACTGCCCTGGGTCGCCACGCATCCCCATCGTGCCGTGCAGCTGCTCGAAGCGCCGGTGGGCGGCCGGGTGCCCGCGCCGGGTGTCGGAGCCGTCCATCAGGTCGTCGTGCACCAGGGCGCTGGCGTGGAGCAGCTCCAGCGCGGCGGCGGCCCGCACCACCGCGTGGTGTGCAGGCGAGCCGGGGGACGCATCGGTGACGCATCGGTACCCCCAGTAGCAGAAGGCGGCGCGGAGCCGCTTGCCACCGCTGACCGCCTCGCGGGCGGCGGCCACCAGTTCGGCGACGTCCGGTCCGAGGGGTGCGAGGCCCCGTCCCTGCTCCGCGACGAACCCGTCCAGGACGGCCTGCACCGCGCCGCGAAACGCGGAGTCGTCCCAGGACGGGTCGGCAGCGGAAGTCGGCACGGCGACGAGCCTACGTGCCGACGGCACGTGGACGCCGCCGGACCCGATGACCGGACCCGCCTATCCTGAGCGCATGGCACTCGGTCTCCCCTCGCGCATGCCCGGTGGCGCCCGCACCGTGCGCGACCTGATCGCGGCGGGGGAGCGGTCCTTCTCCTTCGAGTTCTTCCCGCCCAAGGACGAGGAGGGCGAGCGGCAGCTGTGGCGGGCGCTGCGCGAGCTCGAGCCGCTGCAACCCACGTTCGTCTCGGTCACCTACGGCGCCGGCGGGAGCACGCGCGACCGCACGGTGCGCGTCACCGAGCAGATCGCCGCGGACACCTCGATGACCCCGCTGGGCCACCTCACCTGCGTGGGGCACCCGCGCGAGGAGCTGCGCACGATCATCGGCTCCTACGCCGCCGCCGGTGTGCGCAAC
>DASSVD010000108.1:0-2069 GCA_035706365.1 Nocardioidaceae bacterium
CGGATGCTGGGCGACGAGCGGGGGGAGCACCCACCCCGGGCGGGCGGCGCGCGCGGTGGCGGGCGTCGCTCACCGGCGCGTGGCGGGGCCAGCGTCGACCCCCGGTTGCCCCGGGTCACCTTCCTGGCCCGCGACGGCGCCGGCTGGCGCTCGCTGTGCCGGCTGACCAGCGCCACCCACCTGCGCGGCACCCGCGGGGAGCCGGTGAGCTCGCTCGCGGTCGCCGCCGAGCACGCCACCGGGCTGGTCGCGCTGCTCGGCCCCGACTCGCCGGTGGGCCGGGCGCTGGCCACCGGCCGGCCCGGGCTGGCCGCGGCGCACCTCGACGCCTGGCGGGCGGTGTTCGAACCCGGCCGGCTGGTGCTCGAGGTGATGCACCACCGCGGCCAGGGCGACCGGCAGCGGGCCCAGGCGATGCTGCGGTTCGCGGCCGAGCAGGGCGTGCCGGTGGTGCTCAGCAACGCCGTCCGGTACGTCGACGCCCTCGACGCCCCGACCGTCGACGTCCTCGACGCGGCCCGCCGGCTGGTGCCGCTCGACCTGCGGCACGTCGACCGGCGCACCGCCGAGGGCTACCTGAAGTCCGGCAAGGAGATGGCCGAGGTGGCCGACGAGCTGGCCGGGCCCGACCGGGACGCGGCGCTGCGGCTGCTGGAGCGCACCGCCCGGCTGGCCGAGCAGTGCGCCGTCGACGTCCGCGAGGACCTGGGCATCGGCACCGTGCGCTACCCCGAGCTCGACGTCGTCACCACCGCCGCGGAGCGGGGGATGGGCCCCTCGCAGGTGCTCCGGGCCCGGTGCGAGGCGGGCCTCGGCCGGCGCGGCATGGCGCTCACCGAGCGGGTGCGGCAACGGCTGGAGGAGGAGCTGGCGGTGATCGACCAGCTCGGCTACCCCTCCTACTTCCTCACCGTCGCCGACGTGGTCGACCTGATCAAGGGGCTGCGGGTGCGGGCGGCGGCGCGCGGGTCGGGCGCCGGCAGCCTGGTCAACTACCTGCTCGGCATCTCCGACGTCGACCCGATCCGCTACGGGCTGCTCATGGAGCGGTTCCTCTCGCCGCTGCGCCACCAGCTCCCCGACGTCGACATCGACGTGGAGTCCGCCCGGCGGATGGAGGTCTACGACGCGGTGCTCGAGCGCTTCGGCGCCCACCGGGTCAGCTGCATCTCGATGATGGACACCTACCGGGTGCGGCACGCCGTCCGCGACGTCGGCGCCGCGCTGGGCATGCCGATCGCCGAGGTCGACGCCATCGCCAAGGCCTTTCCGCACATCCGGGCCAACCAGGTGCACGCCGCGCTGCGCGACCTGCCGGAGCTGCGGGCCAGCCGGCTGGGCTCGAAGCGGGCCGGCGGCACCGGCGATCTCGACCTGCTCTTCGACCTGGTCGCCCGGCTCGACGGGCTGCCCCGGCACATCGCGCTGCATCCCTGCGGGGTGCTGCTCTCCGACGCCACGCTGCTCGACCGCACGCCGGTGGAGAGCAGCTTCCTCGGCTACCCGATGAGCCAGTTCGACAAGGACGACGTCGAGGAGCTCGGGCTGCTCAAGCTCGACCTGCTGGGCATCCGCATGCAGTCCTCGATCGCGCACGCCCTCGACGAGATCGAGCGGGTCGACGGCGAGCGGGTCGACATCGACGCTATCCCGCGCGACGACCCGACGACGTTCGAGCTGATCCGCAGCACCCGCACGCTGGGCATGTTCCAGATCGAGTCGCCGGGGCAGCGCGAGCTGGTCGGCAAGTTCGGGCCGCAGACGTTCGAGGACATCGTCATCGACATCTCGCTGTTCCGGCCCGGGCCGGTGAAGAGCGACATGGTCACCCCGTTCCTGATGGCCCGCAACGGCTGGCGGGAGACCGTCTACCCGCACCCCGACCTGGAGTTCTGCCTGGAGGAGACGGCCGGGGTGGTGGTCTTCCACGAGCAGGTGCTGCAGATCGTGGCGCGGATGACCGGCTGCACCCTGGCCGAGGCCGACGAGGTGCGCCGGGCGCTGGGGGAGAAGGACGCCCACCCCGAGGTCCGCGCCTGGTTCGTGCCGCAGGCCCTGGCGGCCGGCTA
>DASSVD010000109.1:0-14796 GCA_035706365.1 Nocardioidaceae bacterium
GCCCGGCTGTCCGGTACGGCGTCGCGCCGGGGCCGCCGCGGCCAAGCCCTTCGACGCTCCCGGGCACCCCGGTCATCCGGTCCGGCTGCCCTGCGCCCCAACTGTTCACACCGAAGGAATGACGCGTGACTGACAACACGATCGAGGGCGGCATCCCGAACCCGCACGGCCGGATCGAGCCGGTCGAGCTGCAGGTCGAGATGCAGCGCTCCTACATCGACTACGCGATGACGGTCATCGTGGGTCGGGCGCTGCCCGACGTGCGCGACGGCCTCAAGCCGGTGCACCGGCGCGTGCTCTACGCGATGTACGACGGCGGCTACCGCCCCGACCGGGGATTCTCCAAGTGCTCGCGCGTGGTCGGCGACGTGATGGGCCAGTACCACCCGCACGGCGACTCCGCGATCTACGACACCCTGGTCCGGCTCGCCCAGCGCTGGGTGATGCGCAGCCCGCTCGTCGACGGGCAGGGCAACTTCGGCTCGCCGGGCAACGACCCGGCCGCGGCGATGCGGTACACCGAGTGCAAGATGGCGCCGCTGGCCCTGGAGATGGTCCGCGACATCGACGAGGACACCGTCGACTTCACCGCGAACTACGACGGGCGCTCGCAGGAGCCGACGATCCTGCCGGCGCGCTTCCCGAACCTGCTGGTCAACGGATCGGCCGGCATCGCGGTCGGGATGGCCACCAACATCCCGCCGCACAACCTGCGCGAGGTCGCAGCGGGCGTGCAGTGGGCGCTGGACCACCCCGACGCCGCCCGCGAGGAGCTGCTCGAGGCGCTCCTCGAGCGGATCAAGGGGCCGGACTTCCCCACGCACGGACTCATCGTGGGCCGTCAGGGCATCGAGCAGGCCTACCGCACCGGTCGCGGCTCGGTCACGATGCGCGCGGTGGTCGACGTCGAGGAGGACAACAAGGGCCGCACCCTGCTGGTGATCACCGAGCTGCCCTACCAGGTCAACCCGGACAACCTGGCGCTGAAGATCGCCGAGCTCGCGGACAGCGGCAGGATCCAGGGCATCGCCGACGTACGCGACGACACCTCCGGGCGGACCGGGCAGCGCCTGGTCGTCGTGCTCAAGCGGGACGCGGTGGCGCGGGTGGTGCTGAACAACCTGTTCAAGCACACCGAGCTGCAGACGAACTTCGCGGCCAACATGCTGGCGCTGGTCGACGGCGTACCCCGCACCCTGACCCTCGACCAGTTCATCTCGCACTGGATCGCCCACCAGGTCGAGGTCATCCAGCGGCGCACCCGCTACCGCTTGCGCAAGGCCGAGGAGGAGGCGCACATCCAGCGGGGGCTGGTCAAGGCGCTCGACATGCTCGACGAGGTGATCGCGCTGATCCGGCGCTCGCCGGACGTGGAGGAGGCCCGCGAGGGCCTGATCCGGCTGCTCGACATCGACGAGCTCCAGGCGCGCGCGATCCTGGACATGCAGCTGCGCCGGCTGGCGGCCCTCGAGCGGCAGAAGATCATCGACCGGCTTGCCGAGCTCGAGCGGATCATCGCCGACCTCGAGGACATCCTGGCCAACGAGACCCGGCAGCGGCAGATCATCTCCGAGGAGATGACCGCGATCGTCGACAAGTTCGGCGACGAGCGGCGCAGCCGGATCATCGCCGCCGATGGCGACCTGTCCATGGAGGACCTCATCCCCGATGAGGACCTGGTGGTCACCATCACCCGCGGCGGCTACGCCAAGCGGACCCGCGCCGACCAGTACCGCACCCAGAAGCGCGGCGGCAAGGGCGTGCGCGGCGCGACGTTGCGCGGTGACGACGTCGTCGAGCACTTCATGGCCACCAGCAACCACCACTGGCTGCTGTTCTTCACCACGGCGGGCCGGGTCTACCGCACGAAGGCCTACAACCTTCCCGAGGCCGCCCGCGACGCCAAGGGCAGCCACGTCGCCGGGCTGCTGTCGTTCCAGCCGGACGAGCGGATCGCGCAGGTGCTGGCCATCCGGGACTACGACCAGGCGCCCTACCTGGTGCTGGCCACGCGCAGCGGCCTGGTGAAGAAGACCCGCCTGGGCGACTACAACAGTCCCCGCCAGGCCGGTGTGATCGCGATCAACTTCCGCGAGGACGACGACGAGCTGATCGGGGCCGACCTGGTCGGTGCCGACGACGACATCCTGCTGGTGTCCAAGCGCGGACAGGCGATCCGGTTCCGGGCCGACGACGGCCAGCTGCGGCCGATGGGCCGGGCGACGTCCGGCGTCACCGGGATGAAGTTCCGCGACGGCGACGAGCTGCTGTCGATGTCGGTGATCCGCGCCGAGCAGGTGGCGGCCGAGGAGGCCGCCGAGGCGGTCGAGGCCGACGGCGAGTCGCTGACCGAGGCCGGTCTGGAGGGCGTGCAGGAGCAGTACGTCTTCACCATCACCGACCGCGGGTTCGCCAAGCGGACCCGGATCTCCGACTACCGGCTGCAGAGCCGCGGCGGCCTCGGCATCAAGGTGATGAAGGCCGACGACGAGCGCGGTGAGCTGGTCGGCGCGTTCATCGTGGTCGAGGGCGACGAGGTGCTCTGCATCAAGGAGTCCGGCCAGGTGACCCGCAGCGCGATCGACGAGTCCCTGCGCGCGACCGGCCGCGACACCAAGGGCGTGAAGTTCGTCGGGGTCACCGCCAGCGACCGGGTGGCCGTGGTGGCGCGCAGCGTCGAGCGCGCTCCGGAGATCGAGGAGGCTGCCGAGGAGGCCGCCGACGCGGCTGACTCGGCGGATTCGGCCGACGGTGCAACAATCGACGAAGGTGCCTCGGCGCCGTCCGCGGGTTCGACGCCCGAGGACGACGCGTCGCAGTCGCCGACTGACCGCAACGTCGACTCGGACACCGAGGAGTCCTGATGGCAGACCGCCGTACCGACGACACCCCGCTGGCGCCCCGGCGCTCGCTGGGTGCTCCGGCCCGGTCCGAGGAGCAGCTGACCGGTGGACCCCGCCGCCCACTCTCGGAGCGCGTGTCCGCAGCGATCTCCACCGCGGGCAGCGCGGTCTCGAACGCGACCGCGAACCGTTCCGGAGGCAGTGGCGGCGGCCCCGAGCGGCCGGAGTCCGGCCAGGGCACCCGCGCGATGTCCCTGACCGGGGCGCGGGGGCGCTCCGAGCCGCGTCGCCAGGGCCCCTCGTCCGCAGGGCGTGGACGGACCCGCAAGGCCCGGCTCCGGCTGACCCACATCGACCCGTGGTCGGTGATGAAGACGGCGTTCCTGCTCTCCATCGCCCTGGGCATCGTCACGGTGATCGCGGTGGCGGTGGTCTGGTCGGTGCTCGGCGCGGCCGGCGTGTGGGACTCGATCAACAACACCGTGCAGGAGGTGCTCGGCGGGGAGACGGCGCAGTCGTTCAACGTCGAGGACTACGTCGGCACCAGTCGCGTGATGGGCTTCACCATGATCGTGGCCGTCGTGGACGTCGTCCTCATCACCGCGATCGCCACCCTCGGCGCCTTCCTGTACAACCTCGCGGCCGCCCTGCTGGGCGGGCTCGAGGTGACCCTGGCCGAGGACGAGCGCTGAGCGCTCCCCTCGGTTTGGGCGGGGTCGACCGCATGGGGTAACCTTCCCCGGCGGCAGCCCGCACAGCGTGCCTGTGCCGGGACCTCGCGCCCGGGCCTATAGCTCAGACGGTTAGAGCGCTTCCCTGATAAGGAAGAGGTCAGAGGTTCAAGTCCTCTTAGGCCCACCCACCCGATCTCCCACCGGTTGTCCGCGGTCCGCGAACGAAGGGAACCCCATGAAGAAGCTGCTCCTCGTCGCGCTCGTCGCAGCCGCCGCCGCGGCCGCCAGCAAGAAGCTCAAGTCTGCTCAGCACGAGCAGGCACTGTGGGCCGAGGCGACCGACACGGTGGACTCCACCAACCACCGCTGAGCACGACCGCTCGCGGTTCCATCGGGGGCCATGGCGCAATTGGTAGCGCACCTGCTTTGCAAGCAGGGGGTTAGGGGTTCGAGTCCCCTTGGCTCCACCACGAGACTCAACCGGCGGGCCGGCCGGTCGAGTGTGTGTCGCCGGGTCGGCCTGTCGGGACCCCGTTGCGTCGGACGGCCGGCTGGTCGAGCCTGTCGAGACCTCACGCGGCGCTCCGACATCGGGCACGATGCTCGGGTGGGCCAGCCCGTTCGTCCGTCGACACCCAAGCTCCGCGTCAGCCGCCGGCTGGCGGTGCTGCTCGATGACCTGGTGCGGATCCCGGGGACGAAACAGGGAGTCGGCCTCGATGCGTTGCTTGGCCTCGTCCCGGGTTTCGGTGACCTGCTCGGCTCGGGGATCTCGGGGGCGATCATGTTCGAGGCCGTTCGTGCCCGGGTGCCCGTCCCGGTGCTGGCGCAGATGGCCTGGAACCTGCTGCTGGACGCGGCCCTGGGGCTGATACCCCTCGTCGGCGACCTCGTGGACGTCGCTCACCGGGCCAACGTCCGCAACTACCGTCTGCTGGAGAGGGCGGTCGCCGCGAACCCCGACCCGCGCCCGCCCACGGTGGGCTACGTCCTGGCCGCGCTGGCGCTCACCGTGCTGCCGCTCTTGTGCACGGTCGCGCTGGGTGTGCTGGCCCTCCTGCTCCTGGTCCGGTGGGTGACCGGCTGACGCGCCGAAGAGCGGGGCGGCAGCGCTCGTCATGCCCGGGAGTATCGATGTTCAAGGTAATTCAAGGTAAGTCGAGGTCACGGTGCGCGTCCCCCGCGATGACCCCTCCGTCCTTGACAGCGGTGCCGGGGTCGGCGAGGGTGCCAGGCATGTGGTTTCTCATAGGCGCGGTCGCATTCGTCGTCGGCATGGGTGTGCTGGGCAACCGCCGCCGTCGTGGGGGTGCCGGCTCGCGCGATCGCTTCGACCGCGCCGCGGCGCAGGGACAGGCGGAAGCGCACCTGCGCGGGAACGGCGCCAACATCTCCGGCCCCGGCTTCCCCTGAGCCGCACCGCACCATGACGCACCTCCGCCTCGCGGCGGTCGCCTTCGACGTGCCCGACCCCGCCCGCGCTGCGGAGTTCTGGGCGGCGCTGCTGCACCGGGAGGCGCACCCCGGGGCAGGAAGCGTGCTGCTGCCTGGCTCGGCCACGCAGGTCGGACTGCGCTTCGTCGCCAGTGACGCGGAGAAGACCGGGCAGGCCCCGCTCCATCTCCACCTGACCAGTGACGACGCCGAGGACCAGCGCCGGATCGTGGACCAGGCGCTGCGCCTGGGCGCCAGCCACCTCGACGTGGGGCAGAAGCCGGAGGAGGGTCACGTCGTGCTGGCCGATCCGGCCGGCAACGAGTTCTGCGTGATCGAGCCCCACAACGACTACCTCGCCGGGTGCGGCCCGCTGGGCGAGGTCGCCTGCGACGGCACGCGGGAGGTGGGCCTGTTCTGGGCCGAGGCGTTGGACTGGCCGCTGGTCTGGGAGCACGAACAGGAGACCGCCGTACAGTCGCCGGCCGGAGGCACCAAGGTGGCGTGGGGTGGACCGCCGCTGCTGCCCAGGCACGGCCGGAACCGGCAGCGGTTCGACCTCGAGCTCGTGGACGCGACCCTCGCGGACGAGCTGGAGCGGCTGATCGGGCTCGGCGCCCGCGTGCTGCACCGCGAAGGCGGTGGTGCGGTCGCCCTGGCCGATCCGGACGGCAACGAGTTCCAGATCCTGCCCGGCTGACCCGGCTGACCCGGCTGAGCGGCTGCCCGGGAAGCTCAGGCGTCGCGCAGCGTTGCCCGGACGAACAGGAACACCGGGCTGGTCAGCAGGGCCCGGCGTACGCCGTCGTCCACCTGGTCCGGCAGCGTCTGCGGCACCGGCTCCGTCACCGCGTCGACGGCGAACCCGGCACGCGCGAGGTCGCCGAAGATCGCCGAGAACGAGCGCCGGTACATCTGCGCGGTGACCGGGCGTCCCTCCCAGGACCAGTCCTCACAGATCAGCTCCACGGCGTGGTAGTCCGATCCCGCCGACAGGTTCCACCCGGTGATCGGGTGGTGCACGGAGAACACCAGGTGGCCGCCGGGACGCAGGCAGCGCGCCACCTCCGCCAGCACCGGGCCCCAGTCGGCGACGTAGTGCAGCACCAGCGATGCCACCACGACGTCGACACCGTCGGTGGGTACGTCGCTCCACGGCTCCTCCAGGTCGGCGACCGTGAACGCCGCGCGGGACCCCAGCCGTCGTACGGCGTGGTCGATCATCCGCGGCTCACGGTCGATCGCCAGCACCGACGCCCCCGCGTCGACCAGCCTCTCGGTGAGCGCACCCGCCGCGCAGCCGAGCTCGAGGACGCTGCGGCCGCGCAGGTCCCCCGCCAGCCGGAGGATCTCCGGTCGGTCGTAGTGCGCGTTCACCGCGTTGTCCGACGAGAGCCTGGCGTAGACGTCCGCGAGCTCGTGGTAGATGGCCTCCATCGGTCCATCCAAGCGCACGGCGGTCTTGTGGTGCCCGCCACCGTCGGCCCGGCGGTTCCACGTGGAACGTAGGCTGAGCGTGTGCTTCGGGTGCTGCTCTCGCCGCGCATGCTGGGTGTGCATGCGTTGGGGCTGGTGGCGACGGTGATCGCCGGCTGGCTCGGGGTGTGGCAACTCGGGGCCTGGCAGGAGCATCGCGAGGCGCAGGCCACCGACCTCGCCTCGGCACCGGCCCGGGCGCTGTCCGAGGTGATGTCGCCGGATGCGCCGTTCCCCGCCGACGCGGTCGGCCGCCCGGTGGAGCTCCGCGGCACCTGGGTGGATGACGCCACCGTCTTCGTCGGCAACCGCGACCGCGGCGACCGGGCCGGCTACTGGGTGGTCACCCCCCTCGCGGTCTGCGCCGACCAGACCTCCTGCCGTGCGGACGCGCCGGCCATGCTGGTCGTGCGCGGCTGGACTCCGACGGCGGACGCCCCGGTTGTGGGCGGCACGGCACGGGTCACCGGCTGGCTGCAGCCTCCCGAGGGCGCCGGCCTGCCCGACCCGACCCCCAACGACGCGATCCTGCCGGAGCTCCGGATCGCGAGTGTCATCCAGCACGTCGACCAGGACCTCTACGGCGCCTTCGTCATCGGCAAGGGCACCGCGTCCGGCGGTCTGGCGCCGGTCACTCCGGCCTCGCTGCCGGAACCGGATGCGTTCACGTCGCTGCGCAACCTCCTCTACGCGCTGGAGTGGTGGGTCTTCGGCGGCTTCGCGCTGCTGGTGTGGTGGCGCTGGTGCCGCGACGAGGTCGTCGCCGCGCGCACCCCGGTGACCGAGGGCACAGCAGATCCCGATCGGGAGCCGGCAGAGCCTGGGGTACCGTCGAGGTCGTGAAAGCCGCCCTCCTGCGCTACCGCGTCATGGCCACCATCGTCGGCGTCCTGCTGATCGTCCTGGTCCTGGTGGGACTGCCGCTGCACTACGGCTACCTGCTCTTGCCCGACGCGCTGCCGAAGGGCGGCCAGGCCTGGCAGGTCGGCGCCGACATCTCCCGCTACCTGGGGGTCGCGCACGGCTGGCTCTACATGATCTTCCTGATCATGGCGTTCTGGCTGTCCCGCAAGGCGCGCTGGGAGCTCGGCTTCACCATCGTCACGCTGATCTGCGGCACCATCCCGATCGTGTCCTTCTGGGCCGAGCACCGCGCCACCGCCCGGGTGAAGGCGCAGCTGCGCGACGCGGACCTCGTCTCCGGCGCCCCCGCCCAGACCTCGCAGCACTGACCGGCCCGGACACCGCCTGATGACGGAGCGCACCGCGTTCGTGCTCGGCGGTGGCGGCGTGCTCGGCGCGGTGGAGGTCGGCATGCTCCGCGCCCTGCTCGAGCTCGGCGTGCGCCCCGACCTGATCCTCGGCACCTCGGTCGGCGCGCTCAACGGGGCGCTGGTCGCCGCCGACCCCGACCACGGCGTCGTCGACCGGCTGGTCGACCTGTGGCGCAGCGCTGCCGCCGGTCGCGAGGTGTACGGCGACGGCGCCGTACGCCAGGTCACCCGCGCCGTCCGGACCGGCACCCACCTGCACTCCGCCAAGCCGCTCCGGCAGCGGCTGCAGGCCGAGCTCGGCGAGCGCACCTTCGCCGACCTGGCCGTGGAGTTCCAGTGCTGCGCCGCGAGCATCGAGCGGGCCGCCGAGCACTGGTTCACCCAGGGGCGGGTGGTCGACGCGGTGGTCGCCTCGGCCGCCGTGCCCGGCCTGCTGCGCCCGGCCGTGGTGGACGGCGAGCACTACCTGGACGGCGGGATCGTGAACTCCATCCCGATCGGCCGCGCGGTCGAGTGCGGGGCCACCCGGATCTACGTGCTGCAGGTGGGTCGGATCGACCGTCCGCTGCAGCCGCCGCGCCGGCCGTGGGAGGTGGCCCGGGTGTCGTTCGAGATCGCCCGGCGCCACCGGTTCCACCACGACATGGCGCACCTGCCCCCCGGCGTACAGGCGCACGTGCTGCCCTCCGGGGCACACAGCTCCGACGCCGGCAGCGGCAAGGACGACCGGCTGCTGGCCTATCGCGACTTCACCGCGGTCCAGCGGCGCATCGACGACGCCTACGAGATGTCGCGCCGCTACCTGCTCGAGAACGGGCACCGCTCGGCCGCCGGTCCCGCGTGATCCCGCTGCTGCGTCGCGTGGTGCTCGCGCCCGCGCTGATCGCGCTCACCGTGCTCCTGCTCAGCACCATCCCGGTGTGGCTGCTGGCCGCGGCCCTGCTGTCCCCGCTCGTGCCCGGCCGGCTGCGTCCGCTGCGGCTGCTGTGGCTGGCGATGCTGCACCTGGTGCTGGAGAGCCTGATGCTGGTGGAGCTGTTCGGCCTGTGGATCGCCTCGGGCTTCGGCTACTTCATCCGCCGACCCTGGTTCGAGCGGGTGCACTACGACCTGGTGCAGACCTACCTGATCGTGCTGTTCCGCGAGGCCCGCCGGGTGCTGCGGCTGCGCATCCTCACCGAGGGGCCGACTCCGGACGCGTTCCCCGGGGAGCCGCTGCTGGTGTGCTGCCGGCACGCCGGGCCGGGCGACTCGTTCACGCTGATGTACGCGCTGATGCACTGGTACCACCGCGAGCCGCGCGTGGTCTTGAAGGACACCCTCGCCTGGGACCCGGTGATCGACGTGATCTTGAACCGGATCCCGAGCCGGTTCATCTCGCCGCATCCGGAGCAGGGCGAGGACCTCGAGTCGCAGGTCGGTGAGCTGGCCCGCGGGCTGGACGGCAACGACGCGTTCGTGATCTTCCCCGAGGGCGGCAACTTCACGCCGCACCGCCGCGCTCGCGCGATCGCGAAGCTGCGCCGTCTCGGCCTGGAGAAGATGGCCCGGCGGGCGGAGAACATGCAGCACGTGCTGGCCCCGCGCCCCGGCGGGCTGCTCGCCGCGCTCGACGCGGCACCGGAGGCCGACGTGGTGCTGGTCGCTCACACCGGGCTCGACCACCTGCTCACCGCCGGCGACATCTGGCGCGAGCTGCCGATGGACAAGGAGCTGATCATGCGGTGGTGGCGGGTGCCCCGCAACGAGATACCGGACGGGCGCGACGCCCGCATCGACTGGCTCTTCTCCCGGTGGGAGCAGATCGATCGATGGGTCGCCGAGCACCGTCCGGTGGAGCTGCCTCGCCGTTGAACGCGGCCGGTCGAGCCCCCGGCCGGTCGAGCCTGTCGAGACCCGCCCGATGTCCGCGGCAGGGACCGGTGGACTACTTGTCGGAGACGTCGGTCTCCGTGGCCGGGTTGTCCGGGGTGGTGGGGCGGTGCGGCTCCTCGGCTGCGTCGGCCGCCGCCTCGTCCGGGCCGGAGGCTCCCTCGTCGTCGGCGCCGCCGCGCTGGGCGGCCGCTGCCGCAGCCGCAGTCGCGGTCGGCGTCTCGTCCACGGCGCTCGCTCCGGTCCCGCCGGTCGCGGCGCCACCGGTGCTGGTGGCCGCCGGCGTCGGCTGGAACGAGGACTGCCAGGCCGACGCGGCCTGCCGGTCGGAGAGCTTCTTGGCCACCATCGCGGCGATCCCGCTCAGGCCGAGCAGGATCAGGAAGGTGCGCAGCCGGTGCTTCTTCTTCGGCGCCTCCACCTCTCCTTTGAGCGCGGCCGAGGTCGCCTTGCTCCGCTTGCGGGCTTCCTCGCGGACCTCCTCGGTCGCCTCGCCCGCCGCGGCGACGGCGGCGCTGATCACCGGGAGCACCTCGTGGGTGAACCGGTCCCGCGCCTCGTTGAGCACCGGCGCGCTGCGCTCGCGCGCCTCGGCGAGGTACGGGGCGGCCTTCTCCCGGGCCTCAGTGACGTAGGGCGCGGCCTTCGTCCGGGCTTCCGCGACGTACGGTGCGGCCTTGTCGCGCGCTTCGGAGACGTAGGGGGCAGCCTTCTCGCGCGCCTCGGCCAGCAGCGGGCCGGCCTTCTCCTTGGCGTCGGTGAGGACCGGGCCCGCCTTCTCCCGGGCCGACTCCACGTGCGGGGCGAGCCGGTCGGCCAGATCGGACGCGTGGCCTCGCAGCTGCTTCGACTTCGACATCGTCGAGGTGTCCTCTCGTTCGTCTGCGTGCGCGGGTCGTGCCCCGCGTGGGACTGATCATGCCCGGATCCGGATCCGAATCAAACCCGCCGTCCACGCGTGGTTGGCGCCCGTGGGAGGATCGAGACGACTCGAATCCCGCACGACGAGACCAGCGACGAAAGGCAGCGTCACCGTGGCCGAAGAGACCTACGCAACGCTCAAGACCAACCGCGGCGACATCCGCATCCACCTGTTCCCGAACCACGCTCCGACCACGGTGGACAACTTCGTCGGTCTCGCCGAGGGCACCAAGGAGTACGCCGACCCGGCCAGCGGCCAGGCCACCACCGGCAAGTTCTACGACGGCCTCGGCTTCCACCGCGTCATCGACGGCTTCATGATCCAGGGCGGCTGCCCGCTCGGCACCGGCACCGGCGGCCCGGGCTACACGTTCAAGGACGAGTTCCACCCCGAGCTGTCCTTCTCCAAGCCCTACCTGCTCGCGATGGCCAACGCCGGCCCCGGCACGAACGGCTCCCAGTTCTTCATCACCGTGGCGCCCACGCCGCACCTGAACAACCGGCACACGATCTTCGGCGAGGTCGAGGAGGCCGACAGCCAGCAGGTCGTCGACGCGATCGCCACCACGCAGACCGGTCCCGGCGACAAGCCGGTCGACCCGGTGGTCATCGAGTCCGTCGAAGTGGAACGCCGCTGAGCACTCCAGAACCCCCCGCCTCCGGGGCCTCGCCCGCCGGCGCCCCGGTGTGCTACCGGCACACCGACCGTGAGGCGCACATCCGCTGCCAGCGCTGCGGTCGGGCGATCTGCCCGGACTGCATGCGCCAGGCGGCGGTGGGCTTCCAGTGCCCGGACTGCGTGGCCGAAGGCCGGCGCAGCACGAGGTCGGGGCGGACGACGTACGGCGGGCGCCGGACCGACAACCCGGCGCTGACCTCGCAGGTGCTGATCGGGATCAACGCCGTCGTCTGGCTGCTGATCACCCTCACCGGCGGGGCGGCCAGCCCCTGGGTGGACCGCCTGGCGCTGCTGCCCGACGGCGCGCTGTTCCGGATGCCGGACGGCGCGGTGGTGGCGGTCAGCGGGGTGGCCGACGGCGCGTGGTGGCAGCTGCTCACCTCGATGTTCACCCACGTGGACCTGCTGCACATCGGCTTCAACATGCTCGCGCTGTGGTTCCTCGGCCCCCAGCTCGAGGCCGCGATCGGGCGGACGCGCTTCCTGCTGCTCTACCTGCTGTCCGGGCTGACCGGCAGCCTGTTCGTGTACTGGCTCAGCCCGACCCACACGGCCACCGTCGGCGCGTCCGGCGCGATCTTCGGACTGATGGGCGGGCTGCTGATCCTCGCGATCAGGATGAAGGCCGACTACAGCCAGATCCTGATGTGGCTCGGGCTCAACGTGGTGCTGACCTTCGTCGGCCGCGGTTTCATCTCCTGGCAGGGCCACCTCGGCGGCCTGGTCGGCGGCGCGCTGATCGCCGCGATCCTCGCCTACGCACCGCGCCGGCAGCGCACCCGCTGGCAGGCGGTCGGGCTCGGCGCGCTGGGCGTGCTCCTGGTGGTCGGGTACGCCGCACGCACCCTCGCGCTGGTCTGACCAGGGCAACGAGCCGACGGCCCCCGCCCCCTCACGGTGGGGGTCCGGTGGCATGTCCGGATCACCCCGCCGTGCCCCGGCCGGGCCGTTTCGCCACCGAGGCGTGCCCTGTGCGACGAACCCGGGGAAATCTCAAGGATTGCCGGGTTTCCTGGAGGGGTAGGAGGAGCCCAGATATCCACACTGGGGATAAGTGCTGTGGAGAAACTACAGCCGTGTGATTACTGCTGCCGCGCGCTCATTCCCAGCGGGTGGCGTACATGAAGCCGACCGCCATGAAGCCGATCCCGACCACCAGGTTGTACTGCTCCAGGTTGCGCACCACGGGGATCGGCGAGCCCGATCCGGCGATGTAGTAGACGACGATCCACAGCAGGCCGAGCAGGAAGCAGCCGAGCATCCCCACCACCACGCCGCGGCCGCGGCCCAGGGGAGTCGAGGGGTGCGCCGCGACACCGAGGCCCACGAACAGCAGCCCGAAGCCGATCAGGAAGTTCCAGCGGCCCAGGTCGCCCATCCAGCCCAGGCTGGTGCCGTCCTGGGCGACGTTGATGTAGACGGCCATCCACGCGATGCCCAGCACCACGAGTAGCGCGGCCAGCCCGGTGCGCACCGGTGAGGTCACCGGACCCTGGTCCCGGGCGGCGGGGCCGCGCGCGTCGGTGACGTGGGCCTTGTTGCGGCGGGACTGGGACACAGGGCACTCCTCGATGGGCGGTTGCGGTCGTCGGTTAGCGTAGTCGGCGTACCGCCACGTCCCGAAAGCGCATCGCCTTGGTCCTTCGCCGACGCCCCGGCTCCCGGGGCGGCCGTCCTACGCCCGCTGGTTCCGACCAGTCCCCGGGCGCCTCTTGGCGTGGCGCGGGCCCGACGGCGTGGGCGTGGCGGCTGCTGGTCCCGCTGGTGCTGGTCGTGGCGGGTGGCCTGCTGGTCACCAGCGCGGTGAATGCCGACGGCACCGACCTGCGCGCCGGGCGCTACACCGACCTGGCCAGCCTGGTCAGCCAGGAGAAGCAGAAGGCCGACAACGCTCGGGCGCGCGCCAACGCCCTGGCCGAGGAGGTCAACGCCCTCTCCTCGCAGGTCAAGGACGACCGGGTGCAGCAGGTCACCGACGCGTCCGCCGCCCTGCGGATGCCGGCCGGCCTGGACCCGGTGCACGGTCCGGGGCTGACCGTGGTGCTGACCGACGCGCCGGAGAGCGTGGTCGACAGCGTCGAGAGCAGCGGCGAGACCGAGGTGAAGAACCTCTTCGTCCACCAACAGGACATCCAGGCCGTGGCCAACGCGATGTGGGCCGGCGGTGCCGAGGCGATGACCATCCAGAACCAGCGGGTGATCTCCACGACCGGCATCAAGTGCGTGGGGAACACCGTGCGGCTGCACGGCTACCCCTATGCCCCGCCGTACGTGATCACCGCTGTGGGCGACCCGACCGGGATGCTGGCCGAGCTCAGCGAGAGCCCGTACCTGCAGATCTACCGGCAGTACGCCGTGAGCTACCAGCTCGGCTACGAGGTCAACGTGCGCCAGGACGTCCGTCTGCCCGGCTACGAGGGCTCGCTCGAGCTCGACTACGCCCGCCCGGTGGGGCAGCAGGCGCAGCGTCCCGAGGACAGCGAGCTGTAGCTCCCGGGGCGACGGCCGCCGGTCGGCCTGCGCAGTCGCTCTGGGTCGCTCTCGGTCGCTCCCGGTGGCTCTCAGTCGCTCTCGGTCGTGACCGACGGCTCCGGCAGCGTCGGGGTGTCCGACGGTGAGGGGCTGGTGGTCTCCGTGGGTGTCTCGGTCGGCGTCTCCGTCGGCGTGGTGGGCGTCGGCTCCTCGTAGTCGGAGACGGTGATCACCACGGTGGTGCCGTCGGAGGACTCGGTGAACGGCGCCGGGTCCTGGTCGATCACCGTGCCCTTCTGGGCGGGTGTCTCCGAGTCGTGGGAGACGCTGACCTCGAAGCCGTTCTTCTTCAGCACCTTGGTCGCGCGCTTCTCGGTCATCCCGAGCACGTTGGGCACCTGCTCCGGCCCGTCGGAGTAGAAGATCGTCACCAGGGTGCCCTCGGACACGCTGGTCGCGGGGCGCGGCTTCTGGTCGATCACCTGTCCGGCCGGCTCGTCGGAGTTGCGCTCGACGGCCTTGACCCGCAGGTTCTGGTCCTCCAGCTCGTTGCGGGCGTCGTTCTTGTCCTCGCCGAGCACGTCGGGGACCACCACCTCGGGCTTGCCGGTGGAGATCACGACGTCGACCTTCGACCCGGTGGGCAGGAAGGACCCGGACTCGGGGTCCTGGCTGATCACCAGGCCCTTCTTCACGTCGGAGGAGGCCTCCTGGCCGACCTCGCCGAGCTTGAGCTGCTGGTCGGCCAGCTCCTTCTTCGCCTCCGCCCGGGTCAGGTTCTGCAGGTCGGGCACCGACTGCTGCTCGGGCTTGCCGTTGAACAGCATCGGCAGGAGGATCGCCGCGCCGATCAGCAGGGCGGCCACCAGCACCGCGACCAGCACCCACGGCCAGCGTTTCTTGCGCTCGTCGTCCTCGCCGGGGGCGGGGCCGGTGCTGGTGGCGCCGATGACCGACGTGGGGGCGGGGTCATCGCCTCCGGGAAGCAGGGAGGTGACGCCGCCGGCCGCCGCGGCCCCGGCCACCGCCGGCGCGGAGACCGGCTTGCCGGCCAGGTAGCGCTCGATGTCCGCGCGCATCGCCGCGGCGCTCTGGTAGCGGTCCTCGACGCGCTTGGCCAGCGACTTCATCACGATCGCGTCGACCTCGGC
>DASSVD010000110.1:0-3445 GCA_035706365.1 Nocardioidaceae bacterium
CGCGCCCGTTCACCGGCACGATCACCCGGCCGGACACCGGCATCATCCAGCGACCGTAGGGAGGCCGCATGTCCCGCGCGACCGCCCTGGCCCGCGGCCGTACCGCCGCCGAGCTCGGCATGGCCGACACCTGCACCATCACCCGGATCACCGGCCGCACCACCGACCCCGACACCGGCGAGGTCACCGACACCACCAGCCCGCTCTACACCGGGAAATGCCGGGTGCAGCAGCACCAGGCCACCGCGGACCGCAAGGACGTCGGCGAGGACTACCTGCTGCTGCTGCGCATCGAGGTCCAGCTGCCCATGTCGGTGACCGGCCTCGCGGTCGGCGACCTGATCACCGTCACCGACTCGGCGCAGGACGCCGACCTCATCGGCAGGGTGTTCCGGATCCACGACCTCGCGCACAAGTCGGAGGCCACCGCCCGGCGGGTGCAGTGCGTGGAGAGGACGGGATCCTGATGGCCGACCGGATCGGCTTCGACGCCAGCGAACTCTCCTACGTGGCGACGGCGCTGAGCCGGGCCGCGGCGGTCGCCCCCGCCGAGGCGGCGAAGGTGGTCACCAAGGGCGCGCTCAACATCAAGACCGGCGCCCGGCGCCGGGTGTCCGGGCTGGCGCACGCGCCGGCCTACCCGCGGTCGATCGACTTCGACCAGGTGCGGGTGACCACCCGCGGCGCGCAAACCGAGGTCGGCCCGAACAAGGACAAGCGGCAGGGCGCTCTCGGGAACATCCTCGAGTTCGGCACGATCAAGAATGCGCCGATCCCGCACATCGCCCCGGAGGCGGACCTGGAGCAGCCCCGGTTCGAGAAAGCGATGGAAGACCTCGCCGTGAAGGCACTGGGGCTGTAGATGGGCCACGCGATCCAGGACCACTTCGACGCGTTCCTCGCCCTGCTGCAAGCCGACGCCAGCCTCACCCCGTACGACGGGCAGGTGCCGGACTCGCCGGCCGACCACTACGCCCTGGTCTACTTCTACATCGAGACGCCCGACGGCCTGGTCGCCCCGGACGCCGTCGACCTCACCCACGACTCGGATGTGGTGGACGCCCGCGCCTATGTGCACAGCGTCGGCCCGACACCGTCGTCGGCGCGAGCGGTCTCGGGGCGGGTGCGGACCGCAGTCCTGAACCGGACGTTGACGATCTCCGGCCGGTCGTGTTTCCCGATCCGCTGGCGTGAGGGGCAGCCGCCGCAGCGCAACGAAGAGGTCCCCGGGTCGCCGGTGCACGACCAGGTGGACGTCTACGGGTTCAGGTCGGTTCCGGTCTAGCCGCGCGGCTTGAACAGCGACGCGATCAGGAAAGTGAGCCCGCCGATCATCGCGAAGAGCAGGACGCTCTGCGTCGTGGCGTAGGCGGCGATGCCGAGGGCGACGGCGAGGACCGCCCGGTTTCCGGCGCTGGCCAGCGACCAGCGCGACTGAGTTTTTGCGCGCATGACCGTCACTGTACGACCGGCACGCAAAAGATCACCGTCCGTCATTCGGCGGATTCGCCATCCATCGAAGGGGGTGCGCCGCATGGCGCTGCTCACCGCCACGTCCGTGACGACGTCGGCGACCAACGTGGCCGCCTCCGCGGCCAGCACGCCGGCCACGATTTCCGCGTCGGACATCGGCAACAAAGGGTGCCTGCTCAACATCATCAACGGGTCGGGCAGTTCGATCAACGTCACCCTGTCCGACCCGGGCACCACCGCGGTCGGGAACGCGGGAACGACGACCGCGCAGGCGGTGGCGAACTCCGCCGACCGCTGGTTCAAGATCCTGCCCGGTCACGTGAACTCGTCGACCGGTGTTGCCACGGTGACGCTGTCGTCGGCGACGTCGGTGACCTACAAGCTGATCAGGCTCGCCTGATGGCCGCCGCGTTCGTGTGGATGCGCTACCCGGAGACGGGCGGCGTCAACCGGTTCCCGCAGGACGCCGCCCCGCAGTGGCAGGCGCGCGGCTGGGAGCTGTGCGATCCGCCTGCCGAGACGCCGTGGCGTGAGGACCCCCGCTACGTCGATCTGCCCGCGCCCAAGCCCGCCCCGGCCAAGCCGGCGGCGTCCAAGACTCCGGCCCCGGCCGGCGACCCGAAGAAGGAGAAGGCGGATGGCTGACATCCCCGTCGATGGCAAGACCCGGGTCGCCTGGGTCTCGACGATCGCCGACATCTCGGCCCCGACGACCACCGAACTGAACGCGGGCGTCCTGCTCCAGTCCACCCTGACCGCCGACGGGCTGGGCGGGTTCCAGCCGGAAACGGCGGACGTGGATACCAGCTCGCTCGCGTCGACGTTCAACACCGTCACCAACGGCCGGGTGAGTTTCAGCAACACCATGCTGCGGCTGAAGAAGCAGACCGGCACCGACACCATCTGGAACACCCTGGTCAAGGACGCCGCCGGCTACGTGGTGCTGCGCCGCTACGTCGACCAGTCGACCGCGTGGGCGTCCAGCGACAAGGTGCAGGTGTACCCGGCGATCTGCGGCGAGACGAAGGACCTCGACCCGGAGCCGAACACGCTGGGCCGCTACGAGGTACCGATCAAGATCACGTCCGAGCCGGACCTGCGGTCGGTCGTCGCCTGACGTTCCGCCGCCGCTTTTTTGACGCCGCCTCCCGGGGCGGTTTTTTCGTGCCCGGCCGCTCTCCTCCCGAGGTGGCCGGGCACTTCCATCGGGAGACATCGGGAGCAGGAGAAACAGTGGCAACTCGGGAAGTGGAAGTCCATCTCAGGGTCGATGGCATCGAGGAATTCGTCGCCAAACTCGAAGCTGCGAAAGCCATCCTCGCCGACCGTGAACGCGAGCTGCTGGAGCTGAAGGGTCCATGCAGCGGCGGCTGCCGCCTGCATTACGCGCACTCGGGACCGTGCGACTTCCGCAAGGAGGTCGACGAGTGAGCGGCAAAGCCACCCTGAAAAGTTTCAAGGCGATGCTTGCCGAGGCGAAGCTGCCCGAACGCACCGTCGCGATCTGCCTGCGCGGCGACCTGGTCGCCCAGCACGAGCAGGCCGAACGCGACCTCGAAACGGCGCAGAAAGCCCAGACCGACAGCCTCGCCGGCTCCGGCGCCGGAGCGATCGTCGAGCGCATCGAAGCCCTCGAGGCGCAGATGCGCGACAGCACATACCCGTTCCTGCTCCGCGCCCTGCCCCGGCACGAGTTCCGCACCCTGATGACCGGGCACCCGCCCCGCAAGACCGACGACGGCGGCGTCGTCCAGGAGGACGCGCTCGGCGTGAACCGGGAGACCTTCTTCCCGGCGATGATTCGCGCCTCGGTCGTCGATCCGGAACTGTCCGACGACGAGTGGACCGATCTGCTCGACGCCCGGCTGACCGACCACCAGTTCCAGGAGCTCGCCTGGACGGCGTGGGCGCTGAACGCCAACGAGATCGACATCCCTTTCTCGCTGGCCGCTTCGAGAGCGAAACGGGATAC
>DASSVD010000111.1:0-7018 GCA_035706365.1 Nocardioidaceae bacterium
GGCGAAGGCGAGCACGGTGGCCGTCGCGGCACGGTCCCGTGCGGTCCCCCGGTCCTGGTCGGCCACCTGGTGCGGCGCGTCGAGCGACATCGATCCTCCTCGGTCGGTGTGTCCACCCAAGATGGTCCGGTCGTCCACGTCAACGCGGATTTGGGAGAATGCCGGCGTGCCCGTCCCCCTGCAGATCCGGTCGCGATGACCCGCGTCCCCCCGCTGCTGTGGACCGTGCTCGGCGCGAGCGCGATGACCACGCTCGGGTCGCTGCCGGTCTTCCTGCTCGGGGCGCAGTCGGTGCTGATCCGCGACGAGCTGGGATTCGGCGCGGGCCGCTTCGGCATCGCGGTCTCGGCGTTCTTCGGCGCAGCCGCGCTGGCCGCGCTCCTCGGCGGGAGCACGGTGGACCGGTTGGGTCGGCGTACCTCCACCATCCTGGCCGGCACCCTCACCGCCGCCGGCGGCGCCGGAATGGCGCTGGTGCCGTCGTGGGCCGCGCTGGTGGCGCTGATGGTGCTGCTCGGCGTCGGCAACGCGGCCTGCCAGGTCACCTCGAACCTGGCGATGGCGCAGGTCGTGCCGCCGCACCGCCGCGGGCTGGGCTTCGGCGTCAAGCAGTCGGCGATCCCGCTCTCCATCGTGATCGCCGGCCTCGCGGTCCCGGTGGTGGCGACCGTGGTCGGCTGGCGCTGGACCTTCGCGGCCACCGCGCTGGGCGGGGCGGTCACCGTGGTCGCCGGTCTCCGCCAGCCCGCCGCGTCGAGGCCCGCCGTCGGGAGCGCGCAGCTCGGTCTGGACCGGCCGCCGCGGGCCGCCCTGCTGGTGACCATGCTGGCGATCATGCTGGCCAGCGCCTCGGCCAACTCGCTCGGCTCGTTCGTCGCCTCCTGGGCGGTGCGGGTCGGGCTCAGCCCCGGTCAGGCCGGGCTGCTGATGGCGCTCGGCAGCGCGGTGAACATCGCGATGCGGATCGGCGCCGGCCACCTGGCCGACCACCGGCACGGCCGCAACCTGCCGGTCGTCGCCGCACAGATGGGCGTGGGCGCGGTCGCCGTGGCCGCGCTGTCCTTCGGCACGGCTCCGGTGCTGGTGCCCGCGGCGCTGCTCGCCTTCGCCGTCGGCTGGTCCTGGCCGGGACTGCTGCTGTTCGCGGTGGTCCGGGTCGGCCGCGACGCGCCGGCCTCGGCGTCGGGCTACGTGCAGGCGGGCGCGTTCGCCGGCGGCGCGGCAGGACCGGTGCTGTTCGGGGCACTGGTCTCGACGGCCGGCTACCCCGTCGCCTGGCGCTGCGCCGCGGTCGGCTTCCTCACCGCGGCGAGCCTGGTGCTGCTGGCGCGACGGCTGTTCGTCGCCGACCTGGAGGCGCGGCCGCCGGCCCGGCCGATCGGATACGGCGGCGGCCGCAGCGCACCCCGGCGTACGACGAGTCGTGCCGGGGGCGCGGGGAGCTGACCGGGGCCGCCTCTCCCAGGCATCGTGCCGATGAGTAGGCAGGACTCAACGTGGGGCTGGAATGGCCCCGGGCGGACAACCCTCCAGCGACCGGGCGCGTCACCTCGTGAGGGAAACCGACCCGGAGGTAGGACATGCGCGGCCCAGCAGCACCCGGATGGCTGTTCATCGCGCTGCTGGTCGGTGTCACAGGCTGCGGGGACCGCTCGACCGACGGTGCCTCCCCGAGGGCCGCGGATACCTCGAGCGCGACCACGACGAGTACGCCGACAGCGACCAACACCGACCGCCCTCCGGCGAGCGTTGGCCCGTTCCCGGCAGACACCTCGGCCGACGACGGCGGGCACGGCTCGGGCAACGGGCTCGGGCTGACCGGCGTGCGCGTAGCGCGGCACCCCGACTTCGACCGCGTGGTCTTCGACCTGGGCGGCACCGGCACCCCCGGCTGGCACGTGGAGTACACGGGCAGGCCCCGTGCCGACGGCTCCGGTGACCCTGTGAAGCTCAGGGGCACGGTGTATCTGCAGGTGGTCCTGCGCGGCATGGGATTGCCGTACGACACGGGCGTGACGCCGGACGGCGACAGCACCACGCGCATCCCCGGCACGGGCACCCAGGGGATCGCAGAGATCGCCCCCGGAGGGGTGTTCGAGGGTGATCAGCAAGCGTTCATCGGCCTGACCGGTGACCGGCGGCCGTTCCGCGCGTTCGCCCTCGCGCACCCCACCCGCGTGGTCGTGGACGTGCAGCACAACTGAGGCTGCGAGCGTGGCCGGGGATCTCGACAAGCTCGATCGGCCGGGTCGAGGCTCGAGCGGCCGGGGATCTCGACAAGCTCGACAGGCTCGATCGGCCGGGTCGGGGCTCGGGTCGGGGTCAGCGGCCGCTGTGCAGGATGAGGCTCATCGCCTCCGAGCGGGTCGCCGCGTTGTGCAGCACCCCGCGCACCGCCGAGGTCACCGTGCGCGCGCCCGGCTTGTGCACCCCGCGCATCGTCATGCACAGGTGCTCGGCCTCGGTCACCACGATCGCCCCGCGTGCGCCGAGGATCCGCATCAGCGAGTCGGCGATCTGGGTGGTCAGCCGCTCCTGGACCTGCGGGCGGCGGGCGTAGACGTCGACCAGCCGGGCCAGCTTGGACAGCCCGGTGATCCGGCCGTCCTCGCTGGGGATGTAGCCGATGTGCACCGAGCCGGTGAACGGCACCAGGTGGTGCTCGCACATCGACCACAGCTCGATGTCGCGGACCAGGATCATCTCGTCGTGGCCGATGTCGAAGGTGGTGGTCAGCACGTCCTCGGCGCGCATCCGCATCCCGCGGCTCATCTCGGCGTACGCCCGGGCCACCCGCGCCGGGGTCTCGGCCAGCCCCTCGCGCTCCGGGTCCTCCCCGATCGCGATCAGCAGCTCGCGCACCGCCGCCTCGGCCCGCTCGGAGTCGAACGGCGGGACGTCGGTGCGCTCGGGGTGGCTGATCCGGTTGATCGTCATGTGTTCACGGTCGGGTCACCGTGCACGTCCCCACCGCTGCCGGGGGGCGTGAGGATCGCGCCGTGCTCCTCCTCGTGGCCGTTGACCGAGGCCTTGGGCACCTTCACCGGCGGGATGGTGGACGGTTCGCGGCTCGGCGACCCGGTCCACGCCGGCCGGATCGGGCGGCGACGCAGCGGCTCGAAGACCGCGGCCACCTCGGCCTTGTCCAGCGTCTCGTGCTCGATCAGCGCGAGGACCAACGAGTCGAGGACGTCACGGTTCTCCTCCAGGATGTCGAACGCCTCCTGGTGCGCGGTCGCGAGCAGCTTCTTGGTCTCCTCGTCGACGATCGCGGCGACGTCCTCGGAGTAGTTGCGGGTGTGCCCCATGTCGCGGCCCAGGAACGGCTCGCCCTGGTCCTCGCCGAGCTTGATCGCGCCGAGCCGCTCGGTCATGCCGTACTGGGTGACCATCGCCCGGGCCAGCGACGTGGCCTTGTCGATGTCGTTGCCGGCGCCGGTGGTCGGGTCGTGGAAGACCATCTCCTCGGCCGCCCGGCCACCCATCATGTAGGCGAGCTTGTCCAGCATCTCCGAGCGGGTCTGGGAGTACTTGTCCTCGTCGGGCAGCACCATCGTGTAGCCCAGCGCACGGCCGCGCGGCAGGATCGTCACCTTGTGCACCGGGTCGGTGCCCGGCAGTGCCGCCGCCACCAGCGCGTGCCCACCCTCGTGGTAGGCGGTGATGAGCTTCTCCTTCTCGCTCATCAGACGGGTGCGCTTCTGCGGCCCGGCGATCACCCGGTCGATGGCCTCGTCGAGCGCCTCGTCGTCGATCAGTTTCTGGTCCGAGCGGGCGGTCAGCAGCGCCGCCTCGTTGAGCACGTTGGCCAGGTCCGCGCCGGTGAAGCCGGGAGTACGCCGCGCCACCGAGAGCAGGTCGACCCCGTCGGCCATCGGCTTGCCCCGGGCGTGCACCTGCAAGATCATGTGCCGGCCGGCCAGGTCCGGCGCCTCGACGCCGATCTGCCGGTCGAACCGGCCCGGGCGCAGCAGCGCCGGGTCGAGGATGTCGGGACGGTTGGTCGCCGCGATCAGGATGACCCCGCCGCGCACGTCGAAGCCGTCCATCTCCACCAGCAGCTGGTTCAGCGTCTGCTCGCGCTCGTCGTGACCGCCGCCCATGCCGGCGCCGCGGTGGCGACCGACGGCGTCGATCTCGTCGATGAAGACGATCGCCGGGGCGTTCTCCTTGGCCTGCTCGAACAGGTCGCGCACCCGGGAGGCGCCGACGCCGACGAACATCTCCACGAAGTCCGATCCGGAGATGGAGTAGAAGGGGACGCCGGCCTCACCGGCGACCGCGCGGGCGAGCAGGGTCTTGCCGGTGCCGGGTGGGCCGTAGAGCAGCACGCCCTTGGGGATCTTGGCGCCCACCGCCTGGAACTTCGCCGGCTCCTGCAGGAACTCCTTGATCTCGCCGAGCTCCTCGATCGCCTCCTGGCAGCCGGCCACGTCGGAGAAGGTGGTCTTCGGCATGTCCTTGGAGATCAGCTTCGCCTTGGACTTGGCGAACTGCATCACCCGGCCGCCGCCGCCCTGCACCTGGTTCATCAAGAACAGGAACAGCAGGATGATCAGCACGAACGGGAGCAGGGTGGCCAGGATCGAGCCGAGCAGGCTCGGCTTGGGCACCTCGACGTTGTAGCCCTTCTCCAGCTGCCCGGACTGGGTCTTCTGCTCCGCGAGGTTGACCAGGTCGCGCTGCTGGCCGGCGACCCAGGAGGCCATCACCTCCGAGCCGTCGTCCAGCGTGGCGCGGATCTCCTGGTCGCCGTCGACGAACAGCACGCTCTTCGCGTCGCCGCTCTTGATCTTCTGCACCATGGTGGAGGTGTCGATCTCGTCGTACCCGCCGTTGGGCGCGAGGTACTGCAACGCGATGAGCACGCCCACCACGGCGACGACGATCCACAACCAGGGACCACGGAAAATACGCTTGACGTCCATGTGTCCGGGGCCGGGGCCCCGCCCTCCTACCAGCTACAACAGGCTCTAGACATACTGACGTTACCCGTCTGCGCCAACACCGAATCGCTCAGGGATGTGCCGGGCCACTGCGGACCCGACCGGTACGACCCGGTGACACGCGGCGCGGGTAGACCGCCGCTGCCCCCATTGTCATGCCTAACGCACGGCGCGCACCAATCGATCCCGCGAATCGGCCCGGGTGGGGCGCGGAGGACTGCTCCGGGCTCAGGAGTAGACGTGCGGCGCGAGGGTGCCGATCGAGCGCAGGTTGCGGTACTTCTCGGCGAAGTCCAGCCCGTAGCCGACCACGAACGCGTCCGGGATGTCGTAGCCGACGTACTTCACGTCGACCGCCATCCGCTGGGCCTCCGGCTTGCGCAGCAGCGTGCAGATCTCCACCGACGCCGGGCCGCGCGAGGTCAGGTTCGACACCAGCCAGGACAGGGTGAGCCCGGTGTCGATGATGTCCTCGACCACCAGCACGTGCCGGTTGGTGATGTCGGTGTCGAGGTCCTTGAGGATCCGCACCACGCCGGAGGACTTCGTCCCCGATCCGTAGGACGAGATCGCCATCCAGTCCATCTCGACGTGCCGGCCGAAGTGGCGGGCCAGGTCGGCCATCACCATCACCGCGCCCTTGAGCACCCCGACGAGCAGGATCTCCTTGCCCTCGTAGTCCCGCTCGATCTGGGCGGCCAGCTCTGCGAGCCGGTCCTGGATCTGCTTCTCGGTGTAGAGGATGTTGACCAGGTCGCCCTCGACGTGGGATTCGTCCATGGCGGTCAGCCTGCCACAGGCCCCGCGCCGAACGTCAGCCTCCCCCGCTCCCGTCGCGCCCGCACCCGACCCGGCAGGTCCACCCCGGCCTGCCCGTGCCAGTGCGTGAGCAGCCGGTCCAGCTCCTCGACGTGCACCGCGAACAGCTCGCCCGCGGGGCACCCCGCCTCCAGCGCGGCCCGGCGCAGCACGCGGCGGCGTACTGCCGGTGGATGGGTGAGGAGTACGTCGACGGCGAGCGACCCGGCTGCGGGCTCGGACTGGGCTGCGCGCTCCGGCCCGGCTGCGGCGGTGTGGGCCGCGGAGGCGAGCGCGTCCAGGACGTCGGCGTCGTCACGCAGCAGCCGCGCCGTACGCGCCAGCGCATCGGCCACGCCGGGGCCGAGCTCGGCCTCGAGCACCGGCAGCACGCGGTGGCGCACCCGCACCCGGGCGTACGCCGCGTCCTGGTTGTGCGGGTCCTGCCACGGGACGAGCCCCTGCGCCGCGCAGGCCGCGAGGGTGTCGTCGCGGGAGAGGTCCAGCAGGGGCCGTCGGTAACGGCCGGCGACCGGCGCCATCCCGGCCAGCGACCGGGCACCGGCGCCGCGGGCAAGCCCGAGCAGCACCGTCTCGGCCTGGTCGTCACGGGTGTGCCCGAGCAGCACCGCGTCGGCGGCCTCTACCTCGGCGGCACGGTCGAGCGCGGCGTAGCGCGCCGTGCGGGCTGCGGCCTCGGGTCCCGCTCCTCGAGTGACTGTCACGGTCAGCACCCGGGCGTCGTCGGCGCCGAGCTCGCGGATCTGGTCGGCGACGCGGGCGGCGTGCTCGGCGGATCCGGGTTGCAGGCCGTGGTCCACGGTGACCCCGACCACCCGGTGCCGGTCGCCGCGGACGCGGTGCGCCTCGAAGACCGTGGCGGCGAGCAGCGCGAGGGAGTCGGCTCCGCCCGAGCAGGCGACCAGCAGCGTGCCGCCCGGCGTGAGGTCGGCCAGGCAGCGGCGTACCGCCGACCGGACGGCAGCGACCGCCGGGTCCGGGCCCATCGCTCAGCCGTGCACGCGCGCGACCCAGGCCTCCGGGTCGCCGATCTCGGCCTTGGAGGGCAGGTGCTCGGGGGCGGCCCACACCGCGTTGAAGCCGTCCATGCCGACCTGGTCGGTGACGGCGCGGACGAACGCGGCGCCGTTGCGGTACTGCGCCATCTTGGCGTCCAGGCCGAGCAGCCGGCGCAGCACGCGGTCCAGGGTGCTGGTGCCCTTGCGGCGCTGGTTGAACTTGCGGCGGATCGTCGCCACGCTCGGGATCACCGA
>DASSVD010000112.1:0-2610 GCA_035706365.1 Nocardioidaceae bacterium
ACCACGCTGGATCGACCATCTCCACCCGCGGGAGTATGCGCGAGCGCCCCCCTCAACCGCAGGCGTGTTGCGCGATTGCAGCGCGCGCGCAACACGCCCTGGTCGGGCGGTCGAGCCGCGCAGGGCGGTCGAGTCAGCCCCCACGCGCCCGGCGATTACCAGGGGATGCAGGCAAACCGGCCCTCCCCATGGCGAACACGCCCCGGGAAGCAGGAGAACGCCATGGGGAGTCCGCGGACGGGATCTCGACAAGCGCGATCGGCCGTGATCGCCCCCCGGGGGGCCTGCCCGCGCACGGCGGTCAACTCAGCCCCCACGCGCCCCGCAATTACCAGGGGATGCAGGCAAACCGGCCCTCCCCATGGCCAACACGCCCCGGGAAGCAGGAGAACGCCATGGGGAGTCCGCGGACGGGATCTCGACAAGCTCGATCAGCCGGTCACGCTCGATCAGCCGGTCACGCTCGATCGGCCGGTCAGGTTCGATCGGCGGCGGGCCGCTCGATCACCCGTCAGTCGTTGACGGGGACGTCCTTGTGCCAGGACTGGGTGACGTAGCTGGTCTCCCAGCCCATCGAGACGTACAGCCCGTCGGCGCCGGTCGGGGAGTCGGCGTCCACCTCGAGCCCGACGTAGGCGCGGTCGCGGGACGCGGCGTCGGCGATGATCGTCTTCAGCAGCGACTTGGCGACCCCGCGGCCGCGGGCGCTCTGCAGCACGCCGATGTAGGAGACGTAGCTGGCGTCCGGCTTGGGGTTCCCGTCCTCGTCCTCGCCACCCTCGATCACGGTGCCAACCAGGGTGCCGGCAGGCTCGGGGTCCTTGCCGTCCTCGACCAGCTCGGCGATCCACCAGTGGTCCCAGCGGTGGCCCGGGTCCTCGCGCAGCCGGAAGACGAACTCGTCGAAGGTCTCCTCGTGGGAGTTGAAGTGGTCGGCGAACGCGCTCTCGAGGATGTCGTGCACGGTGCGCAGGTCGTCCTCGTCGGGCATCCCGCTGCCCTGACGCTCGACGCGCCGGATGCGTACGCCGGAGGCTGCGGCCTCCTCGGTCGGGTCGACCTCGGACTCCTCAGGGATCACCGGACGCTTCATCTGCCACCAGGACCGCACCTTGCGGAAGCCGGCCCGCTCCAGCCAGCGCTGGTGCTGGGTGTCGTTCTCGAAGGCGCCGCTGTCGAGCTGGTTGGTCTCCAGCTCCCGCTCGCGGCCGACCCGTCGCGCCGCGTCGTCGGACCAGGCGAACAGGATGGTGGCGACCTCGTCGGCGACCACCACCTCGAGGCGGCGGTCGACGATCACGATGAGCAGGACCCGGCCGGCGGCGCGGTCGTGCGCGCTGGCCCAGCCGCGGATCACGCCGTCGGCGTCGCGGACCACGACGTTGTCGCGGGTCATCGCGCCACGGGTGGAGATCTCCACCAGGACGTCGTCCTCGGTGGCGCCGGGCCAGCCTCGGCCGGCCTCCTCGTGCGCGCGTAGGAGCTCCGTCAGCTCGGCGGCGTCACCCTCCTCGGGTGCGGCGAGCGACCACCCCTGCGGCAGGTCGGGAACGAATGTCGGACCGTCATCGCTGGTGGAAATCACCCCACCCAGTGTTCCCTATCCGGCCGGTTTTGTCCGCGCCGGGGTCGCGGCAACCGGCCAGTCCGGCCCGGGAGGCCCAGCCCGGGAAGGCCGGGCGGCCGGGTCAGGCGTGCTTCTTCTCCCGGGCGTCCTGCGCGGCCCCGGTGGTGTGCCCGGTGCTGTTCCCGCTGGCCTTCTCGGCGACCTGGGCGCTGACCTTCTCGTCCCAGGCGAGCAGGTCGACCACGGTCTCGGCGTCCCAGCCCTCCCAGCTGGCCAGCTCGTCGGCCTCCTCGGCCTTGCGGATCTCCAGCGCCTGCTGCAGCTCGCTGACCCGCTCCTGAGCCTCGTTGGCGCGCCGCGATTCGCGCTTGACCCGGGACTCGGCCTCCATCGCCCGCTTCTCGGCGAGCACCAGGGTCGACTCCAGCTCCTTCAGGGAGCGGTCGCGGCTGGCCAGCCGCTCGGTCATCGCGGTGGTGAACTGGGCGTGCTCGGAGGCCCGCTCGGAGAACATCGCCTTGTAGGCCTGCGCCTGCGCGGCCCGGTCCGCGGCGGCCTCGCGGCGTGACTGGACCAGCTCGGAGTAGACGATCCGCGCCGAGGCCCACCCGCACAGCAGCGCGAACACCGCGGCGACGCTGAGCAGCGGAGCCGACTGGGTGGGCAGCGTGAGCAGGACGGCGAGGGTGGCCACGGCGAGCAGGGCGACCGCGACCGTCACGCGGACGCTGCGCTGCCGACGGCGGCTGACCGGCTGATTCGGGGAAGAAGAGGCCATGAGCTCAGCGTAGGTCCGGGCCGCCGCCGCCCCGGACGCGACACGCACGCTCCAGCAGCAACGATCCGGTGACGATGGCCACGCAGGCCAGCGCCGCCAGCGTGGCCTGCAGCATCCGCTGCCCGGCCAGCTGCGCCTCGGTGAGTCCGACCCAGCTGAACGCGTAGCCGAGGTACCCGCCGCCGACCAGCGCGCCGACCAGGGCGCAGGCCTTGGCCAGCACCAGCCGGTTGACCATCCGGTGCGGCTCGATCCGCTCGGGGCC
>DASSVD010000113.1:0-5538 GCA_035706365.1 Nocardioidaceae bacterium
GCCGCCCGCGCTGTCCCCGGCCACGGCCAGGCGGTCGTCCCCACCCAGCTCGTCGAGCCGCCCACCGGCCCAGCGGGTGACCGCGAGCGCGTCGTCGACGGCGGCGGGGAACGGCGCCTCCGGCGCCAGCCGGTAGGCCACCGAGACCACCACCGCCCGGCCGTGCACGCACAGCGCCCGCGCCATCGGGTCGTGCGTGTCGAGGTCGCCGAACACCCACCCGCCGCCGTGGAAGAGCAGCACGGTGGGCAGCGTGCCGGCGTCAGCCGTTCCGTCGCTCACGCCCGGCCGGTAGACCCGCGCATCGAGTGCCCCGTCCGCGCCCGGAACCGAGACGTCACGCACGTCGGCCACGGGTACGGCGGGGTCTGCGGGCCGACTGCCTAGCGCCAGGTCGCGGAAGTTCGCCCGCGCCTGCTGCGGGGTCAGCTGGTGCACCGGCGGCTGCTTGCTCCGGGCGAGCAGGGCGAGTAGGCCGGCGAGCTCCGGGTCGAGCGGCACAGCGCCTCCTGGGACATTCACGACGGGTCGGCGGCCCGCGCAGGAACATTCACGACGGGTCGGCGGCCCCCGCAGGGACATTCACGACGGGTCGGCGGCCCGCGCTGAGACATTCACGACGGGTCAGCGGAAGGCGGAGTGGCCGGTCAGCGCCTGCCCGATCACCAGCTGGTGCACCTCGGAGGTGCCCTCGTAGGTCAGCACCGACTCCAGGTTGTTGGCGTGGCGGAGCAGCGGGTACTCCAGGGTGATCCCGTTCGCGCCGAGCAGGGTGCGGCACTCGCGGGCGATCGCGATCGCCTCGCGCACGTTGTTCAGCTTGCCCAGGCTGACCTGCTCCGGGCGCAGCCGCCCCTCGTCCTTGAGCCGACCCAGGTGCAGCGCGAGCAGCATCCCCTTGCCGAGCTCCAGCGACATGTCGGCGAGCTTGGCCTGGGTGAGCTGGAAGCCGGCCAGCGGCTTGTCGAAGATGTCGCGGTCCTGGGTGTAGCCGATCGCGGTCTCCAGGCAGTCGCGAGCGGCGCCGAGCGCGCCGAAGACGATCCCGAAGCGAGCCTCGTTCAGGCACGACAGCGGCCCGGACAGGCCGGCCACGCCGGGCAGCGCCGCGGACCCGGGCAGGCGGACGTCCTCGAGCACCAGCTCGCTGGTCACCGACGCGCGCAGCGACAGCTTCTTCTTGATCTCCGGCGCGGAGAACCCGGGAGTGTCGGTCGGCACCACGAAGCCGCGCACCTTGCCGTCGTCCTCGCAGCGGGCCCACACCACCGCCACGTCGGCGACCGAGCCGTTGGTGATCCACATCTTGGTGCCGTTGAGCACCCAGTCGTCGCCGTCGCGGCGGGCGCGGGTGCGCATCCCGGCCGGGTTCGACCCGAAGTCGGGCTCGGTGAGACCGAAGCAGCCGATCGCCTCGCCGGCGGCCATCCGCGGCAGCCACTCCTGCTTCTGCTCCTCGCTGCCGTGCTGCCAGATCGCGAACATCGCCAGCGACCCCTGCACCGAGACCAGCGAACGCAGCCCGGAGTCGCCGGCCTCCAGCTCCAGGCAGGCCAGCCCGTACGCCGTGGCGCTGGTCCCCGCGCAGTCGTAGCCCTCCAGGTGCATGCCGAGCAGCCCCAGCGAGCCGAGCTCCTTGGCGAGGTCGCGGGCCGGGATCGAGCCGGACTCGTACCAGTCCGCCACGTGCGGCTTGATCCGGTCCTCGACGAAGCGGCGCACCGTGTCGCGGATCGCGCGGTCCTCCTCGCCGATCAGCGCGTCGGTGCCGAACAGCTCGAGCGGGGCCTGCGGGCTCTGGGGCATGTCTCTCCTAGGCAGCGAATACCGAACGATGTTAGGTTCAGTGCACGCTAACCTCACACCGTTAGTTTTCGCAAGGCGCACCCGAGGAGCACCCGCACGATGGCCCGACCGCGCACGCCACTGCTGAACCGCGCGCTGATCCGCGACACCGCGCTGGCGATGATCGACGAGCACGGCCTGGCGGGGTTGACCATGCGCCGGCTGGCGGAGCGGCTCGGCGTGCAGGCGCCCTCCCTCTACAGCCACTACCCGACCAAGGAGCACGTGCTCGACGCGATCGCGGACCTGCTCACCGACCGGGTGGACACCTCCGGCTTCGCGACCGACTGGCGCACCGGCCTGGTCACCTGGGCGCGCTCCTATCACGCCGCGCTCGCGGCGCATCCCAACGCGGTCCCCGTGGTGGCCTCGGGGACCGGCCGCCGGGAGCGCTACCTGGCGATGGCCGACGCCGTGCACGGCGGGCTTGTCGGCGCGGGGTGGCCGGCGCGCTACGCCACGATGATCGCGGGCTCGGTGAAGTACCTGGTGATCGGCGCCGCCTCCACCCCGTTCGCCAGCGGCTTCGCCGACGACATCCAGGTCTACCTCGACCGCTACCCCAACCTCACCCAGGCGCACCGGCTGCGCGAGCACGCCGAGGAGATCGACGCCGACAGCTTCGAGCTCGGCCTGGCCGCGCTGGTCCGCGGTCTCGAGGCCGACTACGCGAGGGTCGGCTCGCCGCGACGCCGGACCCCGGCATGAGCCCGGCATGACCCCGGCATGAGCCCGGCCACGATCGGGTAGGTACTCACCACGCGACCGCACGGGACGGAGGCACGGGTGAGCGAGAGCCCAGGTACGAACGGTCAGGAGCCGTCGGGCGGATCCAGCAAGGGAGCCGGCTGCATCATCCCGCTGGTCGTGGTGCTGGTCCTGGTGATCGGCGCGATCGTGGTGTTCAACGCGATCACCGGGCCCGGCTGACCTGCCGCTTGATCTCGCGGCGGGCCAGGGCGTTCTTGTGCACCTCGTCCGGACCGTCGGCAAAGCGCAGCGTGCGGATCCCGGCGAACGCCGCTGCCAGCGGGAAGTCCTGCGACAACCCGCCCGCGCCGTGCACCTGGATCGCCTTGTCCAGGATCCACTCGACCGTGCGCGGGGTGGCGATCTTGATCGCCTGGATCTCCGCGTGCGCGCCCTTGTTGCCCACGGTGTCCATCAACCACGCGGTCTTGAGCACCAGCAGTCGCAGCTGCTCCAGGCGCACCCGGGACTCCGCGATCCAGTCCCGTACGACGCCCTGCTCCGCGATCGGCTTGCCGAACGCGACCCGGTCGGCCGCCCGCGTGCACATCAGCTCGATCGCCCGCTCGGCTACGCCGATCGAGCGCATGCAGTGGTGGATCCGCCCCGGCCCGAGCCGGGCCTGCGCGATCGCGAAGCCGTCCCCCTCCGCGCCGATCAGGTTCGCCGCGGGCACCCGCACGTCGCGCAGCTCGAGCTCGGCGTGCCCGCCGTGGTCGCGGTCGTCGTAGCCGAAGACCTCCATCCCGCGGCGGATCTCCAGGCCGGGGGCGTCGCGTGGCACCAGGATCATGCTCTGCTGGCGGTGCCGGTCGGCGTCCGGGTCGGTCTTGCCCATCACGATCAGGATCTGCGCGTCGGGGTTCATCGCGCCGGTGATCCACCACTTGCGCCCGTTGACGACGTACTCGTCCTGGCCGGTCGAGCCGGACGAGATCCTCTCGATCCGGGTGGCGATGTTCGTCGCGTCGGAGGAGGCGACGTCCGGCTCGGTCATCGCGAAGCTGGAGCGGATCTCCCCGGCCAGCAGCGGCTCGAGCCACTGCTCCTTCTGCTCCGGGGTGCCGAACATCGCCAGCACCTCCATGTTCCCGGTGTCCGGCGCGGAGCAGTTCAGCGCCGCCGGGGCCAGCCCGCCGCTGCGGCCGGTGATCTCGGCCAGCGGGGCGTACTGCAGGTTGGTCAGCCCGGCGCCGTGCTCGCCGGGGAGGAAGAGGTTCCACAGCCCCTGCCGGCGCGCCTCGGCCTGCAGCGTGCGCAGCACCGGGACCCGGGTCCAGGCCCACGGGTCCTCCAGCTCGGCGAGCTGCTCGGCGAAGACCGGCTCGGCCGGGTAGACGTGCTCGTCCATGAACCGGAGCAGCCGCTCGCGCAGCTCCTCGGTGCGGGCGTCGAAGCCGAAGTCCATCAGCTCTCCTCCTTCACGGCGGCCAGGCCGGCACGCAGCAGCGGCTCGACCGCGGCGCCGACCTCGTCGAATCCCTCCCCCACGGTCTGCCCGTGGAGGTGGCGGTAGTGGATGCCCTCGAGGATGACCGCGATCTTGAAGTAGGCCAGGCCGAGGTAGAAGCCCATCGCGGACAGGTCCCGGCCGGAGCGCTCGGCGTACCGCTCCAGCTGCCGGTCCGGCGGCAGGAAGCCCGGCGCCTGCGACGCGTCGGCGACCGCGGCCCCGCCCTGCAGGTCGGCCATCCGCTCGTAGACCAGCAGCAGCGCCACGTCGGTGAGCGGGTCACCCACCGTGGCCATCTCCCAGTCGACCACCGCAGCGACCCGGTCCGAGTCGTCGACGAGCAGGTTGTCCAGCCGGTAGTCGCCGTGCACGATGCCCGGTCGCGACGCCTCGGGGACGGAGCCGGCCAGCGCCGCGTGCAGCGCGTCCGCCCCGGCCAGGTCCCGGCTGCGCGAGGCGTCGAGCTGCTGCTTCCAGCGGCGTACCTGCCGCTCGAGGAACCCGTCCGGGCGACCGAAGTCGGCCAGTCCGACCGACTCGGGCACCACCTCGTGCAGTGCGGCCAGGGTGTCGACCATCGCCTGCGAGATCGTGGTGGTCCGGGCGGCGCCCAGCGCCTCCAGCTCCGCGGCGTGGCGGTACGGCGTGCCCGCGACCCGCTCCATCACGTAGAACGGGGCGCCGATCACCTCGGTGTCCTCGCACAGCGCGTAGGTCTGCGGCACGGGCACCGCGGTGTCGCGCAGCGCGGTCATCACCCGGTGCTCGCGGGCCATGTCGTGGGCGGTGGCGAGCACGTGCCCCAGCGGCGGGCGGCGGACCACCCAGTGGCGGGAACCATCGGTGACGTCGTAGGTGAGGTTCGACTTGCCGCCGGTGAGCAGCCGCGCCTCGAGCGGCCCGGCGACCCCGCCGGGCAGCACCCGGTCCAGGAAGCCGCGCAGCCGGCCGAGGTCGAGACCCGGCACCTCCGGGCCCGTCGTCTCCACGCCGGCCCCTCCCGCGCCGTCACTCACGGGCAGGTCTCAGTCCGCCAGGACCGAGACGACCTCGGCCACGCACGCCGGCTTGTCGCCACCCTCGCGCTCGACGGTCACCCGCACCGTCACCTGCGCGCCCTTCGGCCCGCGCTCGAGCCCGACCAGCTCGGCACCGGCTCGCAGCCGCGAGTCGACCGGGACCGGCGAGGGGAAGCGCACCTTGTTCGACCCGTAGTTGACCGCCATCTTCAGGCCCTCGACGGTGTAGATCTGCCAGACCATC
This sequence comes from Nocardioidaceae bacterium, assembly GCA_035706365.1. GTDB lineage: Bacteria > Actinomycetota > Actinomycetes > Propionibacteriales > Nocardioidaceae > Nocardioides_C. The sequence goes on from DASSVD010000113.1 coordinate 5,312, forward strand.
CGGGGGATCATCGACAGGGTCAGGTAGCCGTGCGCGATGGTGCCGCCGAACGGCCCGGCTTTGGCGCGCTCGGGGTCCACGTGGATCCACTGGTTGTCACCGGTGGCCTCGGCGAACTGGTCGATGCGCTTCTGGTCGACGGTGTGCCACTCGCTGTGACCGAGGTGGGTGCCGACGGCCTTCTCCAGCTCGTCGAGTCCGTGGAAGGTCTGCATGGGGAGTCTCCT
>DASSVD010000114.1:0-2711 GCA_035706365.1 Nocardioidaceae bacterium
CGCCGGCTTGTGCGTGACCGACTCGATGTCCCCGGCCGTGGCGTCGAGCAGCTGGTGGGCGAGGTCGGACAGCGCTCGCGCCGAGGCGAGCTCGTCACCGATCTCCGGTACGTCGCGGTCGCTCGGGTTCAACCGCGCCACGCCGTGACCGCTCAGCGTCCGTGCGTTGTCCCGCCCCGCCTGCTCGAGGCGCGCCTCCACGTGCGTTCGCCCATCGCGCTCGCCGATGAAGAGGTCCACATGCCAGGTCTTGGTCATCATCGCCGCTCAGGTCCTTCCCGTGCCGTCGTCCTGCCGAGTTCGCGAGGCAGCCCGCCGGCGTCGTCGCCGTCGAGTTCGGCAGTACGCCGAGCCGCCGTCACGCGCCAGCATGTGCCCGACGGCCCCGTCCGGGGAGGGCCGGAGGACTCGCGCCGCGGGGACCGTTCGTCCGCAGCCGGCAGCGGCGTACTCGTCGGGTGTGGTCGCGCGCGGGCCGGCAGCGGCGTACTTCCCTCAACCGCCCCGCACTTCCCACGACGAGCTCCTCGGGGGAAGTGCGGGCTCGACCACATACCTTGGGGAAACCGAGGCAGCCGGGGCAGGTGATGCAGGTGAGGCACCCGGGACGACACGACGACAACCGGCCCGCCGACGCCCCGCGGGGTGTCGGCCGGCTAGTGGGCGGGCGCGGGGTCGGTCACGGTGTCGGCCAGCAGGCGGGCTGCGGCGAGCACGTCGCGGGCGCGGTCGGGATCGACGCCGGTGAGGTCGCGCGGTACGTCGCTGAGCACCTGCGCGACGGTCTCGATCAGGTCCACCGCGCTGCGGGCACTCAGCTCGACCGCCACACGCGCTCCGGCACCCCGCGCCGGGTTGGCGAAGTCCAGGTTCATCGTGTGGTCGAACTGCGCGTGCACCGGGTGGTCGAAGTAGGCGGTCAGCCGGCTCAGCGGGAACCAGCCCTGCGCGCTCTTCCCGCTACCGGACGCCGCGGTCTGGGCGGTCACGTAGGTGCACATGAGCGGGCCTCTGCCGGTGCGCCGGCGCCGAGGTGCCGGGTGAGGAAGGCGTGCACCAGGTCCCAGCCTTCGGTGGCGGCGGCCGGCCGGTAGGAGGGCCGGTCCACCGCGAAGAAGGCGTGCCCGGCGTCGGTGAAGGTGTGGAACTCGTGCGGCTTGTCGAGCTCGTTCAGCAACGTGTCGAGACGGTCCACCTCGTCGGGGGGCGGGTTCTTGTCCTCCTCGCCGAACAGCCCGAGCAGCGGGCAGGACAGGTCGCCGAGCCGCGGCTCGAGGGACTCCATGCGAAGCCCACGCTCCGGCGGTGGCTCGCTGAGCACGAACGCGCCGTAGCAGTCGATCGCGGCGTCGAGGTGCAGGCCGCCGCAGCCAGCGAGCAGCGACTGGCGACCGCCGGAGCAGAAGCCGATGGTGGCCACGGGGCCACTGCCGCTCGGGTGCTCGCGCAGGTAGCGCGCCGCGCCATCCACGTCGCCGAGAAGCTGCTCATCGGGTACGCCGCCGTTCGCGCGCGAGGCGGCGGCTGCGTCGTCGGGGTCCGCGCCGGGGGCGTCGCGGTGGTGCAGGTTGGGGCAGACCGCCGACCAGCCCCAGGCGGCGAAGCGACGGGTGATCTCCTTGGTGGCCTGGTCGTAGCCGGGCATGTGGTGGATGACCACCACGCCGCCCGACGGTGCCCGGCCGACCGGGTGTGCGGCGTACGCCTCGATCCGGTCACCGCCCGCGCCGCTGAGGGTGATCGTGCCGGCCTCCAGATGGTCACGCATGGCGGGCTTCCTCTCTCGAACGAGCCGTCGGGCGTAGGCCGTGGATCCATGGTGTCTCACGGGTCCGGAGCGTGCCGGATCGGTGGAACCGTTGGGTTCTACAGCCAGCGCCACGCTAGCCCGACGCTTGTCGCCGTCAGCGTCCCGGGTCACCGGCGGTCGTTGCCGCCGGTGAGTGAGGTCAGCCGCCCGGTGATCAGCTCCTCGGCCTCCGCGACGATCCGGTCGACCAGGTCCCGCACCGACGGGATGTCCTCGATCAGCCCCTGGGCGAGGCCGCTGGACCAGATGCCGGCCTCGACGTCGCCGGAGCCGCAGACCTGGCGACCGCGGCTGCCGGCCACCAGGTCCCGCACGTCGGCGAACTCGGCTCCCTCCGCCTCGATCGCGCGGACCTTCTCGCTCACCCCGTTGCGGGCCACCCGGGCGGTGTTGCGCAGGGTGCGCAGGATCAGGTCGGTCGCGCGCTCGTCGGCGCGGACCAGGTGCTCCTTGACGTTGTCGTGCACCGGTGCCTCGCGGGTGCACAGGAACCGCGTACCCATGTTGACCGCGTCGGCACCCAGCGCGAGCGCGGCGACCAGGCCCGCGCCGTCGGTGAAGCCGCCGGAGGCGATCACCGGCACGGTCAGCCGCCGCGCGGCCAGCGGGATCAGGATCAGCCCGGGGATGTCGTCCTCGCCGGTGTGCCCGGCGCACTCGAACCCGTCGATCGACACGGCATCGACGCCGAGCCGCTCCGCGGTGAGTGCGTGTCGGACCGAGGTGCACTTGTGGATCACCTGGATGCCGGCGTCGTGGAGGGAGGGCAGGTGCTCGCTCGGGTTGCTGCCGGCGGTCTCCACGACGGGAACGCCGCCCTCGATGATCGCCTGCCGGTACTCGGCGTACGGCGGGGGGCTGATGCTGGGCAGGATCGTCAGGTTCACGCCGAACGGCTGGT
>DASSVD010000115.1:0-2065 GCA_035706365.1 Nocardioidaceae bacterium
CACGGCGTGAGCCGCGGCTGCTTGGGCATCCGCCCGGTGCACTGGCGCACCGGGAAGGCGTCGTGCAGGGCGGCGACCGCCCGCTCGGCGGTCCGCTTGGAGGAGAACGGGCCGACGTAGTCCGCGCCGTCGTCGCTCACCCTGCGCACCAGCGACAGCCGCGGCCACGGCTCGGCGGTGAGCTTGATCCAGTGCACCCGCTCGGGGAAGCGGGAGCGCCGGTTGTAGCGCGGCTTGTGCTCGGCGATCAGCCGCAGCTCGCGGACCTCGGCCTCGAGCGGGGTCGCGCACTCGATGCCGGTGACCGACTCGGCGAGGCCGACCATCTCGCCCATCCTGGAGCGGGTCTCCGAGGCGGTGAAGTAGCTGCGCACGCGGGTGCGCAGGTCCTTCGAGGTGCCGACGTAGAGCACCCGGCCCTGCGCATCGCGGAAGAGGTAGACCCCCGGCGCGTGCGGGAGCTGCTCGGCGAGGTGCCGCTTCTTGCGCTGCGCCTGGCTGACCCGCGAGGAGAAGGTCTGCAGCTCTTCCAGGGTGTGCACGCCGAGGCCGCCGAGCCGGGCCATCAGCCCGTGCAGCACGTCCACCGTGGCGCGGGCGTCGGACAGCGCCCGGTGGTTGGGGGTGGTCTCGGCATCGAAGAGCCGGGCCAGTGAGCTCAGCTTGCAGTTGGGGGCGTCGTCGCGGGTGATCACCCGGCGGGCGAGACGGGCGGTGTCGACCACCTCGAAGGCGGGCCAGGGGCGCTGCTGCTCGGCCGCGAAGTGCTTGAGGAAGCCGACGTCGAACGGCGCGTTGTGGGCGACCAGGACGCAGCCCTGGGCGAACTCCAGGAACTGGGGGAGCACCTGCTCGATCGACGGCGCCGTGGCCACCATCGAGTCGGTGATGCCGGTGAGCACCGCGATGAAGGCGGGGATCGCCTGGGCCGGGTTGACCAGGGTCTGGAACTCGCCGAGGACCTCGCCGCCGCGCACCTTGACCGCACCGATCTCGGTGATCATCGACCCGCCCTGCGCCGACCCGCCGGTGGTCTCCAGGTCGACGACGCAGAAGGTCACCTCGCGCAGCGACCGGCCCAGCTCGTCGAAGCTGCGCTGCGACTCCCAGCGCCCGGCGGGGGACGGGGCGGAGCGGGCGCGGGTGGCGGTGGTGCTCATGTCCGGAGACGCTAGATCCGACCACCGACGAAATCGGGTCCGCCACGCGCGCCCTACGCTTAGTGTCAGACCTGTTGTCGCAGGACAACCCGCCCAAAGGAGGCGTTCTGACCAGTCCGGTCCGCCCGGCGACCTCACCCGACGAGCCCGACCAGGTCGAGCTCGTCGGGCCGCTGCCCGACGCCGTGCGGGGCCGCGTCGTGGCGCTGGCCGCCGACGCGCTGGCGCGGATCCCGGTCGAGCAGCTGCCGGCGTCGCTGAAGCGGGTGGCCGGTTTCGCGCCGGCGCGGCGGGCGCGGCTGGCCGGCAACCAGATCGCCGCGGCGCTGGAGTCCGACCCCGGTTTCCGCGAGAAGGTGGCCACCCAGGTGCGCGGGGTCCAGTCCGAGCTGGCCGCCGGGCTCGAGGACGGTACGCCGCCCGCGGCCGCGGAGCCGGTCGACCTGGCCGCCGTGGCCTACCTGCTGCGCCCCGAGGGATGGGCGCAGGTCGTGGAGCAGGCATCGGGGCTGGCCGACGCGGAGGAGGCGGTCGCCACCCGACGGCAGGCCGAGGCGCAGCTGGAGACGTTGCGTCGCCAGGTCGAGGAGGCCGCTCGCGAGCTGCGCGACGTACGCGACCGCTACCGTGAGCAGGTCGCGGAGCTGAAGCGGGAGAACACCGACCTGCGGCACAAGCTGGGGGACGCCCGGGCGCGCACCCGGGCGGCGGAGCAGGAGGCCGGCCGGGCCCGGCGCGAGGCCGAGGAGGCCGCGACCAGCGCGACCACCAGCGCCGCGGCCGGCGAGGCCGAGGCCCGGCGGCTGCGCGGCCGGGTCGAGGAGCTCGAGCGGGAGCTGGCCAACGCCCGCCGCGCGGAGCGGGTCGAGCGGGGCGCCGAGACGATGCGGGCCCGGCTGCTGCTG
>DASSVD010000116.1:0-8304 GCA_035706365.1 Nocardioidaceae bacterium
CACCGCGGCAGGAAGACATCGTCTTCGACCAGACCACGGCCGACTACCACAAGGACTTCGCGCTCACCCGCGTCACACACACCGTCACGGTCACGGTCGACCTGCCCGAGGGCAGCGACCGGAGCCTGGATGGCGCAAAGCTGGTCGCAACCGGCAGCGAACCAAACAAGTCCATCACGCTGTCCGGCGGGGCCGAGGGCCTCACGTTCGCCCAGGTCCCCTTCGGCTGTTGGACCCTGCAGCTGCCCGCCGACCCGGACCACCCGGGCGCACTCGGGACGATGTCCGGCGGCACGGCCTGCGGAACCAACGGCTTCGACGTGTCGAAGGACCCCGGCGCTGCTGACGTCACGGTGAGCTACCCGCTACTCGAGCAGCTCGTCAACGTCGAAGTCACTGCGACGCCCTACGGCAGTGAGGCTGCGATCGAGCAGGTCGACATCGCCGTGACCGACGAGGACGACGCCGTGATCCACAGCGTCGACGGTCAGTCCGTCGGCACACCGTTCTCCGTGTGGCTCGCTGTCGGCACGTTCACGGTGACCGCAACCCCGACCACGGGCGCTGACGCGGGCTGGGAACCTGGCACGACGGAGGTCACCGTCAGTGCGGACGACGTCGACAGCGTTCAGGACACGACTGTCGAGGTGAAGCAGACCCCCGACCCGCAGGACGTCACGGTCGAACTCACCGGCCCTAGCGACACCACACCGACGTGGCCACAAGTGACGGTCACGGTGGGCGACAAGACCTTCTCCGTCGGTCCTGCGACGGTGAGCGAGACGCAGCAGCTGATGCCCGGCGACTACGCCGTCAGCGCCAGCATCAGCGAGGAGGCCGAAGCGAGCGGCTGGACCGTGTCGTCTCCTTCTAGCGTGACCGTGCCGATCAACGGCGACGCGTCCGTGGCAGCCACCTTGACGTACACGGACCCGGGGAGTGGATCAGGATCCGGCGGCGGCTCGGGATCAGATGGAAGCGGCAGCTCCACCCCCTCGGACGGCCCCACGACGTCGGCCCCCTGACGTCGCCCCCCTGACGCAACTAGCGCTCAGCCGGTGTAACCCCAGGTCGCCCAGGCGGCGCCGGCCAGCAGCAGCACGGTGATCACGACGACCAGGATCCACGGCCAGATCGGGGCCTTCTTCTTCTCCTCGACGACCTCGACCACCTCGGTGACCGGCTCCGGCTCGGGGGCTGGGGCGGCCGGGTGCAGCTCGCCGTGGCAGCGCACGCAGGTGTCGGCGACGACCGGGTTCTGCTCGGAGCAGTGCGGGCAGGGGATGTTCGCCACCGACACGCGCCCGGCGGTGCCGGGCAGCCGGCGCAGCGACTCGTCCTGGGTGGCGGCGTCGGACAGCGCGACGACCCGGCTCGACGCCCAGAACAGCGGGTAGTCGCACTGCGGGCAGAAGTCGGTGGAGCGGCGCGCGTTGAGCTGCACGACGGTGCTGTGGCCACACTCGGGGCAGGTGACCTGCTCCTCGCCACGGGTCAGCTGCTCGCTCACGCGATGCCTCCTTCGGAGCTCCAGACGAGTCGGTCGCCGACGTACAGCTCGGCCAGCACGTGCGCGGGGATCTCGTCGCGCACCAGTGCCACGAACTCATTCTCCGGCAACCAGCCGGTGCTGCGCACGCGCATCCGCACCCACGCCGTGTCGGCGGGCGCCTCGTCGCTGCGCCAGATGCCGCCGCCCTCCTCGACCTCGGCCGGCCCGGAGCTGACCAGCTCCAGGAAGTCCTGCAGCCCGCCGCGCGTGCCGCGGCGGCCCAGGGTCTCCGCGGCGCCGCGCACGATGCTGCGCTGCAGCCGGTCCGGCAGCGAGGGGTCGACCGACTCCACGCCGATCCAGCTGCCCAGCCACCGCACCGCCGGCTCCGGGGTGACGCTGAGGTCGGCCAGGTTCTCGATGTTGTCGATGCCGGCGAACAGCCCCTCGCCGAGCTCCTGGAAGATGCTGACGAAGCGCGCGAAGAAGTCGCTGTCCCGCATCGACACCGGCAGCTGGTCCAGCAGCCACGTGTCCGAACGCTGCGACGGCGTGCGCGCCGCGGGCAGCTGACGTGTCGCGGGCAGGTCGTCGCTCACCGGACCACCACCTGCGGCTTCGCGGCCAGGAACAGCGAGTGCGCGTCGAGGCGGATCACGTCCTTGGCCTCACCGAGGCGGCGGCCGGTGCGCAGGTCGTACTCGTAGAGCAGCACCTCCTCCACCCGGTCCACCCCCTCGACCGACTCCAGCAGCTGCGCCATCGAGGCGGTGTTCACGTCGGCGTCGAACGGCCAGCCGGTGCCATCCGGCCCGCCGACCAGCGGGTTCAGGTACGTCGTCAACGCCGCCACCACCCGCTGCCGGACCATGCCCGGGGGACGACCGCCGCGCGCATGCAGCAGCGTCGCCACCGACACGCCCTGGTAGAACGGCGTGCCCACCTCGACCGCCGTGCCGACCAACCGGTGCTTGTCCAGGTGGTCGCTGATCGTGCGCATCAGCGGCGCCGAGATCGCGAAGTCGTCGAGCTGGTGCTTGGCCGGGTCGGTGCGCACCTGCGGCACCACCAGCAGCCGCACCGACCCGTTGCCGCGGCTGGCCGGCAGGCACCGGGTGCGGGCCACCTCGATCGAGGCCTCCTGGCTGAGCCGCTCGTAGTCGCGCGCGGTCACCGCCCGGTGCCCGGTGCGCACCGTCATCGGCGCCCGGGTCTTCGCCTCGGCCACGGTCTCCGCGTCCACGCCGCCGCTGGCCGCGGCCAGGTTCGTCGCGCTCTGCACGAACGGCACCGACGAGCGCAGCATGGTCAGCGTGCCGGCTCCCACGTTGCCGCGGCCGCCGCCGCCGGTGCGGTAGCCGGTCACCAGGATCTGGCTGCCGTCGCGCGGGATCCGGCCGTGCTGGCGCACCGACCCGTCGGGGTAGCGCACCCGCGGCCCGAACGTGACCGTGCCGCTGCCGGAGTCCCACACGTAGTGGTTGTCGGTCTCGGTGGAGGCGGTGAAGTCCTCCACCTCGACCCAGTCCTCGGTGCCGTCCGGTCCGACCACCTGCACGTGCTCGCCCTCGCGGCGCGGCAGCACCGGGTGTCGACTGACGGTGAAGCTCTGCGCCGGGCCGCCGCTGCTGCGCCCGACCACCTCGGAGGGCACCGACTCGGAGTGCTCGGCGTCGACGGTGCCGCCGATGACGGCGGCCTCCACCTGGGTGATCCGTGGCGATGCCTGGTACGTCGGCTGGCCGGGGGCCGGAGCGACCAGGCGTGCCCGCAGCCAGTACGCCGCCGCGTCGCCCAGGGTCAGCAGCTGGTGCTCGCGCGGGATCACCAGCGCCACGTGGCCGGCCCGGTTCAGGCCGCCGGTGGTGTCGGACTGCACCAGTGCGGGGATCCAGCCCTCGCCGTTCCACACCTCCCACACCAGCGGCGGGTTGCGCGGGTCGACGCCGATCCCCTCGGCGTTGGCCGCCAGCGCCAGCTGCAGCACGCTGCCGGCCAGGCTGTCGGCGAAGCCGAGGTAGAACGCGTCACCGGGGGTCAGCGCGTCCGAGACGAAGCAGCGCACCCCGTCGGGGGCGTAGCGCAGGTCCGGCCACATGTCGTGCACCCGCGGGTCGGACTCGGAGGTGGCCACCGCGGCGGTCAGCACCGGCGGCTCGACGACCAGGTCCTGCAACGTGGTGAACACCACCGGCTCGGCGACGCTCGAGCTCTGCCCGATCGCGCCGGTGGGCGGCGTCATCACCTGGGTGCCGGCCGGAACGACCACCACCTCCTCCAGCGCGGCGGTGAGCCAGAAGGTCACCTCGGCGCGCGCCACCGACGGCGGGAACGGCGAGATGCCGATCATGTTCAGGAAGTGCACGTACAGCCGCTCGGGCACCTGGTTGAGCCGGAACAGCGCCATCTCGGTCATCCAGGCGAACAGCTCGATCAGCGCGACGCCGGGGTCGGAGACGTTGTGGTTGGTCCACTCCGGCGTGTAGCGGGGGATCAGCCGCTTGGCCTCGTCGACGATGTCTTGGAACTTGCGGTCGTCGAGCTCGGGACTGGGCAGAGGCATCGCGGTTCACTCCTCCGCGTCGTGGGGGATGACGTAGAACGGGAAGACCAGGTTGCGCCGGTCGTTGGTGCTGCGCACGCGGTAGGAGATCAGCACCCGGACCATGCCGTCCTGGTCCGGGTCCGGCGTACTGGTCACGTCCTCGACCTCGACGCGCGGCTCCCACTGGGCCAGCGCCTGCCGCACCGCCTCGGAGATCTGGCCGAGCAGGTTCGCCGTGATCGGCTCGAACAGCAGGTCCCAGATCCGGCAGCCGAACTGCGGGCGCATCAGCCGCTCGCTCGGCGCGGTCATCAGCACCAGCCGCATGCTGCTCTCCAGGCCCTCCACGTCGTCGGAGAGCCGCAGCGCACCGGTGTGGTCGACCTGCATCGGCCAGGAGAAGCCGCGGCCGACGAAGGTCGGGTCCGGCTCATCGGGGCGTACGCCGCGGCCGCGCGGCGGGAGGCTCAGCTCGCTCATCAGTTGATCGCCACCGGCATGCCCTTGACGGCCATCGGGCCCGAGCTCTGCAGCTGCACCATGCTGCCCTTGACCTGCAGGGAGGCGCCGGCCTCGACCTTCATCGTGGTCTGCGCCTTGGTCTCGACGCTGAGTCCCTCGAGCTTGAGCGCGCTCTTCGCCTTCAAGGTGATGTTGACTCCCTCGATGGTGATGTTGCCCTGCTTGTCGATGGCCAGGCTGGAGTTGCCGGCCTTGAGGGTGAACGGCTTGCCCGCCTGGAGGTCCAGGTCGCACTGCTCGGCGCCGAGCAGGAACTTGTGCCCGTTGGACAGCTGCACCAGCACGTGCTGGCCGGTCGGCTTGTCGTCGTCGCCGAACTCGATGAAGTGACCCAGCCGGGAGGTCAGCCGCCGCGAGACGACCTTGTTGCCCGCCGGGTTCACCCCGTTCACGCCGAGCTTGTTGGTGTCGCCGAACAGGCCGCCGAAGATCACCGGGTGCCGGGTGTCGCCGCGCTCGAAGCCGACCAGCACCTCGTCGTTGACCTCGGGCTGGAAGGTGATGCCGCGCTCGGCTCCGGCGCCGAGGGTGACCAGGCGGCCCCAGTCGCTCTCGATGTCCTGGGTCGGCCCGGCGTACTTCACCTTGACCCGGCCCAGCTTCTTCGGGTCGTTGATGTTGGTGACCACGCCGCTGACCAGCCGGGTGGTGCTGAAGCCGGGGTCCGGCTGGGCGCTGCCCAACGCGTCCACCAGCCCGCGCGGGCGACGCGGCCCGGCCACGAAGCTGGTGGTGAACCCGCGGCGCGAGTAGTCGTGGCGCACCTCGGTGACGACGTACTTCCCGCTGGAGGGGCCCATGTTGGTGACCCGCACCTCGGCCATCGGGGTGATCGCGGCGTTGATGCCGCAGGTGCCACGCGCGACCACCGCGTCGGCCTCCGCATCGAGCTGCATCGCCGAGGCGAGCTCCTGGGCCTCCTGCACGCTGTTGGGGGGCGGGTCGGCCACCAGTGCCGAGGCCTCCGTCCGCAGCGCCGACGTGGGCTTGCTGCCGTTGAAGGGGGCGACGAAGTCGGAGCTCGCCCCGGTCGAGGCCGGCGCGCTCTTGCCGACGAGCTTCGTCTCGCGCTGGGTGTCCCAGCCGGTGACGGTGGTCTCCTTGCTGCGCAGCCCGGTGGCCCGCACCGCGAAGCGGGTCAGCTGCTTGGCCGGGTCCAGGTCGGAGACGGTGAGCTCGACGCTGCCGACCGTGGCGTCGGCCGGCCGGGCGACGAGCGACGCGTCGTCGACCCACCACACGGCACCGGAGCGGCGTACCAGCTGGTCGAGGTAGTCCAGGTTGGTGCCGGTCTGCAGCAGGTACTCGTTGGTGACCTTGCCGAGGTTGCCGACGTCGGCCTTGAGGCCCGCCTCGCCGGCGATCTTCTTCATCACGTCGCCGTACTTCATGTTCTGGAAGGTGCGGACCTGGGTGCCGTGGGTCAGCTTGTACGCCGGGTCGTCGACGATCACGGTGAGCATCGGGACCTCGTCCTCGCTCTGGTCCAGGTCGACGCCGGTGACCGTGCCGCGGAAGAGCTGCTTGCCGCCGACCACGCCGATGATCACCTCCTTGCCCAGGCCGAAGTTGCCGGTCGTGGCGGCGACGTACCCGGGGTCGAGGAAGCGCAGCGTCGCCCGCCCGGCCAACCCCACGGACCGCTCGACCCGCAGCGACACCAGCTGCTCGAGCTCGCGCGCGCTCAACGCGGTGCCGTCGAACTTCACCTCCGGCGCCGTGGTCTCCACCTTGGCCGCCGCCATCAGGCACCGTCCTTGCGCGGCACGCTGAGCAGCTGGCCGGCGCGCAGGGCCAGCGGGTCCTCGATGCCGTTGGCCTCGGCGAGCTGACGCCAGCGTGTGGCGTCGCCGTAGTAGCGCGCGGAGATCCGGTCCAGGGTCTCCCCCGGCTGCACGCGGTGCACCCGGTGCGGGTGCGGGGTGCCGCTGGTCGGGTTCTGCGGGCCGAACGCGTCGGACTCCTCGTACTGCCGCAGCTCCAGCTCCATCGCCGCGCGCAGCGGCATGCCGGAGGAGGAGAAGTAGGTGAACGTCATCGCCAGGTCGCTGACCACCGCCGGGAACGAGTGCAGGTCGCCCCAGTGGAAGGTGACCATCGGCGGCCGCGCGTTGTTGGTGGTCTCGTCGGTGCCGGGCAGGTCCTTGTTGAGGTCCATCAGCCCGAGGATCTTGCCGGTGTAGCGGGTCACCGGGGTGCCGTCGGCGGTGGTGTCGAAGATCAGCGACATCCGCATCCAGCCGGACTCTGCGCCGGTGTAGCGCAGCCGCGGCACGGCCTTGCCCGGCATCGGGTCGGCCGACCACTTGTTGCGCCGGCCCACCGCGATCTTCTCGGGGTTGAACAGGCACGGCACCTTGGCGCCGTCCTCGATCTGCAGGAACGCCTTCTCCAGCTCTGCCATCAGAACAACACATCCCTCTGGTGCCGGCGCCCGCGGCGCTCCAGCTCGTCGATGACCCGTTCCTCGATCCGGCGCACCACCCGGTCGACCACCTCGTCCATGTCCAGCGACGGGGCCGGCGGCTCGGCGCGCGAGCGCAGCACGGTGACGGCGTCGTCGGCCAGCCCGCCGGAGTAGTCCCCGCCGTCGAAGAACCGGCGCAGCATCGCGCGGTGGTCCCCCGCGCCGACCTGGTCCGGGGCGTTGTCGATCGACCGGCGCACCAGGGCGCCGGTCTCCTGGTCCCAGGAGCGCATGACCTCTCCTCCCGTGGGGGTGCCGAAGGGGCTGGAGCCGGAGCCAGTGGTGGAGCCGGTGGTGGAGCCGGACCGACCGGTGGGCGTCGGGCCGAACAGGTGCGCGGTGGAGTCGACCAGGCTGCCGGTGCTGCGCCGCAGGTCGGCCACCGACGCGGTGCCGGCTGCGGTGCCCCGGGCCGAGGACGGCACCGGTGGCGCGCCGGCCGCGGTCCCGCTGTGCGTGGCTCCCGAGGCAGGGGTACGCCGGCTGGCCGGCAGCACGCTGCGCGGCGGCGCCACCGCTGCGGGGCTGATCGACCGACGCAGCGGGGCCGGTCCGGTCTCCGCGGGCGGGAACGACGCCGACGCCGACCTCCCGGGCGACCCGGTGCGGCGCGCCTTCGTCCCGCCGGGCAGCACCCGGGAGACCGAGGCGGCGGCGGGCAGCACCCGGGACAGGGCCGGGGCGATCTCCTGCGGGAGGCTGAAGGACGAGCCCTGCGTCTGCCGCATCACCACGAGCCCGGGCATCGCGAGCCCGTTGGTCGCCGACGGACCCGCGGACCGCCGGGCCGCTGCGCCGACTCGCTCGCCGAAGGAGGGGGCAGCCGAGCCGGCGCCGGTGCGGGTCCCGCTGTGAAGGCTGGGAGCGCTGCCGTGGAGCCTGGAGATGCCGGCGTGCTCACGTGCGCCCGCCTGGGCTGACGAAGCGGATCCGGCGGCCGCGACCGCCGGCTGCGCCGCCGGCGACCGCCGCACGGTGGCTCCGTTACGGCCGTCCTGCGCCGTGCGGCCGGGGATCCAGGGGACCGCGCCCGGTGACCGCACCGAGGCGTCGGTGCGCGTGGCCGGCCGCACGTCGGCCAGCGGCTCGTGGGAGCGCAGCACCATGCCGGCGGTCCGGTGGACCCCGATCGTCGCGCCGCGGGCGCCCAGCCGGGCACCGGAGGTCATCGGTACCAGGCCGAGCGAGCGCCGCAACGGCGTCGACGCCGCTCGCTGCGCGACGCCCGCGGTCAACGACAGGGGGACGGCAGAAGGCGAGGACGGCACGGTCGGCGAT
>DASSVD010000117.1:0-5875 GCA_035706365.1 Nocardioidaceae bacterium
CACGTCGGAGTGCACCGGCAGCTGGGTGAACCCGTCGATCACGTGGCGGGTGGCTTCGGCGGGGTCGGTGGTGAGCCAGGCGGGGTCGAGCAGGTCGGCGAGCAGCTCCGCCCCGAGGTCGGCGAAGCCGGCCTGCTCCCCGGTGACGGCCAGCGCGAACCCTTCGCGGAGCACGGAGGCGAACCAGACCCGCACCAGCAGCGGCGCGAGCGGCGCGGGTGCGCCCACGTCGGTGAACCGGGTGGCCAGCGGGGTCAGGTCGGACAGCGTCTCGTTGACGTCGAAGACGACGACCTCCAGCGGGCCGCTCATCCGCCCGACATCTCGCCGGCGTCCTCGCGCACGACCGGAGTGCCGCCGTCGGCGCAGCCGGCCCCGTCCATGTCGTCCAGCCACCCTTCGGGCAGCACCACCTTGCGCGGGCTGCCCTGCCGACCGCGTGGGGTGCCCAGCTCGGCCACCGGGAACGGCTCGTCGGGGTCGAGTCGGGTCAGCAGCTCGTCCAGGTCGGCCAGCGAGGAGATCAGCGCGAGCGAGTGGCGCAGCGTGCCGCCGGCGGTGAAGCCCTTGAGGTACCACGAGACGTGCTTGCGGAACTCCTTGCAGCCGCGCTCCTCCCCCATGTGCTGGCAGAGCAGCTCGGCGTGCCGGCGCATCATGGTGCGCACCTCGCCCAGCGGAGGCAGCGTTCCGGCGTACCCGGAGCCGTCGCCGGAGAACGCCGCGGCCAGGTCGCGGAACAGCCACGGCCGACCCAGGCAGCCACGCCCCACCACGACTCCCGCGGCGCCGGTCTCGCGCACCATCCGCAGGGCGTCCGAAGCCTCCCAGATGTCGCCGTTGCCGAGCACCGGGATGTCGACGTGCTGCGCCAGGTCGGCGATGGCGCCCCAGTCCGCCTGCCCGGAGTAGGCCTGGTCCACCGTGCGGCCGTGCAACGCGATCGCGGCCGCGCCGCACTCCTGCGCGAGGCGCCCGGCGTCGCGGTAGGTGAGGTGCTCGGCGTCGATGCCCTTGCGGGTCTTGACGGTGACCGGCACGTCGTACGGCGTGGCCGCCTCGACCGCGTGGGTGAGGATCTGCGCGAACAGCCCGCGCTTCCACGGCAGCGCACCGCCGCCGCCCTTGCGGGTCACCTTGGGCACCGGGCAGCCGAAGTTCAGGTCGACGTGGTCCACGCCGAACTCCGCGCACAGGATCTCGGTGGCCTTGCCGACGTAGACCGGGTCGGTGCCGTAGAGCTGCACCGAGCGGACGTCCTCCTGCTCGTCGAAGACCAGCATCTTCATCGTGGTCTCGTCGCGCTCGACGATGCCGCGTGAGGTGATCATCTCGCAGACGTACAAACCCGCCACCTGCGGCGCGGCCGTGGCGTCGCTGCCCTGGTCAGCGGGCGGAGCCAGCCCGTGCTGCGCCTGCTCGCGGCACAGTCGCCGGTACGCCGCGTTGGTGATCCCCGCCATCGGCGCCAGCACGACCGGCGTACTCACCCGGAGGCCACCGAGGACCAGCTCGCCGGGCAGGGCAGCCGAGGCCGCGGGCGCGGGGGTGGACTCGGTGGCGGTGGAGGTCACCGTCCCATTGTGGCCAGGGGCTTCGATCGCGCCCAAATCGCGCATCCCGCCGGGCCGGCCCGGTTCAGCTCGGCCAGTTCACCACGGTATGCAGGAAATCTGCCACTTCCCGTGCGGAGCTCATCGTGGGATGTGCCGGTTCACCAACAGACCTTGATGAAACTGGGGCAGGCGGGGCATAGGGTGCGCCGGCGGGCAGCGGGCCGGATCGGCGGGTCGGCTAGCCGTTCTGCTTGCCGGGCTTGCCGGGCTTCGTGTCGCTCTTCTTCCCCTTCGCGCCGGACTTGTCGCTCTTCGGCGGGGCGACGTCGCCGGTCCAGGTGATCGGGTCGAACTCCTCGTCCGGCCGGAAGCTGATCGCGCTGAGCGTGCCGTGCTCGGGGGCGAGGAAGACCAGGCAGGTGTCGAAGTCGTCACCCGGGGCGAACGTGTCCGGCAGCGGCTCGGAGGGACAGCGGGAGAACGCGGTGGTGAACGCGGCGGGCGGCAGCAGCGTGTCGGCGCCGTCGACGCCCCACAGCGGCACGCGGTCGCCGCCGATCTCGCCCTCGCCGACGTTGCTCACCGACACCGTGACGTAGTACGGCGTGGACTGCTTCACCTCCGGCTCGAGGACGAAGGAGGAGAAGTCCTCGATCCGGCCCTGCTGCGCCTTCTCCACGGTGAGCTCGAGCACCGTCCCGCGCTTCTGGTCCGGCTCGTAGACGACGCTCGCGGTGTCCCCGAACGACAGCGCGGCGCCGGGGTCGGTCAGGCTCACCGACGGCGGCACGCTGACGGTGGTCGTCGGCGACGGGGAGGCGCTGGGGCTCGGAGCGGCCTTCGGCTCGTCTCCTCCACTGCACCCGGCCAGCCCAGCCAGCACCGCGCCAGCGGAGGCGACGGCGACCAGGTGCACGGCGGTACGCCGCCCCCGGCCGGCGCGCGGCCGCTCCGCGTCGCGCCTGCTCGAGCCCAGCCGATTCATGCCCAGCGCCCTCTTGCCCAGCACCCTCATGCCGCTCAGCAGCCGAGCAGCCGCTCGGCGAAGTAGCCCTTGACCTGGCCCAGGCCGATCCGCTCCTGCTTCATCGTGTCGCGCTCGCGGACGGTGACGGCGTCGTCCTCGAGGGTGTCGAAGTCGACCGTGACGCAGTACGGCGTACCGATCTCGTCCTGGCGGCGGTAGCGACGGCCGATCGCGCCGGCGTCGTCGAACTCGACGTTCCAGCCCGCCCCGCGCAGGTCGGCGGCCAGGCCGCGTGCCTTCGGGGACAGGTCGCTGTTGCGCGAGAGCGGCAGTACGGCGACCTTGACCGGCGCGAGCCGCGGGTCCAGGCGCAGCAGCGTGCGCTTGTCGACACCGCCCTTGGTGTTGGGCGCCTCGTCCTCGGTGTAGGCGTCGACCAGGAACGCCATGAACGAGCGGGTCAGGCCGGCTGCAGGCTCGATGACGTAGGGCACGTAGCGCTCACCGGTGGCCTGGTCGAAGTAGGACAGGTCCTGCCCGGAGAAGGTGCTGTGCTGGGTGAGGTCGAAGTCGGTGCGGTTGGCGATGCCCTCGAGCTCCTCAAAGTCACGGCCGGAGAAGCCGAACTTGTACTCGATGTCGACGGTCCGCTTCGCGTAGTGCGACAGCTTCTCGGCCGGGTGCTCGAAGTGGCGCAGGTTGTCGGGGTTGATGCCCAGGTCGACGTACCACTGGGTGCGCAGGTCGATCCAGCGCTGGTGCCACTCCTCGTCCTCCCCCGGCTTGACGAAGAACTCCATCTCCATCTGTTCGAACTCGCGGGTGCGGAAGATGAAGTTGCCCGGGGTGATCTCGTTGCGGAAGCTCTTGCCGGTCTGCGCGATGCCGAACGGCGGCTTCTTGCGCGACGAGGTCATCACGTTCGCGAAGTTGAGGAAGATGCCCTGCGCGGTCTCGGGGCGCAGGTAGTGCAGCCCGGACTCGTCCTCGACGACGCCGAGGTAGGTCTTGAGCATCATGTTGAACTGCTTGGGCTCGGTCCACGCGCCGCGGGTGCCGCAGTTGGGGCAGGCGACGACCTCGTTGAGGTCGACGGTGTCGGGGTCGATCTCCTCGCCCTTGGCGGCGCGCTTGGCGGCGTAGTCCTCCTGCAGGTGGTCCTCGCGGAACCGCTTGTGGCAGGACTGGCACTCGGTGAGCGGGTCGTTGAAGGTGGCCAGGTGACCCGAGGCCTCCCAGGTGCGCGTCGGCAGGATCACCGAGGAGTCCAGCCCGACCACGTCGTCGCGGGAGGTGACCATCATCCGCCACCACTGGCGCTTGATGTTCTCCTTCAGCTCGACGCCCAACGGGCCGTAGTCCCACGCCGACCGGGTCCCGCCGTAGATCTCGCCGCACGGGAACACGAAACCCCGGCGCTTGCACAGGGAGACGACGTTGTCGAGGGTCGAGGCGGGCTTGCTGGCCATGTCTGTGAGCTCCATCGGGGAAGGGGCACCGGCTGGCTGACGGCGAACGCTCAGCCTACCGGCCGCTCAGCCCAGCGTGCGGGGGTGGGACTCGTTCAGCACGTCGCCCTCGCCGACCAGCTCGTAGGCGCTCGGCTCGTCCAGCGCGCGCGAGAGCAGCGGCACCGCGCCGAGCTTCACGTCGTACGCCGAGAGCGCCCTGCGGTAGCTGCCCACGTCGACCCACCGCGTCTGCAGCACCCACAGCTCGGGGTCGTCGACGTTGCGCCCCACCGCGCCGTCCAGGTAGCCCGGACGCTCCGCGAGCAACGCGTGCGCGCGGTCCAGGTCCTCCCGGAACCCGCCCGCCTCGGCCTGCTCGACCCGGAATCGGTTCACCACCAGCACCGGGCCAGCCTACGACCCCGTTCGACCCGCCCTTTGTTTGACAATGATTGTCAGAGGCGATGAGAATGATTGTCATGCGCCTCCTCCCCCCGGTCCGGTCCCGCACCGGCGCGCTGCTGCTCGCGGCCCTCCTGGTCGGGCTGCTCGGCTCCGTGGCCGGCTGCGGCGCCCTGGGCGAGAGCTCCTCGGACGACCGGCCCCGGGTGGTGGCCTCCTTCTATCCCCTGGCGTACGTCGCCCACCGGGTGGCCGGCCGGCACGCCGCCGTCACCAACCTGACCACCCCGGGCACCGAGCCGCACGACGCCGAGCTCAGCGTGCAGCACACCGCCGCGGTCGCCGACGCCGACGTCGCCGTCTACGAGAAGGGGCTGCAGCCCTCGGTGGACGACGCGATCGCCCAGACCGGACCCGCGCACGTCGTGGAGACCACCGAGGTGGCCCCGCTCGAGGACGGCGACCCGCACTTCTGGCTGGACCCGCTGCGGTTGGACGCGGTCGCCCGCGCCGTCACCGCGCAGCTCGCCGAGGTCGACCCCGCGCACGCCGACGCCTACCGAGCCAACCTCCGCGAGCTGCACGCCGACCTCCTCGACATCGACGCCGACTACCGCGAGGGCCTGGCCGACTGCGCGTTGCACACCGTCGTGGTCAGCCACGACGCCTTCGGCTACCTGAGCAAGTACGGCCTGCACTTCGAGGCGATCAACGGCCTCTCGCCCGAGGCCGAGCCGTCGCCGGCGCACCTCGCCGCGCTGCAGGACCTGATCGAGCAGCAGTCGATCACCACCGTGTTCACCGAGACGCTGGCCAGTCCCGAGCTTGCCGCCACCCTGGCCCGCGACGTGGGCGTGAGCACCGACGTGCTGGACCCGATCGAGGGACTCGGCGACGCCACGCGCGACCAGGACTACCTTTCCCTCATGCGCGCCAACCTCGCGGCCCTGCAGAAGGCGAACCGGTGCCCGTGACCACCAGCGCGACCACCGAGGCCGGGACGCCCGTCGTCGAGCTGGCCGACGTGTCCGTGCTGCTCGGCGGACGCCCCGTGCTGCGCGGCATCGACCTGCAGGTGCACGCCGGTGAGGTGCTGGCGGTGCTCGGGGCGAACGGGTCCGGCAAGTCGACGCTGGTGCGGACCATGCTCGGGCTGGTCCCCGCCGCCCACGGTCAGGTGCGCCTGTTCGGCACGCCCCGGGAGCGGTTCCGCGCCTGGCACCGGGTCGGGTTCGTCCCGCAGCGGGCCACCGCCGCCTCCGGCGTACCTGCCTCCGTCCGTGAGGTGGTCACCTCCGGCCGGCTCTCCCGACGGCGCCTGCTGCGGCCGCTGCGCGCCGCCGACCGGGCTGCCGTCGACCGGGCCCTGGCCGCCGTCGACCTGACCGACAAGGCCTCCGACGGCGTCTCCACGCTCTCGGGCGGGCAGCAGCAGCGCACGCTGATCGCCCGGGCCCTCGCCGGTGAGCCGGACGTCTTCGTGCTCGACGAGCCGACGG
>DASSVD010000118.1:0-13687 GCA_035706365.1 Nocardioidaceae bacterium
GTACGCCTCGTCGATGACGACCACCCCGCCATGCGCGGCCGCCGCGGTGCAGACCTCCGCGACGAGCTTCAAGGGCAGCGCCGTACCGGTGGGATTGGTCGGCGAGGGCAGCAGCACGACCGTCGGCCGGTGCTGCGCGAGCACCTCACGCACGTGCGCCGGGTCGAGGGTGAAGTCCTCCTCGCGACGGCCGACGACCCAGCCGGTGATCGCGTTGCGGGCGTACTCGGGGTACATCGAGTACGTCGGGGCGAACGACACCGCGGTTCGGCCCGGGCCGCCGAAGGCCTGCAGGAGCTGCAGCATCACCTCGTTCGAACCGTTGGCGGCCCACACCTGCTCGGGACGCACCCCGTGACCGAGGTAGCCGGCGAGGGCGGCGCGCAGCTCGGAGAACTCCCGATCGGGGTAGCGGTGCAGCGTGCGGGTCGCCTCGGCGACCGCCTCCGCCACGTCGGCGACCACGGCCTCGCTGGGCGGGTAGGGGTTCTCGTTGACGTTGAGGGCCACCGGTACGTCGAGCTGGGGGGCGCCGTACGGCGCGACGCCGCGCAGCTCCTCCCGCAGGGGGAGCTCCATCAACGCTCCTCCACCCGCACCCGGACCGCGGCGGCGTGACCGGGCAGGTCCTCGGCCTCGGCCAGGGCGATCACCTGCGGCGCGACCTCGGCCAGGGCGGCCGCGTCGTAGTCGACCACGTGCACCGCCTTGCGGAAGGACCGCACCGACAGCCCCGAGCTGTGGCAGGCACAGCCGGCCGTCGGCAGCACGTGGTTGGAGCCCGCGCAGTAGTCCCCCAGGGAGACGGGCGCGTGTGGACCCACGAAGATGGCGCCGGCGTTGCGCACCCGGCCCGCCCACCGGGAGGCGTCGCGGGTCTGGATCTCGAGGTGCTCGGCGGCGTAGGCGTCCACGACGGCCAGCCCTTGCTCGAGGTCGTCGACCAGGACGATGCCCGACTGCTCACCGCTCAGCGCGGTGCGGATCCGGTCGGCGTGCCGGGTGACCGAGACCTGCTTGTCCAGCTCGGCCTCGACCTCGTCGGCCAGGCGTGTCGACGGGGTCACCAGCACCGAGGAGGCCAGCGGGTCGTGCTCGGCCTGACTGATCAGGTCCGCCGCGACGTGGCCGGCGTCGGCGGTGTCGTCGGCCAGCACCGCGATCTCGGTCGGTCCGGCCTCGGAGTCGATGCCGACCACGCCCTTGAGCAGGCGCTTGGCGGCCACCGTGTAGATGCCGCCGGGGCCGGTCACCAGGTCGACCTTGCGGCACGGGCCTGCGCCGTAGGCGAACATCGCCACCGCCTGAGCACCGCCGACGGCGTAGACCTCCTCGATCCCGAGCAGGGCGCACGCGGCGAGGATCGTGGGGTGCGGCAGGCCGTCGTTGTCCGGGCGGGGCGAGGAGGTCAGCGCGATGGAGTCCACCCCGGCGACCTGAGCGGGCACCACGTTCATCACCACGCTGGACACCAGCGGCGCGATCCCGCCGGGAACGTAGAGCCCGACCCGCTCGATCGGGACCATTCGCTGGGTGACGGTGCCTCCCGGGACGACCTCGGTCACCACGTCCGGCTCCAGCTCGGCCTCGCAGGTGCGGCGCAGCCGGCGGATCGACTCCTCCAGGCCGGCGCGGACCGCGGGGTCCAGCTCGGCGAGGGCCCGGTGCAGGGCGGTGGCCGGGACGGTGATCTCGTCCCGCTCCACCTTGTCGAAGGTCGCGGTGAACTCGCGGATCGCCTCGACGCCCCGATGGCGCACCGCCTCGCAGACGGGGCGCACCACCTCGGTGGCGGCCTCGACGTCGAAGTCGGCGCGGGGGACGACGCTGCGGTAGTCGGCTACCTGCTCGCCCCGGAGGTCGATCCGGCGAATCATGGGTTCCAGTGTAGGGGCGGGGTCGGCTGCTCCCCCGCGTCGTGTCAGCGCCCGGACCGGCACGTGAGTAGGTTGTCCCCTGTGACCGAGCAGCTGCCGATGTTCCCGTTGAACACCGTGCTGTTCCCCGGGGTGACCACGCCGCTGCACGTGTTCGAGGACCGCTACCGCGCTCTGGTGCACCACCTGCTCACGATCGGGGACAAGACCGAGCGGGTGTTCGGGGTGGTCGCGATCCGCGAGGGCTACGAGGTCGGCTCACATGGCGCCCAGTCGGTGCACCGGGTCGGCTGCCTGGTGCAGATGACCAGCGTCGTGCCCTACGCCGACGGTCGCTTCGACATCGAGGTGGTCGGTCGTTCCCGGCTGCGGCTGGACAGCATGGACACCTCCGGGCCGTACCTGGTCGGCGGGGTCGAGGTGCTCGATGACGGCGCGCCGGAGTCCGCGGGAGACGGCGCGGACGTCGAGGCGGCCCGGACCCTGGAGACCTTCGCGACCTACCGGTCCCGGCTCGCCGAGCTGCGTGGCGTGGAGCTGGTCGAGGGCGACCTGCCGCGCGACCCGACGTACCTCTCCTACACCCTGGCCTCGGCGAGCCTGCTCACCCTGCGCGAGCAGCAGGGGCTGCTCGAGACCGACACCGCCCGGGAGCGGTTGATCCTGCTCCGGCACGCCCTGCGCGAGGAGATGCGGGCCATGCGGGCGATCCCGTCGTTGCCGGCGACCGAGGTCGCGCGCAGCTCGTGGTCCCCCAACTGATCCGTCACCGAGGGGAGGACCGGCAGTGGCCCGCAAACAGCCCGGCCCAGGCAGTACGCCGGCGACCCTGGCGCTGACCCGTGCCGGGATCCGGTTCGAGGTGCACGCCTACGAGCACGCCCCGACCGCCCCGAGCTTCGGCCTGGAGGCGGCCGAGGCGCTGGGGGTGAGCGCGGACCGGGTGTTCAAGACGCTGTGCGCCGAGCTCGACGGTCGACTGTGCGTGGGGATCGTCCCGGTCTCCGCGCAGCTGGACCTCAAGGCGCTCGCGGCGGCCCTGGGCGGGAAGCGGGCCACCATGGCCGACCCGAGGGACGCCGAGCGCGCGACCGGCTACGTGGTCGGCGGGATCTCCCCGATCGGCCAGAGGCGCCGGCTGCCGACCGTGCTGGACGACTCGGCGGGTCGGTACGAGACGGTCTTCGTCTCCGCCGGTCGGCGCGGCCTGGACGTCGAGCTGCGACCGGCGGACCTGCTGCGAGCCGTAGAAGGGTCGTCGGCCTCGATCGCGCGCGCCTGACCCCGATCGCCGCCGGGGCTCCTGCCGTCCGGGCCCCGGCCGCCTGGCTCGGGCGGCGGGTCGCCCTGGTCCGGCGACCACAGCACCACCAGGGCACCGACCAGCGCCGCGATCGGCCACGCCAGGTACGCCGCACGCGCCTGCACCGCCAGCTGGACCGGGACGTGCTCTCCCACCGTCGCCTCGCGTAGCGCGACGTCGGGGTCTCCGGGCCCGAGCAGGTGGCCGCTGACCGCCATCAGCGCGGCGGCTCCGGCCGCCCCCAGCACAACCAGCACGGTGACCAGCAGCGGGTCCCGCCGCCGCCACCAGGTGAGCACGAGGCCGCTGAAGAAGCCACCCAGGATCGCGAGCACGCAGAACCAGCCGTCGGCGTCGAAGCGTCGGGCGAGCTGCACCTCCCCCATCGACCCGCCGGCGCCCCGACCGACCTTGGTGAACGTGGCCGGGTCGACCAGGAGCCACCAGACCAGCCCGCCCAGGAGGCCCAGCAGCACGTAGGTCGCCAGCACGACCGCGACGTCACGCCGCGCGGGCCGGCTCATCGGTCGGTCACGCGCTGACCAGGCACCCGGGTCCGAGCAGCGCCTTGAGGTCGGCGTACAGCTCCGGGCAGGCGGAGACCCGTAGCCGGTCGTCGAGCCGCAGCACCGTGGTGGAGGTCTTGGTCATCAGCCGCAACCGTACTTCGGTGACCCCGGGGTGGGTGCCCAGCACGTCCTTGAGCTGCTCGACCACCGGGGGCGTGCAGCGGGTGGAGGGCAGGGAGATCATCACCGGTCCGGTCGGGCCGTCGGCCAGGTCGGGGACGGTGACCTCCTGCCCGTGCAGCTCCGGCTGGTCCTTGCTGCGGGAGAGCCGCCCCCGCACCGTGACGATCGCGTCCTCGTTGAGCAGCGTGGCGGCGAGCTGGTAGGAGCTGGGGAACAGCAGCACGTCGATCGCGCCCTCGAGGTCCTCGACGGTGACCATCGCCCACGCGTCCCCGCGCTTGGTGATCTTGCGCTGCACGGAGGTGATCAGGCCGCACACCGAGACGGTCGAGCCGTCCGGCCGGTCCTCGTCGGTGAGCAGCTGGCCGATGGTGCAGTCGCTGCTGGAGGACAGGATGTGCTCGAGCCCCATCAGGGGGTGGTCGGAGACGTAGAGGCCGAGCATGTCCCGCTCGTGGCCGAGCAGCGTCTGCTTGTCCCAGTCGTCGATGTCCGGCACGGTGATCGTCACGCCGAACCCGGCGCCGGACCCGGCGTTCTCGTCGCCGAGGCCCGCGAACAGCGAGTCCTGGCCGATCGCCTCGTTGCGCTTGATGTCGACGTACTGGTCGACCGCGGTCTCGTGCACGGTGACCAGCGCCCGCCGGCGGTGCCCCAGCGAGTCGAAGGCGCCGGCCTTGATCAGCGACTCGATCACCCGCTTGTTGCACACCAGCGGCGGCACCTTGTCCATGAAGTCGGCGAAGTCGGTGTAGCGGCCCTTCTCGCGACGGGCCTGCACGATCGCGTCGACGACGTTGACCCCGACGTTGCGGATCGCGGACAGGCCGAACCGGATGTCGGCCCCCACCGGCGTGAAGGTCGACTCGGACTCGTTGACGTCGGGCGGGAGGACGTGGATCTTCATCCGGCGACACTCGTTGAGATAGATCGCCATCTTGTCCTTGTCGTCCTTCACCGAGGTGAGGACGGCAGCCATGTACTCCGCCGGGTAGTTCGCCTTCAGGTAGGCCGTCCAGTAGGAGACCAGACCGTAGGCGGCCGAGTGCGCCTTGTTGAAGGCGTAGTCGGAGAACGGGAGCAGGATGTCCCACAGCGTCTTCACCGCGTCGGCGGAGTAGCCGCGCTCGCGCATGCCGGCCGAGAACGCCTCGAACTGCTTGTCCAGCTCGGCCTTCTTCTTCTTGCCCATCGCCCGCCGCAGCAGGTCCGCCTGGCCCAGCGAGTAGCCGGCCAGCTTCTGGGCGATCGCCATCACCTGCTCCTGGTAGACGATCAGGCCGTAAGTCTCGCCCAAGATGTCGGCCAGCGGCTCGGCCAGCTCCGGGTGGATCGGCACGACCTCCTCGCGGCCGTTCTTGCGCCGGGCGTACTTGTTGTGCGAGTCGGCGCCCATCGGACCCGGCCGGTAGAGCGCGCCGACCGCGGAGATGTCCTCGAAGCTGTCCGGGCGCATACTGCGCAGCAGCGCCCGCATCGGACCGCCGTCGAGCTGGAAGACGCCCAGCGTGTCGCCGCGCCCGAGCAGCTCGAAGGTGCGCGGGTCGTCGAGGGTGAGGTCCTCGAGGACCACCTTCTCCTGGCGGTTGTTCTCGATGTTGATCAGCGCGTCGTCGAGGATGGTGAGGTTGCGCAGCCCCAGGAAGTCCATCTTGATCAGGCCGAGACGCTCGCAGGTCGGGTAGTCGAACTGCGTGATGACCGCGCCGTCCTGCTCGCGGCGCATCAGCGGGATCACGTCCACCAGCGGCTCGCTGGACATGATCACTCCGGCCGCGTGCACGCCCCACTGCCGCTTGAGCCCCTCGATGCCCATCGCGGTCTCCACGACCTTGCGGACGTCGGGGTCCTGGTCGAACAGCCCGCGGAACTCGCCGCCCTCGCCGTAGCGGGGGTGCTCCTCGTCGAAGATCTGCTTGAGCGGGATGTCCTTGCCCATCACCGCGGCCGGCATCGCCTTGGTGATCCGATCGCCCATCGCGAAGGGGTAGCCGAGGATCCGGGAGGAGTCCTTGACCGCCTGCTTGGCCTTGATCGTGCCGTAGGTGACGATCATCGAGACCCGGTCGTCGCCGTACTTCTCCGAGACGTAGCGGATCACCTCGCTGCGGCGGCGCTCGTCGAAGTCGATGTCGAAGTCGGGCATCGAGACGCGGTCGGGGTTCAAGAAGCGCTCGAAGATCAGCCCGTGCTCGAGCGGGTCGAGGTCGGTGATCCGCATGGCGTACGCCGCCATCGAGCCGGCCCCGGATCCTCGGCCGGGCCCGACCCGGATGCCGTTGTTCTTGGCCCAGTTGATGAAGTCGGCGACCACCAGGAAGTAGCCCGGGAACCCCATCTGGGTGATCACGCCGACCTCGAAGTCCGAGCGCCGGCGCACCGCATCGGGGATGCCGTCGGGATAGCGGTAGTGCAGCCCGCGCTCGACCTCCTTGACGAACCAGGAGTTCTCGTCCTCGCCCTCGGGGACGGGGAACCGAGGCATGTAGGTGCCGTTGCCCTCGGTGAACTCCACCTCGCACCGCTCGGCGATCAGCAGCGTGTTGTCGCAGGCCTCGCGCAGGCCGTGGCGGTCCTGCCAGAGCTCGCGCATCTCCGCCGGGGACTTGATGTAGTAGCTGTCGCCGGAGAACTTGAACCGCTTCGGGTCGGCCATGGTGCTGCCGGAGGACACGCACAGCAGGTGCTCGTGGGCCTGAGCGTCGCGTGCGTGGGTGTAGTGCGAGTCGTTGGTGGCCAACAGCGGGATCTGCAGGTCCCTGGCCAGCCGCAGCAGGCCGTCCCGGACGCGGTTCTCGATGGACAGGCCGTGGTCCATCAGCTCCAGGAAGTAGTTCTCCCGGCCCAGGATGTCCTGGAACTCCCCCGCAGCCTCGCGGGCCTTGTCGTAGTTGCCGATGCGCAGCCACGTCTGCACCTCGCCGGAGGGGCAGCCGGTGGTGCCGATCAGGCCGCCGGCGTACTCGGCGAGCAGCTCCCGGTCCGCGCGCGGCTTGTAGAAGAAACCCTCCATCGAGGAGCGCGAGGAGAGCCGGAACAGGTTGTGCATGCCCGCGGTGCTCTCGGCCAGCAGCGTCATGTGGGTGTAGGCGCCGCTGCCGGACACGTCGTCCTGCCCGCCGTCGCCCCAGCGCACCCGCTTGCGCTCGAAGCGGGAGGTGTTCGGGGTGAAGTACGCCTCCATCCCGATGATCGGCTTCACGCCCGCGGCCTTGGCCTTGGAGTAGAAGTCGAAGGCGCCGAACACGTTGCCGTGGTCGGTCATCGCGATGGCGTCCATGCCGAGCTCGGCGGTCCGGTCGAACATCTCGCCGAGCCGCGCGGCACCGTCGAGCATGGAGTACTCGGTGTGCACGTGCAGGTGCACGAACCCGTCGGAGGATCCTGCCGACATGAGAGGCAACCGCCCCTTCCCGAAACCTCGCCTCGTCCTCGAAGGACCTGCTGTGAGCGCAGCACGCCCCACGGCCGTCGGGAGCACCCGCGGCCGGCCTTCATGGGGAAGGGTCACAGCCTACGCGACCGATGACCCTGCCCGAGGCACCTCGCCGAGGTGCTCCTGCCGTGTCGCTCGTCACCGAGCCTGCCAGCGGCCACCGACAGTTCCGCCGGTTCCCGCGGCCGGGCGACCCCGGCCGCGGCGCCGCTCAGCTCTGCGCCGCGGCTCCCCACCCGTGCCAGGAGTCGACCTCGATCCAGGCGCTGACCCGGCTCCGGTCGCGCACCGGGTAGTCCCGGCCGGTGTAGTGCCGGGACAGCCGGTCGATGTCGGTCAGCTCGGGGTCCTCGCGCATCTCCACCACCCGGCCGCGCACGGACACGTGGGTGTACCAGCCGTCGTGGTCCAGCGCGGTCAGCGAGACCCGGGGGTCCTCCCGCAGGTGCTTGAGGCGGGCCCGACCCTCGTCCATGTTCACCAGTAACCGGTCCTCCTCGAGGAGGTACCAGGTGGCCACGGTCACCGGCTGCCCGTCCGGCCGCACCGTGGCGATCACCGCCGGGTTCGGCTGGCTGAGCAGCCGGCGTACGTCGTCGGGAAGCGGGGGTCGGGCCATGTGCTCCTCCTCGTGGGTGCTGGTCGGGGCGCGCGGGTCACGGTCCGCGATCCGGCGCCGAGGCCTCAGTCCTCGTCGCGCAACGTGTCCAGCGCCTGCTGCAGGTCCTCGGGGTAGCTCGAGCCGAAGGTGACGTGCTCCCCGGTCTCGGGGTGCTCGAAGCCGAGCTCGACGGCGTGCAGCCACTGCCGCTCCAGACCCACCCGGCGCGCGAGCACCGGGTCGGCCCCGTAGGTCAGGTCGCCCACGCACGGATGCTTCAGCGCCGCCATGTGTACCCGGATCTGGTGGGTGCGGCCGGTCTCCAGGTGGATCTGCAGCAGACTGGCGAACCGGTGCGCCTCGAGGGTCTCGTAGTGCGTCACGCTGGGCTTGCCGTCGGCGAGCACGGCGAACTTGTAGTCGTAGCGCGGGTGCCGGCCGATCGGCGCGTCCACGGTGCCGCGCAGCGGGTCGGGGTGCCCCTGCACGAGCGCGTGGTAGGTCTTGTCGACGGTGCGCTCGCGGAAGGCGTTCTTGAGCACGGAGTAGGCGCGCTCCGACTTCGCGATGACCATCACCCCCGACGTGCCCACGTCGAGGCGCTGGACGATGCCCTGACGCTCGGCGGCGCCGCTGGTGGCGATCGCGAAGCCGGCTCCGGCCAGGTGGCCGACCACGGTGGGCCCGGTCCACCCGGGGCTGGGGTGGACCGCGACCCCGACCGGCTTGTCGATCACCACGATCGCGTCGTCGTCGTGCAGGATGCTGATCCCCTCGACCGTCTCGGGGACCACCGCGACCGGGTCGACGACTTCGGGGATCTCCACGTCGAGCAGCGCTCCCGCAGCCACCCGGTCGGACTTGGCCGGCACCTCCCCGTCGAGGGTCACCATTCCGTCGCGGACCAGGTCCGCGGCGCGGGTCCGGGAGAAGCCGAACATCCGGGCGAGCGCGGCGTCGAGGCGCTCGCCGGCCAGCCCGTCGGGGACGAGCACGGTGCGGCGGTCGGTCACGACGAGGCTCCTCCCGAGCCGCTCGCCTCGGGCTCGGTCCCGTCCTCCTTGGGGTGCCTGGTGCCGTCGATGCGGATCCCGCGCAGCGCCTGCACGATGATCACCGCCGCCGCGATGTTGATGCAGATGTCGGCGACGTTGAACACCGGGAAGTGCGGGAACATGATGAAGTCGACCACGTGCCCCTGCAGGAACCCGGGCTGGCGGAACACCCGGTCGGTGAGGTTGCCGAGCACCCCGGCCAGCAGGAAGCCGAGCCCCACGGCCCAGCCGCGACTGCCCAGGCGGCGGGCGTACCACAGCACCGCGAGAGCGGCGACGATCGCGATGCAGGAGAGCACCGCGGTGTACGAGGTTCCGGTGCTGAACGCGGCCCCGGGGTTGCGGGCCAGCGTGAGCCGCACCAGGTCGCCGACCACGTCGACCGGCGGTCGGTCGGAGAGCAGGTGCACGACCACGACCTTGGTCACCACGTCGGCGGCGTAGGCGACCAGAGCGATCCCTGCGAACAGCAGCAGCAACCGCCGGCGGTGGTGGCCGGCGGTGGGGATGCTGGTCCGGTCGCTCGAGCCGTCCTGGCTCAGCGACGCTCCTCGCGCTGCTTGCATGGCAGACACAGTGTGGCACGTGGGTAGGCCATCACCCGCATCTTGCCGATCGGCTGGCCACAGCTCTCGCAGACGCCGTAGCTGCCGTTCTCGATGCGCGCCAGGGCACGCTCGGTCTGGGCGAGCATGTGCCGGGCGTTGTTGGCCAGGCTCATCTCGTGGTCGCGCTCGAAGGTGCTCGAGCCGACGTCGGCCTGGTCGTTGCCGGCGCCGTCACCCGCGTCCCGCATCAGGTCGTGCAGCTCCTCCTCGGCGAGGTTCAGCTCCGAGCGGAGGCGCTCGCGGTCCTGCTCCAGCTCGCCACGGACCTCCGCGAGCTCCTCGGTGGTCCACGGCGTCTCATCGGCCTTGACCGCCAGCTTCTTCGCCGCAGCCGCGGTCGACGTACGGCCCTTGGCCGCAGGCGCGGCGCGCTTCTTCGACCCCCCTCTCGAGGAGCTCCCGGGCCCCTTCTTCGGGGCATCCTTCGCAGCACTCTTCGCAGCGCTCTTGGGGGCAGGCTTCGAGGCGGACCTGGCTGGACTCGAGGTGGCGTTCTTGCTCGCCGTCCGGGGGGCCGCTGCCTTCTTCGCCGACGCGCTCCCTGCGGCCTTCGCCGCGGGCTTCGTGGCGGTCTTCTTCGTGGTCGCACGTGCCATGGCGCGCAGCCCCCTTAAACAGAAATGTGTGGCTCCCGCCACACGCGTGCGGTGAGGATATGCCGCGGCAGGGCAGGCGGCAACAGGCCACGCGCACGAATCGGTAACAACCGGGACCGGACGGTCCGGTAACCGGGATGCCGCCGCCGGGTGAGGTCTGGCAGACTGGAGGCCTCGCACGACGTGGAGGGGACGAGTAGCCCCGAGCACGGCCAGGAGCGACCCGGGGACGGTGGGAGCCCGGGGGCACGGCTCGCGGTGAAGATCAGCCCGGAGTCGTCGGAAGAACGCCGCGGCGGCCTGTCCGTCCGGTCAGTAGAACCGACCGCGAGGACTGCACGAGTGGGTCGTCCGTCCGGGCGGCCAAGAAGGGTGGTACCGCGGGGCCGGCCGGGTGGCCGTTCTCGTCCCTTCAGCCCCGTCGCCGGGCCCGCCCCGGCAGCCGACCGGCCGAAGGACTGCCCCGTGAGCCAGTACCGCCCCGTCCCGCCGCAGGTGGACCTGCCCGCCCTCGAGCACGAGGTGCTCGAGCTGTGGCGCGAGCGTGACATCTTCACCAAGTCGCTGCACCGCAACGAGGGCGGCGAGCCGTGGACCTTCTACGAGGGACCGCCGACGGCGAACGGCCGTCCGGGGACCCACCACGTCGAGGCCCGCACGTTCAAGGACGCGTTCCCCCGGTTCAAGACCATGCAGGGCTACCAGGTGAGCCGCAAGGGCGGCTGGGACTGCCACGGCCTTCCGGTCGAGCTCGCGGTGGAGAAGGAGCTCGGGTTCTCCGGCAAGGGCGACATCGAGGCCTTCGGCATCGCGGAGTTCAACGCCCGCTGCCGCGAGTCGGTCCAGCGCCACGTGGACCTGTGGGAGGAGATGACCGAGCGGATGGGGTGCTGGGTCGACATGACCGACCCCTACCGCACCATGGACTCCTCCTACGTGCAGTCGGTCTGGTGGGCGCTCAAGCAGATCCACTCCCGCGGCCTGTTGGTCGAGGACTACCGGGTGGCGCCGTACTGCCCGCGCTGCGGCACCGCGCTGTCCGACCATGAGCTGGCGCAGGGCTACGAGACCGTCACGGACCCGTCGGTCTACGTCCGCTTCCCGCTGACCACCGGCCCCCACGCCGGCGCGTCGCTGCTGGTGTGGACGACCACGCCGTGGACGCTGGTCTCCAACACCGCGGTGGCGGTGCACCCCGACGTCGACTACGTCGTTGCCGGCAACGGAAGCGAGCGCCTGGTCGTCGCCGAGCCGCTGTTCGCCGAGGTGCTCGGGGACGGCTGGAGTGTCGAGGCGACCGTGCCGGGCCGGGACATGGAGCGCTGGGAGTACCAGCGCCCCTTCGAGCTGGTCTCGTTCCCCGCCCCCGCCCACCTGGTGGTGCTCGGCGACTACGTCACCACCGAGGACGGCACCGGCCTGGTGCACCAGTCCCCCGCCTTCGGTGAGGACGACATGCGGGTGTGCCGCAGCTACGGTCTGCCGGTGGTCAACCCGGTGCGCCCGGACGGTCACTTCGAGGACGGGCTCGCGCTCGTGGGCGGGCAGTTCTTCAAGCACGCCGACACCGACCTGGTGAAGGATCTCGACGCGCGGGGGCTGCTCTACCGCCACCTGGCCTACGAGCACTCCTACCCGCACTGCTGGCGCTGCCACACCGCCCTGCTCTACTACGCCCAGCCGTCGTGGTACGTGCGCACCACCGCGGTCAAGGACGCGCTCCTGCGGGAGAACGAGCAGACCACCTGGTACCCCGACACGGTGAAGTGGGGCCGGTACGGCGACTGGCTGAACAACAACATCGACTGGGCGCTGTCCCGGTCCCGGTACTGGGGTACGCCGCTGCCGGTGTGGCGCTGCGCCGAGGGGCACCAGACCTGCGTCGGCTCACTCGCGGAGCTCTCCGAGCTGACCGGCACCGACCAGTCCGACCTGGACCCGCACCGGCCCTACGTCGACGCGATCACCTTCGACTGCCCCGAGTGCGGCGCGACCGCGCAGCGGGTACCGGAGGTGATCGACGCCTGGTTCGACTCCGGGTCGATGCCGTTCGCGCAGTGGGGCTACCCCCACCTCGAGGGCTCGCAGGAGGCCTTCGACCGCGCCTACCCGGCCGACTTCATCTGCGAGGCGATCGACCAGACGCGCGGCTGGTTCTACAGCCTGATGGCGATCGGCACGGTCGTGTTCGACCAGTCCTCCTACCGCAACGTGCTCTGCCTGGGCCACATCCTCGCCGAGGACGGCCGCAAGATGTCCAAGCATCTGGGCAACATCCTGGAGCCGATCCCGTTGATGGAGGAGCACGGCGCCGACGCGGTCCGCTGGTTCATGGCCGCCGCCGGGTCCCCGTGGGCCGCCCGGCGGGTGGGGCACACCACGATCCAGGAGACGGTGCGCAAGGTGCTGCTCACCTACTGGAACACGGTGGCCTTCCAGGTGCTCTACGCCCGTACGAACGGGTGGACCCCCGAGGTGGCCGCCCCCGCGGTGGCGCAGCGCCCGGTGCTGGACCGCTGGCTGCATGCGGAGACCGCCCGGCTGGTCGTCGAGGTCACCGCCGCGATGGAGAACTTCGACACCCAGCGCACCGGTTCGCTGCTGGCGCAGTTCGTCGACGACCTGTCCAACTGGTACGTCCGCCGCTCGCGCCGCCGGTTCTGGGACGGCGACCCGGCCGCGCTGGCCACGTTGCACGAGACGCTGGACGTGGTGACCCGGCTGATGGCGCCGCTGACGCCGTTCCTCACCGAACGGGTCTGGCAGGACGTGGTCCGGCCGGTCACACCCGGTGCAGCCGAGTCGGTCCACCTGGCCGACTGGCCGCAGGCGCGGCCCGGTGACGTCGACGAGGAGCTGTCCCGGTCCGTGGCGCTGGCCCGCAGACTCGTCGAGCTGGGCCGGGCGGCCCGAGCCGATGCCAAGGTCCGGACGCGCCAGCCGCTGCGGCGCGCGCTGGTCGGAACCGCGGCGCACGCCCGCCTCGACGACGAGCTGCGCGCCGAAGTGGCCAGCGAGCTCAACGTGGGCGCGCTGGAGCCGCTGTCAGCGGCGGGTGCCGACCTCGTCGACCACAGCGCGAAGGGCAACTTCCGGGCATTGGGCAAGCGTTTCGCGAAGCGCACGCCCGCCGTGGCCGCGGCGATCGCTGCTGCGGATGCCGCCGCCCTGGCCGCCGAGCTCGACCAGCGGGGCGAGGGGCAGGTCACCGTCGACGGTGAGCAGGTCAGCGTGCTGCCCGACGAGGTGATCCTCGCCGAGCGGCCGCGTGAGGGGTGGTCGGTGGTCAACGAGCAGGGCGAGACCATCGCCCTGGACCTGGAGCTCACCCCGGCCCTGCGCCGCGCGGGCCTGGCCCGCGAGGTCGTCCGCCTGGTCCAGGAGGCCCGCAAGCAGTCCGGACTCGAGGTCAGCGACCGGATCTCGTTGCGCTGGGCCCCCGTGGGCGAGGACTCCACGGTCGCCGACGCGCTCCGTGAACACGCGGACCTCGTGGCCGAGGAGGTGCTCGCCAGCGAA
>DASSVD010000119.1:0-46014 GCA_035706365.1 Nocardioidaceae bacterium
TCACGTGCGACGACGAGCAGCAGGCGCTCGACCGGGCCGGGCTCGAGGGGTCGCGGGAGGACAAGGGCTACGAGGCCGCGTCGGCCGCGCTGGTGACCGCGTCCACGCTGCGCAAGATCCGGCGCGGCTACGCCTACGAGGAGTGAACATCCACGACGGGTCGGCGGGGGAGCGTGGGACATTCACGACGGGTCGGAGGGTGAGCGCGGGGCATTCACGACGGGTCGGCGGGTGAGCGTGGGACATTCGCGACGGGTCGGCGGGTGAGCGTGGGACATTCACGCCGGGTCGGGGCGTGAACGCGGGACATTCACGACGGGTCGGCGGGATAGGGTGGAGCCGATGAAGACGTTCGAGCAGCTGTGGGACGAGCTCAGCGACAAGGCCACCCGGCGACCCGAGGGGTCCGGCACCGTGCAGGAGCTGGATGCCGGGGTGCACACCATCGGCAAGAAGCTGGTGGAGGAGGCCGCGGAGTCCTGGATGGCCGCCGAGCACGAGAGTCCGGAGCGCGCCGCGGAGGAGATCAGTCAGCTGCTCTACCACGCCCAGGTGCTGATGCTCGCCCGTGGCCTGACGCTGGAGGACGTCTACACCCACCTCTAGCGTCCGTCAGCCACTTGCCACCCCGAGAAACGTCACACGAGGCCCGACCATGTCGACACCCGCGCCCACGCCCGGCCCCCGTAACGGGGCGCTGCGCATCGCCATCCCGAACAAGGGAGTGCTCTCGGCCTCCGCGACCGAGCTGCTCCGCGAGGCCGGCTACGCCCAGCGTCACGACAGCAAGCAGCTGACCCTGGCCGACCCGGACAACGGAGTCGAGTTCTTCTACCTGCGCCCGCGCGACATCGCGCTCTACGTCGGCGAGGGGACCCTCGACCTGGGCATCACCGGACGCGACCTGCTGCTGGACTCGGGCGCGAAGGCCGAGGAGGCGATGCAGCTGGGCTTCGGGCGCTCGCGGTTCCGCTTCGCGGCGCCCCCGGGGCAGGTGAGCACGCTCGACGACCTGGCCGGGCGGCGCATCGCCACGGCGTACGACGGTGTGGTGCGCCGCTACCTGGAGGAGCACGGGGTCGACGCCACGGTCACCCGCCTGGACGGGGCCGTGGAGACCAGCGTGCAGCTGGGCGTCGCGGACGTCATCGCCGACGTGGTCGAGACGGGCAGCACCTTGCGCCAGGCCGGGCTGGAGATCGTCTGCGACCCCATCCTGGAGTCGGAGGCGGTGCTGATCCGGCGGGCCGGCGCCGGCACGCCGGACGGCTACGAGGTGTTCGAGCGGCGCGTGCGTGGGGTGATGGTGGCCCGCTCCTACGTGATGATGGACTACGACATCCGGGTCGAGCGGGTCGAGCAGGCCGTCGGGCTGACCCCCGGCATCGAGAGCCCCACCGTCTCCCCGCTGCACCGGGAGGGCTGGGTCGCTGTGCGCTCGATGGTGCCGCGCGGTGCCGCTCAGAAGGTGATGGACGAGCTGTGGGAGCTCGGCGCCCGCGGCATCCTGGTCACCGAGATCAATGCCTGCCGCCTCTGACCCGCTGGCCCCACCGGTCACCTTCCGCCCGCTCGGGGTCCGGGTGGCGACGTACGTGTTCGGTGGCCTGATGATCCTGGTCGCCGCCGTGGTGTGGTTCTCCTTCTCCGCCGAGGTGCGGGGCCAGTTCACCCTCTTCCAGCGGGGCACCCTCCTGGCCTTCGGCATCGGCGCGGTGGTCGCCGGGCACGCGCTGGCGCGCTCCCGTGTCGTTGCCAATGACGGCTCGTTGACCGTGGTGAACGGGTTCCGCAGCCGGCGCTACGACTGGTCGGAGGTCGTCCGGGTGTCCCTGCGCCAGGGCAGCCCGTGGGCGACCCTCGACCTCAGCGACGGCACCAGCGTGGCCGCGATGGGCATCCAGGGCTCGGACGGGACTCGGGCGATCCGGCAGGTGCGGGAGCTGCGCGCGCTCGTCGACGCGCACACCCGCACCGAGCGCGACGACTGACCCGACCGGCCGGTCGAGCGTGTCGAGACCCCACCGGCCGATCGAGCGTGTCGAGATGACCGGGCAGGGCCTAGGACGGCGGTACGGCGTCCGCGAGGGCCCGGACCGCCTCGGTGAAGCACTCCATCGGCGGGGTGACCAGGCCGGCCCCCACCTGGCCGGTCCCGGCGACGCGGCCCGCCATCCCGGTGTTGATCTGCGGGAGCACGCCGCTCCGGACGACGGCGGTCGCGTCGATGGCGGTGGGGGCGCCGCGGAACTCCAGAATCGGCAGGGGCAGCGCCGGGTTCTCGCCCAGGGTCAGGTCGTACATCCTCCGGCTGGTGGCCAGCGCGTCCGGCACGCTGCCTCCCACGAAGCGCACGATCGCCGGCGCCGCCGCCATCGCGAAGCCGCCGATGCCGGCGGTCTCGGTGATCGCCGAGTCGCCGATGTCCGGGTTGGCGTCCTCGGGGCCGTACCCGCCCAGGAACAGCCCGTCGGGGGTGTTCGCGGGGGCGGTGAACCACCGGTCCCCGGTGCCCGAGACCTGGATCCCGAAGTCGGTGCCGTTGCGTGCCATCACCGTGACCACCGTCGACCCGTCGATGCCGGCCGCCGCCGCGGTCTGCAGCTTGCAGGCAGGCATGCCGAGGTTGAGGAAGAAGTGGTCGTTGCCGGCGATGAACCGCACCGCCTCGGCGACCTCGGCGGACGGGCGACCGGAGTCGATCAGCGCGGGCAGCACCTCGCGCAGGAACATCAACGTGCCGGCGCGGTTGCGGTTGTGTCCTTCGTCGCCCATCTGCAGCATCTGGGCCATGATCGCCTTGACGTCGATCGGGCCGCTGCGCTCGGTGGTCGCCCGCACCGCCGTGGCGAGCAGCGGACCGAGTACCTCGCCCATCCAGCGCAGCCGGTCGATCACCTCCGGGCCGTAGGCGCCGTAGCGCAGCACCTTGCCGAGCCCCTCGTTGAGGCTGCACCACGACGTCGTGGCGTGCTCGTCATCGCGCAGCTCGAACACCCACATCGAGGGCGAGATCACGCCGGCCATCGGGCCGACCGCGCCGCGGTGATGGCACGGCTCCCAGCGGATCCGCCCCGGTGTCTCCAGCAGCCGCTCGGCGTGCTCGGGGGAGTCGGCCCACCCCTCGAGGAGGAGGGCGCCGATGAACGCACCGCGCAACGGACCGGACGCGCGGGCCCAGTCCACCGGCGGCCCGGCGTGCAGCAGCTCGCCGTCGCCCAGGCCGAGCGCCTCGCGCGCGGACCGCACGTCGACGAGGGTCGCGCCCGCGGACAGCATCGCCGCCACAGCGCGTGCGTTGGCACCCCGTCGCCGCGGGTCGCCCATCACCGTGGCCAGCGCATCGGCATGGCCCGCCGGCGGGCGCCAGGGGACCTCGAGCGTAGGCACCCCCTGGTCGCGGACGGCGTCGGAGAGCAGCTGCACCCCGGCGGTGACCACACCCGCCGGGGTGCCTAACCCTGGGCCCGGGCCGGGCCCCTCCCCGGGGAGCGGCGATGCGGCAGCTGCCGAGGGCTGGTCGACGGGCATGGTCACTCCCGGGCGAGTAGGTCGAGGGCCGCGCGGGTGGCGGCGGAGTTCGAGGCGTGGACCGCCGCGCCGGCCGCGTGCAGCATCGCGCGCTGTCGAGCGCGGTCCTGCGGGTCGTCGCGAGTGCCCACCAGGCTCACCACGACCGGTACGCCGGCCGTGACCGCCTCCTCGACCGCCGCAACCAGCTCGGCCGCGGGGTCGGCGGTAGCACCGTGCCCCAGGACCACGTCGAGCAGGAGCACGCCGCAGAGGGGGTCGGCGACCTCCTGGCTGATCCGCGCCACGCGCAGGCTCTGGTCGATCATCGGGTGCGGCCGCCCCGCGGTGAGCCGGTCGTCGCCGAGGTCGAGGACGGTGTGGCCCAGGGACGTGGCCGGATCCGGCAGCGCCCACTCCGGGCGTAGCGGCACGTTGGAACGGATCTCGCCGAGCACGGGCGCGGCGAGCAGCATCGTCTCGTCGCACAGGGTGCCCCCGGCGAAGAGCCCGCGCAGCATGCCGCCCGGTCGCCCGTGGTCCAGGGAACCCGACGACTCCTCGGGCTCGGCCCACGAGGCGCCGGCCGCGTCGACCACCCGATGGGCGACCCGGGTCAGGTCCGCCTCCTCGGGCCCGAGCAGGGCGAGGACGACCGGTGTGCTCAGCCCACGGGCGTGGGCCTCCACACGGCGGGCCACCTCGGCCGCGGGAGGTTTCGAGACCAGCACGATCACCTGCGTGTCGGGGTCAGCGGCCAGCAGGTCCAGCGCTCGCAGCGTGCTGCGGGCGCCGACGGGGCCGGACAGGTCGCGCCCGCCCACTCCGAGGCAGTGCGACACCCCCACGCCCGCGCCGTCGAGCAGGCACATCAGGTGCTGTGCTCCGGTCCCCGAGGCCGCCACGATGCCGACCGGTCCCGGCCGCACCACGTTGGCGAAGCCGAGTCCGACGCCGCCCAGCACGGCCGTGCCGCAGTCCGGTCCCATCACCAGCCCACCGCCGAGCGTGGCGGCATATTCCTTGAGGGCGACCTCCTGCTCGAGCGGCACGTTGTCGCTGAACACCATCACGTGCAGCCCGGCGTCCAGCGCGTCCACGGCCTCGGTGAACGCGTACCGGCCGGGCGTGGACACGAGCGCCACACCCGGGCCGTCGGCAGCCAGCCTCCGGGCGGCGGCGCCAGTGGTCAACGGCGGCGCCTCGGCGCTCGCTCCGACGCCCGCGGGGCTCTGGCTGACCCGCCGCAGGGCGGCCTCGAGCTCGTCCAGCGCCGCCGCGCGGGCCGCCGGATCCTCCGTCTCGAGCGCCACCAGCATGTCGTTGGGTCCCGCCTCGGCGGGCACCGTGAACCCCATGCCCCGGGCGAGGTCCACGTTCAGCTCGGTGGCCATCGCCACGAGCGCGGACCCGACGCCGGGCACCGCCGCCACGTCGCGGCTGACCTGCATCAACGCCACGGAGTCGAGGTAGCCGCCGTGCCGCAGCTCCACCGTGGCGCTCACGCCGCGGCTCCCGACCGCGCCGCAGACTCCCACACGTGCAACGCGCCCCGCGCGCAGGCTTCCCCCGAGGTGTGCCCGACTCGCAGCAGCGCGAGCAGGGGCGCCTCCACGTCGTCGTCGCGGCACACCGCGCTGACGAAGCCGGCCAGCTGCGGGGTGGCCCAGCCGTCCAGCGCGTCGTGCAGCATCGCGCTGGACACCGCGGTCGTGCGGTCCAGCCTGGTGCGGGTCGCGGCGCACCAGCCGGCGAGCCGGAGGTCGGCGATCGCGTGTGCGGCGACGAGCGCGCCGGCCACCACGTCGTCACCGGCGGGGGTGGTGCCCGGACCGGCGCCCACCAGCGCGGCGGGGTCCAGCGTGGCGTCGGGGGAGGGGACCGCATCGAGGAGCCGGCCCGGCAGCCCGTCCCGGAGCCCGTCACGACATCGGTCCCCCAGCAGAGCGCGGACCCGTCGCAGCGTGCTGGGTCCAGGCGTCGGCAGTCCTTGGGGGCGCGGCGGTCGCCACCAGCGTCGGGGGCGTATCCGCAGCTCTCCGCAGCACACCCCGCCACCACCGACGTACGCCGTGTCACCGGGTCCGACCGCCGGCAGCGCCGGGACGAGCACGGTGCGGGGCAGCCGCACCGCCTCCGCCGTGCCCAGGCAGAGGTGGGCGGCCAGGTCATCGCGCCGCGCCAGGTGCACGGTGCAGCGCGAGCGGTGCACCACCTGCCACGGCCGGACCGGACCGTCCAGGACGTCGGTGAGGAGCACCGAGACCGCCGCGGGAACGGGTCCGCGAGGTGCCCGCGCGTACGGCGACGTGTCCGGCGACGTGTCCGGCGACGTGTGTGGGCGCGGCGAAGTCACCCCTCGACAATAGGGACTCAGGCACGACCGGTCCGCGGCATGGGCAAAGTCGCCACCGACGCGGACCAGATGACCCGCCCGCGCCACGCCGGCACGGGCGGACGTGGCCGTCGCGGGGGATTCGGCAGGCCTTTTCGCGCGTCTTGGCTGCGGCCCGGCTCCCGGCTGAGGCAGAGTGAGTCTGACCCGGGTGACCTCCGTCACGGTGCCCGGGCGGTCGGACGAGGATCGAGCCCGCACAGGAGAGTGTCATGGCGGTCGGATGGAAGCTGGTCTACGACGGCAAGACGCCGCCGCCCGGTGAGGCGGTCGCCCCCGACGAGCGGCTGTCGTGGGGGCGCACCGTCGGGCTCGGCGCCCAGCACGTGGTCGCCATGTTCGGCGCCACGTTCGTCTTCCCCCTGATCATGGGACTCAACCCGCAGCTGGCGATCATGATGAGCGGGATCGCGACGATCTGCTTCCTGCTCATCGTGCAGGGCAGGGTGCCCAGCTACCTGGGCACCAGCGCGTCGTTCGTGGGAGGCGCCGCCGCGATCTACGGGCAGGGAGGCAACCCCGCCGACGTCACCGGCGCGGTGCTGGTCGCCGGCGTGGTGCTGGGCGCGGTCGGTGTGCTCATCCACGTGATGGGCACCGGCGTGCTGCACCGGGTGCTGCCGCCGGTGGTCACCGGTGCCGTGGTGATGCTGATCGGCTTCAACCTGGCCCCGGTGGTGGCCAACGTGTACTGGCCGCAGGACCAGTGGGTGGCGCTGCTGACGATGGCCGCAGTGATCGTGATGGCGGTCGGGCTGCGCGGCTTCCTCGGCCGCATCGCGATCTTCCTCGGCCTGATCTTCGGCTACCTGCTGTCCTGGGTCCTGGATCTGTTCGGGCCGATCACCTCGGTGCTGCCCGGGCAGAACCTGCTCGGCCCGGACGGGCAGCCCTGCTCCCCGGAGGGCCCCTACTGCGTGGCCACCGCCTTCGAGCACGACCGGATCAGCTGGGCGGGAGTCCAGGCCGCCGACTGGATCGGCTTCCCGCCGCACAGCGACTTCGCCAACGACGTGGTCGGCTGGCACGGCCCGTCGTTCAACCTGGCCTTCGTCCTCTTGATGCTGCCGGCCGTGATCGCCCTGGTGGCGGAGAACACCGGTCACGTCAAGGCCGTCGCCGAGATGACCGAGCGTGACCTGGACCCGGTGATGGGGCGGGCGATCGCTGCCGACGGTGTCGGCACCGTGCTGGCCAGCAGCGTGGGCGGTTCCCCGACCACCACCTACGCGGAGAACATCGGGGTGATGGCGGCGACCCGCGTCTACTCCACCGCCGCGTACTACGTCGCCGCGATCGTGGCGATCCTGTTCGGGCTGTGCCCGAAGTTCGGCGCGATCGTGTCGGCCACGCCCGGCGGCGTGCTCGGCGGGATCACCGTGGTGCTCTACGGCATGATCGGGCTGCTCGGCGCCAAGATCTGGAAGGAGAACCAGGTCGACTTCGCCAACCCGGTCAACCTGGTCCCGGTGGCCGCCGGCATCATCATCGCGATCGGCGACACCTCGCTGCAGATCAGCTCCGACTTCACCCTCGGCGGTATCG
Organism: Nocardioidaceae bacterium; assembly: GCA_035706365.1. Classification (GTDB taxonomy): domain Bacteria; phylum Actinomycetota; class Actinomycetes; order Propionibacteriales; family Nocardioidaceae; genus Nocardioides_C. The sequence goes on from DASSVD010000119.1 coordinate 7,451, forward strand.
CGCTGGGCACGATCGTGGCGCTGGTCGCCTACCACGTCTCCCGCGCGGTGGCCCCGCCGAACCTGCGCGAGGACGTCAATCTGGTGGTGCTGGAGAAGCCCGGCGTGCAACGTGACGACCCGCGGGAGGGTGAGCCCCGGACGTGAAGCCCGCCCCCTTCGCCTACCACCGTCCGGCCACGCTCGAGGAGGCCGTGCAGACCCTGGCGGCGGTGCGCGACACCGGCAAGGTCCTCGCCGGTGGCCAGAGCCTGGTGCCGCTGATGTCGATGCGGCTCGCCTCACCCGAGCACGTCGTCGACATCAACCACCTGCCCGGGTTGGCGGACGTCCGGGTGGCCGGCGGCGAGGTGTACGTCGGGGCGCTGGCCCGGCACTCCGACGTCGAGCAGCACGAGGCGGCGTACGACACGGTCCCGCTGCTGCGCCAGGCGCTGCGCCACGTCGCCCACCCCACCATCCGCAACCGCGGCACCACCGTGGGCAGCCTGGTCCACGCCGACCCCGCCGGGGAGATGCCCGCGGTGCTCCTGCTCCTGGACGGTCGGGTGCGGCTGCGCTCCACGGCCGGCGAGCGGGAGGTGCCGGCCGGTGAGTTCTTCCTCGGACCGATGGAGTCCGCGGTGCGTCCCGACGAGCTCGCCATCGGGGCCGCGTTCCGCATGCCGGCCACCGGCAGCGGCACGGCGTTCACCGAGCTCGCCCGCCGCCACGGCGACTACGCGATGTGCGGCGCCGGCGCCGTGGTGACCACCGACCCTGACGGTGCCGTGACCCGGGCCCGGGTCGGTCTGGTCAGCGCCGGGCCGACGGCGGTGCTCGTCGACGCGACCGCCGCGGTGACCGGCAGCGGCGGCGGCTTCGCGCCGGCCCGGGTCCACGAGCTGGTCACCGAGGCGATCTCGCCCGAGGACGACATCCACGCCACGGCCGAGTACCGCGCGCACCTGGCCCGCACGCTCGCCCTGCAGGTGCTCGAGGAGGCCCGGGGGCGCGCGGTCGGGCGGCACAGCGGGGAGCGGGTGGCCTGATGGCCGAGGCGGAGGCGCTGCACACCGTGCGGCTGCGGGTCAACGGCACGCCCGCGGAGCTGCGCGTACCGGCCCGCCGGCTGCTGTCCGACGCGCTGCGCCACGACCTGCGACTGACCGGCACCCACGTGGGCTGCGAGCACGGCGTGTGCGGGGCGTGCACGGTGCTGGTGGACGGCCGGCCGGTCCGCTCCTGCCTGGTGTTCGCGGTCAGCCTCGAGGACGCCGAGGTCACCACGGTGGAGGGTTGCCGGGCGCCCGACGGGGGGATGGGGCCGGTGCAGCAGGCCTTCCAGGACTGCCATGCCCTGCAGTGCGGCTTCTGCACACCCGGCTTCATCACCACGATCACCGCCTACCTCGAGGACCATCCCGATCCCGACCCGGATGAGGCGCGGGAGGCGATCTCGGGCAACCTATGCAGCTGCACCGGCTACCAGAACATCGTCTCGGCAGTGCGCCGCGCCGCGCAGCTGCGTCATACTCCCGCGGGGGAGCGATGACCACCCGCATGGTCGGCGAGCGGGTCGCCCGTCGCGAAGACCCCCGCCTGGTCACCGGCAACGGCCGCTACCTCGACGACCTCGGGCACGACGCACTCGCCGCGGCCTTCGTCCGCAGCCCGCACGCGCATGCGCGGATCCGTGACGTGGACGTCAGCGACGCCCTCGACGTCGACGGGCTCGTGGCGATCTACACCTACGAGGACCTGGTCGCCGACCAGGAGGAGCACGGCACCCGCGTCGCGGAGGCGCTGCCGCTGCTGATCCCGCACCCGACTCTGACGCACGGTCGCACCCCGCACGCCCTGGCTGCGGGCGAGGTGAACCACGTGGGGGAGGCGGTGGTGATGGTGGTGGCCACCGACCGCTACGTCGCCGAGGACGCGGCGACACGGATCGTGGTCGACTACGAGCCGCTGCCGGCCGTGGTCGGCATCGAGACCGCCCGTGAGGCCGCGCACCTGGTGCACGAGGACGTGCCCGGCAACGTGGCCGCGGTGATGGTGCAGGAGACCGGCGATGCCGACGCCGCGATCGCCGCCGCGCCGCACGCACTCGAGCTCGACCTGCACATCGAGCGCAGCGCGTCGATGCCGATGGAGGGCAAGGGGGTGCTGGCCCGCTGGGACGTCGACGACCGCTCCCTGCTGGTGCACACCAGCACGCAGACCTCGACCAGCGTGCGGCAGGCGGTGGCCGCCAAGCTGGCCCTGCCCGTCGACCGGGTGGAGGTGGTCACCCCCGACGTCGGCGGCGGCTTCGGAGTCAAGATCGTGCACCCGTGGCCCGAGGAGGTGCTGGTGCCGTGGGCGGCGTTGCGGCTCGGCCGCCCGGTCAAGTGGACCGAGGACCGGCGCGAGCACTTCGTGTCCAGCGCGCACGAGCGCGGCCAGCTGCACCACGTGCGGGTCGGCTACGACGACGACGGTGTGCTCCGCGGCCTGTCGGTGCGCTTCTGGCACGACAACGGCGCCTACACGCCCTACGGGCTGATCGTGCCGATCATCACCTCCACCCAGCTGCTCGGGCCCTACAAGCCGGGCGCCTACCGGGTCGAGTTCGCCAGCCTCTACACCAACACCGTGCTGGTCACGCCATACCGTGGTGCAGGACGCCCGCAAGGCTGCTTCGTGATGGAGCGGGTGATGGACGCGATCGCCGCCGAGCGCGGCCTGGACCGGGCCGAGGTGCGCTCCCGCAACTTCATCCGTCCCGAGGAGATGCCCTACGACCAGGGTCTGATCTTCCAGGACGGCCGCCAGCTGCTCTACGACTCCGGCGACTACCCCGCCGAGCTGGAGAAGCTGAAGAAGCTGGTCGGGTGGGACGACTTCGCGGCCCTCCGCGACCGGGCGCGGGCCGACGGGCGCCGGGTCGGGATCGGCCTGGCCTGCTACGTGGAGGGCACCGGCGTCGGCCCCTACGAGGGCGGCCACGTGCGGGTGGAGACCGACGGGACCGTCGTGGTCTCGACGGGCCTGACCACCCAGGGGCAGGGGCACCAGACGATGCTGTCGCAGATCGTCGCCGACGAGCTCGGGGTGCCGCTGGAGAAGGTCTCCGTCACCACCGGTGACACCCGCCGCTTCAAGTACGCCGTGGGCACCTTCGCCTCCCGCACCGCGGTGATGAGCGGGAGCGCTGTGGCGCTGACCGCCCGCAAGGTGCGCGAGAAGGCGCTGCGCATCGCCGCCCAGGCCCTGGAGGCCTCCGTCGAGGACCTGGAGATCGTCGACGGGCACGTCCGGGTCAAGGGCACGCCCGACGCGAGCATCGACCTGGGCGCCGTGGCGGTGCTGTCCAACCCGCTGCGCTACGCCTTCGACGAGGCTGCGGCCCGGGCCACCCAGTTCGCCTCACCCGCGGACCCCGACCGGCCGCCGGTCGAGGAGGGGGAGCGGCCGGGCCTGGAGGACAGCGACTTCTACTCACCGGCGCGCTCCACCTTCGCCAGCGGGATGCACGCGGTGGTCGTGGAGACCGACCCGGTGACCGCGGACATCAAGATCCTGCGCTACTGCGTGGTGCACGACTGCGGCACCCTGATCAACCCGATGATCGTCGAGGGGCAGATCCACGGCGGCGTGGCCCAGGGCGTCGGCGGCGCGCTGTACGAGCGGATGGTCTACGACGACGACGGGCAGCTGCTGAACGCGTCGTACATGGACTTCCTGATGCCCTACGCCTCGGAGGTGCCCGAGGTGGAGATCGACCACCTGGAGACCCCGTCGCCGCTGAACCCGCTCGGCGTCAAGGGCGCCGGGGAGGCGGGCGTGATCCCCGGCGCCGCCGCCATCGCCTCCGCGATCGAGGATGCCGAGGGGATCCCGATCCGCTCCATGCCGATCTCACCCAGCGAGCTGTTCCACCTGCGCCGGGCCCACGCGCCCGGGGCAGGCACGCCCACCCACGAGGAGCGGTCATGAAGGTCAGCGGCACATCCCGGCTCAACGCGGACCGGGAGGCGGTGTGGCGCGCGCTGAACGACCCCGCGGTGCTGGTGCGCAGCATCCCCGGCTGCCAGCGGCTCGAGGCGCTGGGCGAGGACGCGTTCGCGATGACGCTGGCCGCCGGCGTCGGCGCGATCAAGGGGGTGTACGACGGGCAGGTGCAGCTGCGTGACCGGGAGGACCCGGGGTCCTTCCGGATGACCGCGCACGGCAGCGGCGCGCCCGGCACCATCCACGCCGACGTGCTGGTGCTGCTCGGGGAGGACGGCTCCGGCGGCACCGCGCTCAGCTACGAGGCCGACGCCACCGTCGGCGGGATGATCGGCGGCGTGGGACAGCGGATGCTCACCGGCGTCTCCCGGAAGATGGCCGAGGAGTTCTTCCGCAACGTCGACCTGGTGCTCGCCGGTGGGACCACGCCCCCGCCGCTCGCGGTGGAGGAGGCGCTCGCCGTCGCGGGGCCGGTCGGGCCGAGCGCGCCCGCGCCCGGGACGGTGTTCGCCGCGCCGGCGACGTCTCCGGCGCTCGGTGGGGCGGACTTCGCGCGGGGAGTCGCGGTGGGTGCGGCCGCTGCCCTGCTCGGTGCCGTCGTGGGCGGCTGGCTCGCCGGACGGCGGCGCCGCTGATGGAGCTCGACGTCTTCTCCAGCGCCCGCGCGATGGTCGCGGCGCTGGCCGCTCGCACCATCTCCGCCCGCGAGCTGCTGGACCTGCACCTGGCGCGGATCGGGCAGGTCAACGGCGCCGTCAACGCGCTGGTCAGCCTCGACGCGGAGCGTGCCCGCGACCAGGCCGGTCGCGCCGACGACCGGGCCGCGCGCGGGGAGCCGCTGGGGCCGCTGCACGGGCTGCCGTTCGCGTTCAAGGACACCCACCAGGTGTCGGGATGGCGCACCACCTTCGGGTCCCCGCTGATGGTCGACCACGTGCCGCACCGCGACGACCTCGTGGTGGAGCGGATCCGCCGCGCCGGCGCCGTACCCCTGGCCAAGACGAACGTCCCCGAGTGGGCCGCCGGGTCGCACACCTTCAACCCGATCTTCGGCACCACCCGCAACCCCTACGACCTGACCCGCTCGGCGGGCGGGTCCAGCGGCGGGGCCGCCGCGGCGCTGGCCGCGGGCATGGTGCCGCTGGCCGACGGCAGCGACATGGGCGGCTCGCTGCGCAACCCCGCGTCGTTCTGCAACGTGGTGGGGCTGCGGCCCAGCATGGGACGTGTCCCCACCTGGCCCACGGACAACGCCTGGGAGACCACCTCGACGGCGGGTCCGATGGCGCGCACCGTCGACGACCTGAGCCTGCTGCTGTCGGTGATCGCCGGGCCGGACGCGCGCGTCCCGCTGGCACTGGGCACCGACGGCGCCGCCTTCGACGCGCCGGGTGTGGCGGACCTGGCGGGCCTGCGGGTGGCCTGCTCGACCGACCTCGGCGGTGCGTTCGCGGTGGATCACGCCGTTGCCGACGTGCTCGAGGGGCACCGCCGGCTCCTGGTCCACGCCGGCGCCGTCGTCCGCGACGCCCACCCGACGCTGACCGGCGCTGACGAGACCTTCCGCACGCTGCGGGCGTGGCTGTTCTGGCACAAGTTCCACCAGCAGCTGGCCACCCGGCCGGAGGCCTTCAAGCCGTCCCTGGCGGAGAACATCCGCGCCGGGGAGCACCTCACCGGCGAGCAGGTGGCCGACGCCTACGAGCGCCGCACCCGGCTGACCGAGCGGATGCACCGGTTCTTCGTCGACCACGACGTGCTGGTGCTGCCGGTCAGCCAGGTCCCGCCGTTCGGGGCCGAGCAGGAGTTCCCCACCCGGATCAACGGCGTGGAGCAGGCCAGCTACCTGGACTGGATGCGCTCGGCGTACCTGATCACGGTCACCGGCTGCCCTGCCATCTCCGTGCCGGCCGGCTTCACCCCGCAGGGCTGGCCGGTGGGTGTGCAGATCGTCGCGGCGCCGAACCAGGAGGTCCTCCTGTTGAGGGTGGCGGCCGCGGTCGAGGCGTTGACCGAGGCGGGCGCCCGGCGCCCGGTGCTGCCCTCGGAGCTGCCGTGAGCGCCTCGTCCGAGACGCAGCCGAGTACGCCGCGTCGCATCCGCGTGGGCATCGACACCGGCGGCACCTTCACCGACGTGGTCGCCGTCGACGAGCGGACCGGGGCCCTGGTCACCACCAAGACGCCGTCCACGCCGGCCGACCCCGCCGAAGGGTTCATCGCCGGGATGCACAAGGTGCTCGAGCTGCTGGGCGAGGGCGGCGACGCGATCACCGGCGTCAGTCACGGCACCACGGTCGCGACCAACAAGCTGCTCGAGGGCAAGGTGGAGAACCTCGGGTTCATCACCACCGAGGGCTACGAGTTCCTCCTCGAGATCGCCCGGCAGTCGGTGCCCGACGGCTACGGGAACTCCTACTTCTGGGTCAAGCCGGACCGCATCGTGCCGGCCGACCGGGTGCGAACCGTGCGCGGGCGCCTGGCGGTCGACGGCAGCGAGCTGCGCGCCTTCGACGAGGAGCAGGCCACCGCGGTGGCCCGGTGGTTCCGGGAGCGCGGCATCGCCACCATCGGCGTGTGCTTCCTGCACTCCTACGTCGACGACCGACACGAGCGCGCGATGCGCGACGTGCTGGCCCGCGAGCACCCCGAGGCGGTCGTCTCGATCAGCAGCGAGGTGCTTCGGGAGTACCGCGAGTACGAGCGCTCCGTGACCACCCTGGTCGACGCCGCGGTCAAGCCGAACATCCGGGCCTACGTCGCCAACATCGCCGCGCGCCTCGCCGACCTCACGTCCGGGGTCGAGCCGGATCGGGTGGTCGAGCCGGATCGGGTGGTCGAGCCTGTCGAGACCGGTTCCCGGGCGATCCCGTTCTACGTGATGAAGTCCAACGGCGGGGTGCTCTCCGCCGACGAGGTGGTGCACCAGCCGATCAGCACCGTGCTGTCCGGTCCGGCCGCGGGCGCGCTCGGGGCAGCGGTCGTCGCGCAGGCGGCGGGCTTCTCGCAGGTGGTCACCCTCGACGGGGGCGGCACCTCCACCGACGTGACCGTGGTGATGGACGGTGAGCCCGCGCTCACCACGGAGGGCACCATCGGCGCCTACCCGAGCAAGATCCCGATGATCGACGTGGTCACGGTCGGCGCGGGCGGTGGCTCGGTGGCGTGGGTGTCCCCGGAGGGCACGCTCAAGGTCGGACCGCACAGTGCCGGTGCTGACCCGGGGCCGCTCTGCTACGGCGCCGGCGGGGAGGAGCCGACGATCACCGACGCGCACCTGCTGCTCGGGCGGATCCCGCCGCACCTGCTCGGCGGAGAGGTTCCACTGCGCGCCGACCTGGCCGCGGACGGCGTGCACGCCCTCGCCGAGCGGCTCGGCTTGACCCGGGAGCGCTGTGCCACGGGCATCCTCGAGATCTCGGCGTGGAACCAGGCGAACGCCCTGCGGCAGGTCACCGTGCAGCGCGGACTCGACGTGCGCGACTTCACGATGGTCACCTTCGGCGGCTCCGGGTCGTTGCTCGCGTGCCGGCTCGCGGACATCCTCGGGGTGTCCCGGGTTCTCGTGCCGCTGAACCCGGGCAACCTGTCGGCGTACGGCCTGCTCACCGTGGACGTGCGCAACGACTACGTGCAGACCGCCGTGGCGCGACACTCGGCCCTCGACCCGGCCGCCGTGCAGACCTACTTCGACGCGCTGACCGCCCGCGCGGACGCCGCCCTGGCACGGGAGGGGTTCGCTGCGGCGGGCCGGGTCTTCCTGCGCAGCGCGGACCTGCGCTACTTCGGCCAGGCCTACGAGGTGCGAGTCGAGGTGCCGGAGGGGCCGCTGGACCCTGCGCTCGCGGAGCAGGTGGCCGCACGGTTCCACGATGCGCACCGCGGGCTCTACGGCTACGACTTCCGCGGTGACCCTCGGCAGGAGGTGGAGTGGGTGAACCTGCGAGTCACCGGGGTGGGGCCGATCGGCAAGCCCTCCCTCGAGCAGGTCCCTGCGGGTGCCGGCGCCGTCACCGCGCGCACCGGCACGCGGCCGGTGTGGTTCGACGACGCCTGGGTGGAGGCCGACCTCTACGACCGTGGCCGCCTCGGTGCGGGCGACGTACTGCACGGCCCCGCGGTGATCGAGGAGTTCAGCTCCACGGTGCCGCTGCATCCGGGGTTCACCGCCCGGGTCGACACCTTCGGCAACCTGGTGATCGCCCGCGACAGCACACCCGCAGAGGAGCACCCGCGATGACGGCCCCGCAGTCCCCACCGGTCGACCCGGTCCTGGTCGAGATCGTCGAGGGCTACCTCGCGTCGGTGGAGCGGGAGGTGGAGACCGCGATCGGGCGCACCTCGCGCTCGCCGATGATCCGGGACGCCCACGACTACCGCGCGGGCATCCACGACCGCCGGCTGCGCAAGCTCACCGGCCGCTCGTACTCCGCCCTGGTGCACCCCGTCGTCCGCGACTACCCGATCACGGACATGCGGCCCGGCGACGTGTTCTTCCACAACGACGTGTACCTCTCCGAGGGAGGGATCGGCCACCTGCCGGACCTGTGCGTGACCGCGCCGGTGTTCGTCGACGACCAGGACTCCGGGGTCCCCGAGGTGGTCGCCTTCGTGCAGGCGTTCGGCCACCACGACGACATCGGCGGCGCGGTGCCGGGCTCGATGCCCAGCCACGCGACCAGCGTCTTCGAGGAGGGCCTGATGGTGCCCCCGATCAAGCTGTGGGACCGCGGCGTGCCGTGCGAGCAGGCGCTGAAGATCATGACGCGCAACTCCCGGATGCCCGAGTCGCTGGCCGCGGACCTCGACGCCGAGTGCTCGGCGTGCCTGATGGGTGCGCGCCGGATGGCGGAGCTCTTCGGACGGTACGGCGTGGCCGCGGTGGAGGCATGCTTCGACGCGATCCTCGACAAGACCACCACGACCTTCCGCCGTGAGATCCTCGCGAAGATCCCGGTCGGGGAGTACGTCTGGGAGGACTACGCCGAGCACGACGGCGTGGACGAGCCGATGCTGCACACGCAGCGGATCACCCTGACCCGCACCGGCCCGGACGACCCTGCGGGCGAGCGGCTGGTGCTGGACTTCCACGGCACCGGCCCCCAGGCGAAGGGACCGATCAACCACTGCGGCGACTACGCCGACGGGAACTTCCTGAAGAAGTGGCTCGCCCCGATCCTGCGCAACCTGGCCGACGGGCCGGAGCGGATGGCCGAGCTGGACGTGAACGAGGGCGTCGTACCGCTGATCGAGATGCGCTTTCCGCCCAAGGGCACCCTGCTCACCCCGGAGTTCCCGGCACCCACCAACGCGCGCACGTTCGTGATCCTGCGGCTGCTCGGGGTTCTCGCCGGCGTCCTCTCCAAGGCGGTCGAGGGCAACATGCCCGCGGACCAGGAGACGATCCGCTACACCGGCGTGTACGGCAAGGATCGCGACGGCCGGCCGTACCTGATGCGCGAGGTGCTCGGTGGCGGCTCGGGCGGGCGGCCCTACGCGGACGGCGAGGACACCATCCACGTCGTACCGGACTCGCGCAACCTGCCCAGCGAGTTCTCCGAGGCGCGCTTCCCGTTCGTCGTCGAGCGGCTGGGGCTGGCGGTCGACTCCGGCGGCGCGGGCCGTCATCGCGGCGGGCTCGGCTACGACAAGCACCTGCGGATGCTCACCGACGCTCACTTCATGTCCATCGCGGACCGCTCCATCCTGGCCTGCTGGGGCGTCAAGGGCGGCAAGGCGGGCAAGCCCTTCTCGGTCACCATCGACCCGGGCGGCCCCCACGAGCGCGAGGTCGACGCGCTGGCGGACGCCGAGCCGGTGCGCGCCGGAGAGGTCGTCCGGATCCGGACCACGGGCGGCGGAGGGTGGGGAGACCCGCTGGAGCGCCCGTACGCCGAGGTGCTCCGCGACCTGCGGTGGGGCAAGGTGTCCCGCCAGGGCGCTCGCGACGACTACGGCGTCGTCGTGATCGGCCCGGAGGAGGACCCGGTCGTGGACGAGTCCGCCTCTGATCGACTGCGCGAGCAGCGGCGAGCGGGACGCGGCGAACAGCCGTTCTTCGACCGCGGCCCCGGCTACGCGCTGCTGTCCGGTGGCGCACCACACGCGGAGGTTGACTGGCTGTGACCGAGACGCTCACCAGGCCGCGACCGGCGGCCGACGCTGCCGGCTCGCCCAAGGTCACCGTCATCACCGGGGGGACCCGCGGCATCGGTGCCGCCACCGCGTTGCGGCTGGCACGCGAGGGGCACGCGCTGGTGCTCGGTTACGCGCGCGACGAGGTGGCGGCCACGGCCACACGCGACGCGGTCAACACGGCCGGGGGTGCGGCGCACCTGGTCCGCGGCGACCTCACCGACCCGGACCAGGTCGACGCCCTCTTCGACGCGGCCGCGCGAGTCGGTCAGCTCACCGGACTGGTCAACAACGCGGGCGCGACGATGCACATCGGCGACCTCGCCGACACCCCGGTCGACGTGGTGCGGGCGGTGATCGAGCTGAACCTGACGGCCGCCGTGCTGTGCGCCAGGCGTGCCGTACGCGACCTGGCCGAGGGCGGCTCGATCGTCAACGTCAGCTCCGGGGCAGCGACGCTGGGCTCGCCTCACGAGTACGTCCACTACGCCGCGGCGAAGGCCGGCGTCGACGCCCTGACCCACGGTCTCGCCCAGGAGGTGGCGCCGCGCGGGATCCGGGTCAACGGGGTGGCACCGGGCATCGTGCGCACCGACATCCACGCCGACGCGGGGGAGCCGGGAAGGGCGGACCGGGTCGGTCCGCTGGTACCGCTGGGCCGGGTCGGCGAGCCGGAGGAGGTCGCCGAGGCGATCGCGTGGCTGCTGTCGGACGCCTGCTCGTACGCCACCGGCGCGACACTGCGCGTGGCGGGTGGGCGATGAGGGTGCTGCTCGCCCTCGGAGGCAACGCGATGACCGGCCCGGACGGTCGTGCGCGTCCGGAGGACCAGATCGCCGCCGCCCGGCAGGCGATGGCTGCGGTGGCCGACCTGCTCGAGCACGACGTGGACGTCGTACTCACGCACGGCAACGGCCCCCAGGTGGGCAACCTGCTGGTCAAGAACGAGCTGGCCGCCGCCGTGGTGCCTCCGGTGCCCCTGGACTGGTGCGGGGCGCAGACCCAGGCGACGTTGGGCTTCGTGCTGTGCAACGCCCTCGACGAGGAGCTCGCCCGGCGCGGGTCGACGCGGCGTACGGCGGCGGTGGTCACCCGCGCGCGAGTCGACCGCGACGACCCCGGGTTCGTCCGACCCACCAAGCCGATCGGCCGCTACCTGCCGGCGCCGGAGGCCACCGTGCTCGTGGAGCACGGCGAGACGTGGGAGGACCGGGGCGAGAAGGGTTGGCGGCGGGTGGTGGCCAGCCCGGAGCCGCTCGAGATCCTCGATGCCCCGGCCGTCAGCGCCCTGGTCGACGCCGGCTTCGTCGTGGTCGCCAACGGCGGCGGCGGTATCCCGGTCGTCCGCGAGGGCGGGACGCTGCACGGCGTGGAGGCGGTGATCGACAAGGACCTCGGCGCAGCGCTGCTGGCCCGCACCGTGGACGCCGACGTCCTGGTGATCGCGACCGACGTGCCCCACGCCGTGCTGGGCTTCGGCACCCCGGACGCCGAGCCGCTGCACGCGGTGGCGGCCTCCCGGCTGCGGGCGCTGGCGGCCGAGGGACATTTCGCCGCCGGGTCGATGGGGCCGAAGGTGGACGCCGCCTGCCGCTTCGTCGAGCACGGCGGCCGGTACGCCGTGATCACCAGCCTCGACCGGATCGTCGACGCCGTGGCCGGCAACGCCGGCACGGTGGTCACGGCCGCCCCTTCCGGATGACCGGCCCCCGGACGGCCGGTGGAGCCTGTCGAGTTCCCGCGAACCCAGCCGATCGAGCTTGTCGAGATCACACCCAACCCAAGGAGAGCACCCCATGCCCGAGCCCATCGAAGTCCGCAAGGTTCCGCTCCACCACGTGTCCGACGCCAGCGGCCTGGCCGACCTGATCGACAACGGGATCCTGGACGCCGACCGGGTGGTCGCCGTGATCGGCAAGACCGAGGGCAACGGCGGGGTGAACGACTACACCCGCATCATCGCCGACCGGGCGTTCCGGGAGGTCCTCGTGGCCAAGGGGACCCGCAGCGCAGAGGAGGCCAGGCAGGTACCGATCGTGTGGTCGGGCGGGACCGATGGGGTGATCAGCCCGCACGCCACGATCTTCGCGACGATGCCGGCCGATCGGGCCGAGCAGACCGACGAGCCACGGCTGACGGTGGGCTTCGCGATGAGCGAGGTCCTCCAGCCCGAGGACATCGGCCGCACCGCGATGATCAGCAAGGTCGCCGACGCGGTCGAGGCGGCCATGGAGCGTGCCGGGATATCCGACCCCGCGGACGTGCACTACGTGCAGACCAAGACCCCGCTGCTGACCATCCACACCATCCGGGACGCCAAGTCGCGCGGCAAGACGGTGTGGACCGAGCACACCCACGAGTCGATGGACCTGTCCAACGGCTGCACGGCGCTGGGGATCGCGGTCGCGCTCGGGGAGATCGACATGCCCTCCGACGAGGACGTGATGCACGACCGCAGCCTGTTCTCCAGCGTCGCTTCGTGCTCCTCGGGTGTCGAGCTCGACCAGGCGCAGGTGGTCGTGGTCGGCAACGCGCGCGGGGTGGGCGGTCGCTACCGGATCGGCCACGCGGTCATGCAGGACGCGCTGGACCAGGACGGCATCTGGGCGGCGATTGAGAACGCCGGACTGGAGCTGCCGGACCGGCCGCACTGGCGGGACCTGCAGGGCCGGCTGGTCAACGTGTTCCTCAAGTGCGAGGCCAGCCAGGACGGAATGGTGCACGGGCGCCGCAACGCGATGCTCGACGACTCCGACGTGCACTGGCACCGGCAGATCAAGGCCGCCGTGGGCGGCGTGACCGCTGCGGTGACCGGTGACCCGGCGGTGTTCGTCTCCGTGTCCGCGGCCCACCAGGGCCCGGACGGCGGCGGCCCGGTCGCAGCGGTGGTCGACCTCGGCCCGGACCCGACCGGCTACGTCCCGCCCGCGGGCTGAGGCAGCGGCGAACGACGCACCAGGTGCTCAGCCGAGGTGGCGGATCCCCCACGAGCTGGAGTGCTCGTCGCCTTCCTGGCCGGCGGGGGCGAGCGTGACCAGGTCATCGCCGGAGCGGAACGCGTCCGGCGGTGCCGTCATCGGCTCGACCGCGAGGGCGCCGCGGGCGTCGCTGGGCAGGTCGTCACCGGTGTAGACCTGCAGCCAACGGTGTGCCCGGTCGGCCCACAGCCCGACGCCACGTCCGCTGTCCGGGCGCCGCACGGTGACCTCGGCGCGTCCCTCGCCGTCCCGCCGCAGATCGGTGAAGGGGGTGTCCAGGCTGGTGCCGCCCAGCGCCCTTGCCGAGCGGAAGTCGAGGTCGGTGCCGTCGACCGGGTGGCGTGCCACCGGGATCTTGCGGTCGTCGACCTCCACCCAGGTGTCGGCGGGGATGGTCACCTCCCAGTTGTCGATGGTGCCGGCGTCCGCGTCCCCGCCGGTCACGCTGAGGTAGGGATGCGCTCCCTGGGCGTACGGCGCGTCGGTGTCGCTCAGGTTCGTCGCGGTGACGGTGACGGTGAGTCCCTCCGCGGACAGGTCGTAGAGCACGTGCAGGTCGACGGTCCAGGGATAGCCCTTCTGCGCCATCAGTCGGTACATCAACGACACCGAGTGCTCGGTCTGCTCCTCCAGCGTCCAGGCGGCCCACCGGGTCAGGCCATGTGACGCGTTGCCGCGGGCCGGCTCGGTCAGCGCGAGCTGGTGCTCCTGCCCGGCGAAGGTGTAGCGACCGTCGCGGATCCGGTTCGGCCACGGGAGCAGCAGCTGCCCCCGGCCGGCCGGGGCGATGCTGGAGGCGTCGTACCCGGCGATCAGTGGAGTCCCCTCATGCTCCAGCAGCCGGAGCCCGGCTCCGCACTCGGTGACCACGGCGCGATACCCGCCGCCGTGGAACTCGTACTGCTCACCGCTGACCGCGACCACGTGCCTCTCCCTTCCGCGCACCGCGGGGCCCCGCGGAGGTCCGCGGACCGGTGGCTCCCGGCCCGCGTGGGTCCACCCTGCCACGAGCACCGGTGCTTGAATGGAGGCACCATGCCCGACTCCGCCGCTAGCACCCCGGTACGTCGCTGTTTCGTGCACGTCGGGCTGCAGAAGACCGGAACGTCGTACCTGCAGAGCGTCTTCTGGCAGTCCACCGAGGCGTTGCGCGAGCAGGGCCTCGGGCTGCTGCCGGGCACGCGGGCCGGTGCCTACCACCTGATGCTCGCGGTGCGCGACCAGCTCCGCGAGGGCATCGACCCGCCGAAGGCGTTCACCGTGCTGCGGCGACTGCCGCGCCAGGCCGCACGGCTGGACACCCCGCACGCGCTGATCAGCCAGGAGTCGCTGGCTCCGGCGAGTCCGGACCAGGTTCGTCGCCTCGTGACCGCGCTCGAGCCGTTCGAGGTCCACGTGGTCGTCACCGCGCGCGACCTGGCCCGGCAGATCCCCTCCACCTGGCAGCAGCGGATGCGCACCCGGCGCACCGAGCCGTACGACGCCTTCGTAAGGGCGGTGGCCGCCCGGGGCCCGCACGCCCGAGTCTTCTGGGCGCAGCAGGACCTCCCCGCCGTGCTGGACCGTTGGGGGAGCGTGGTGCCCGCCGAGCGGGTGCATCTCGTGACGGTGCCCCCGGCCGGCACTCCGGGTGCGGTGCTGCTGGAGCGGTACTGCGCCGCGGTCGGTGTCTCTCCGGAGGGCCTGGACACCCGCGCCTCCCGTCCGAACGCGTCCCTGGGCTCCGCGCAGGCCGAGCTGTTGCGCCGGGTCAACGTGGCGCTGGGCGACCGGCTGCCGCACCCGCGGCGTGGCTACGCGGCGATGGTCAAGCGCTTCCTGGCCGGAGAGATCCTGGCCGCCCAGCCGGGGGACGCGGTCGCCGTGCCACGCGACCTCGAGTCGTGGTGCATCGAGCTGGCGGAGGCCTGGACCAAGGACGTCACCGCCCGCGGCGTGGACGTGGTCGGCGACCTCGCCGACCTCGTGCCGCCGGCCGAGGCCTTCGCGGGCTGCTCGACTCCCGTCGCCGACGCCGCGGTCGCGGCGGCTGCCAGCGAGGCGCTGGCCGAGCTTGTGCACCGTCGACGCGGGGAGGTGCACGAGCTCGACGACCTGCGTGCCCGGGTGACCCGGCTCGAGGGCGAGCTCGCCGCCTATCGCGCGGGCGGCTCGCCGGGTTCGTAGCCGGAGGGCTGCCCCGCCCCGGTGAAGGTGAGCGCGGTCGCACCGTCCCGCCAGTCGACGGTGCCGTCCACGCGCACGTCGGCGCGGTCCCGCGTGCGCTGGCGGGCGAAGTGGCGTTCCTCGTCGGTCATCCAGGCCCGCCAGTGGGGGAGTACGCCGGGCCCGTCGCGCTCCACGCCGCGGCGCACCCGCAGCTCCCGGGGCGCCTCGACCCAGACCAGCAGGGTGATCGCGTCGGCGTAGCGGGCGGCCCCGGACCCGCACCCCTCCACCAGGAGCAGCTCCGCGACGGGCACCTCGTGCTCCTCCGCGAACCGGCCACGGTGCCAGTCGTAGCGGCGGTAGTGCCCGGCCCGCCCCTCGCCAAGCGGCGCGAGCACGTCGCGGTCCAGCCGGTCGGTGACCTCGTCGTTGAGTCCCGACCACCCCTCGTAGAGGTCGTCCATGTGCAGCAGGACCGCGCCCGCTGTTGGCGCGGCGGCAGGACCGGCGCGTTGGTCGGCCCGGTGTGCAGCGGCCTCGACCAGCGCGTCGGCCAGCGTGGTCTTGCCCGAGCCGGCAGGACCGTCCACGCAGACCAGCCGGGTGCGTCCCAGCCGGGGCGGACGTCGCAGCGCCGCCTCCACCACCAGGTCCGCGACACTCGGACCGGTCACCACGGGTCGTCGACGCCGCGGTAGGTGGGCTCCGTGGCCTCCACCGAGCGGCCGCGCACCAGGTGCACGCTGCGCACGTGCTCGGCCGGTTCGCCGGCCTTGGCGTGCCGGAACCACACCCAGTCGCCGAGCGCCAACAGGTCGGCGTCGGTCCCGGACAGCGGCGTCTGCACCTCGCCGGCCCCTTCCAGCGGGGCCAGCCGCAGGCCGGGCGGAGCCCAGGGGGTGGGCACCCGGTCCGCTCCGGGCGGCCCCGACGCGATCAACCCGCCGCCGGCCACGGTGACCCGACCCGGGCCGGGGCGGCGTACCACCGGGAAGCCGAGGAACGCCGCCGGCCGCGCGGAGAAGGCGCGATAGTGGTCGAACAGCGTGGGCACCAGCAGCCCCGACCCCGCGGTCACCTCGGTCACCGCCGGGTCGGCAGCCGACAGCTCGAGGCTGCCGGTGCCGCCGGCGTTCCAGAACCGCAGGCGGGCAAGGCCCTCCTGGGCCAGTGCCTCGGCGATCGCCCGACGCCGCCGAGCGAGCTGCCGCACCGAGGCGGCCTTGATCCCGCGCACCGCCGCCGAGCGGGCACGATGGCCGGGTACCGCGTCGGGCACTCCCGCCACCTGACCCTCATAGGTCATCACGCCGTCGAGGACGAACCCGTCCCGGGCCGTGACCTCCCGGGCCAGCGCCACCGCAGCGGCCGTGTCGCGCACCGGGGAGCGTCGGGGACCGAGGTGCACCGGCCCGACCTGCAGCGCCGCGTCCACGTCCAGGGCGATCCGCACCGGCGGGCCGGAGCTGCCGGCGCGGGCCTGCTCGAGGAGGTCGAGCTGCGCCGGGTCGTCGACCATCACGGTGATCGCCGAGGCGGCCCGCTCATCCCGGGTCAGCTGCCTGAGCGCCTCCCGGTCGGTGGTGGGGTAGCCGAGCACGATGTCGTCGCTGACCCCGTGGCGGTGCAGCCACAGCGCCTCGCGCAGCGTGTAGGCCAGCACGCCGCGAAACCCCGGACGCGCGAGGGCGCGGCGGATCAGATCCGGCACGCGCAACGACTTGGTGGCCACCCGGATCGGCGTACCGCCGGCGCGGCGGACGAGGTCATCGGCGTTCGCCTCGAACGCATCCAGGTCCACCAGGTAGGCCGGGGGAGCCGGCGGTCGGGACAGCGTGCCCACCGCGTCGGAAAGCCGGTGCGCGAGGCGGTGCCGGTTCAGCCACGACGCCGCGCCGGGACCGACCGTGTGCGCGTTGCCCCGGCCAGGTCGCGGGGTCACGAGATGCCGTGGCGCTTCAGGATCGCCTCGATGTCGGCGAGATCGTCGTCGCCCCGCGCAGGATCACTCGCCGCACCGCCCGAGCCCGCCCGCGACGGACGGGCGGCAGGACGCGAGCGGTCCGCAGCCAGCTGCTGGCGGTCCTCCCGTGAGGACCGGCCGCGCACGCCGACACCCCGCGACCGCAGCGCGGACCCGGTGCCGATCAGCGCCAGCGCTACCAGGGCCAGTCCGATGCCGAACCAGACGAACGGGCTGAAGGTGAAGCGCACCACCCAGCCGACGACCGCGTCGCCGATCTCCCAGATCAGCCGCAGGGTGCCGGTGAGGTACGCCGCGGCCGGCAGCAGCGCGATGCCGAGCATGCGCAGACCGCTGGCCGGTCCGCGACGGCGCCACAGCACCCCGCTGGTCACCAGCAGCAGCACGGTCAGCGTTGCCGCGAGCGCCTGCCAGACGGTGGCGTCGAAGGTCCCGTTGCCCACGGCACCAGCCTGTCACATCCATGCCAGACTGGCGCGATGCGTTCCCTGCCAGATTCCGGATTCGCCGCCGACGACGGTGCAGTCGACGCCGCACTCGCTGCAGCCCTGGCGGCGTACTCGACCGACCCGTCCAGCGCAGATGCCTACCGGGCCGCGCTGGCGGCGCTGATCGGCGCCCGGCTGCTGGTGCCGGTGGTCGCCGTGCTCGGGGAAGCCGAGCAGGACGCCCACGGGCTGACCCGGGACAAGACCTCGGACATGGCCACCGTGCTGATGCGCGGCCGCGACGGGCGGCTGGCGCTGCTGGCCTTCTCCGGGACCGAGCCGCTCACCGCCTGGAACCCGACGGCCCGGCCGGTGCCGGTGCCCGCAGGGCAGGCCGCAGCCGCCGCCCGCCAGGACGGCGCGGAGGCGCTGGTGCTCGACGTGGCCGGCCCGGCGACCTTCGTGGTCGAGGGCGAAGACCTCGTGGCACTCGCCGACGGTTACCGGCTGGTGGACCTGGGCGAGGGCCTCCAGTGGGCCAGGAGCTCAGCTCCCGGGGCGGGGTGAGCGCGGCCGCACCGGCCCGGTGAGCTTCTCGCCGGGACCCTCGCCGGGCGGGTCCTCGATCGTGGACGCCTCCCGGAAGGCCAGCTGGAGCGTGCGCAGGCCGTCGCGCAGCGGCGCTGCGTGGTGGTGCCCCAGCCGCGGCGCGGCGGCGGTGACCAGGCCGGCCAGCGACTCGATGAGGGTGCGGGCCTCGTCGAGGTCGACATGCTCGGGAAGGTCCTCGGCGAGCCCGAGGTTGACCGCGGCCGCGCTCATCAGGTGGAGGGCGGCCGTGGAGGTGATCTCGACCGCCGGGACGTCGGCGATGTCACGCGAGGAGGAGGGGGTGCCGGGCGCGCCGGAGCCGGGAACGGTCATGGCGCCACCCTGCCACGGGCGCGCGGATGTGCACGCACCGGTCCGGGCTTGCTAGAGTGGGTGGTCGACCGATCCGCCGAGGTCGGCTGGCCGTGCGGTCCGGGAATGCCCGGCACGTGCTGTTGGTTGATCACGGTAGATCCTGCAAGCGGAGCCAGGCTCCCACCCGCACCGGCCGCCGAGGTCGTCGGGTCAGGTCCGGGACGGGCAACCGTCCCGCCGGCGCAGTCCGGGCCCTGCGGGGCGTGCTGCGCCGACGGCCTCCGCTGCAGCTGGCGCGGAGGCTTTCTTGGTCTTCGTGGCAGGGCATCACCATCCGACCACCCCCAGGAGGACCCATCAGCACGGAGCAGCGCATCAACGACCGGATTCGGGTGCCCGAAGTCCGGCTCGTTGGCCCCAATGGCGAGACCGTCGGCATCGTCCCGACCGAGGACGCCCTCAGGCTCGCGCAGGAAGCCGACCTCGACCTGGTCGAGGTCGCGCCCACGGCACGCCCGCCGGTGTGCAAGCTCATGGACTACGGCAAGTTCAAGTACGAGAACGCGCAGAAGGCCCGTGAGGCTCGTCGGAACCAGACCAACGTCGTCATCAAGGAGATGAAGCTGCGTCCGAAGATCGACGCACACGACTACGAGACCAAGAAGGGTCACGTCGTCCGCTTCCTCCGGCAGGGTGACAAGGTCAAGATCACCATCATGTTCCGTGGCCGGGAGCAGCACCGCCCCGAGCTGGGATTCCGGCTGTTGCAGCGTCTGGCCGAGGACGTCGATGAGCTCGGCTTCGTGGAGTCCTCTCCGAAACAGGACGGCCGCAACATGACCATGGTGCTCGGACCGCACAAGAAGAAGGCCGAGGCCAAGGCGGAGGTGAAGGCCGAGAAGGCCGAGAAGGCTGCCGAGCGCGAGGCCGAGCGGGTCGCCGAGCACGAGGAGCGCTCGACCGGCCGCAGCAACGCGGCCCCGAAGAAGGAACGTCGCCGGTCCGAGAGCCTCGACCCCGACATGTGACCACCCGGCCGGTTCGCCGGCCCGTGGCCGCCGCCCACGCGGCCTGACCGACAACAACGAAGGAAATCGCCATGCCGAAGATGAAGTCGCACTCCGGAGCCAGCAAGCGCTTCAAGGTCACCGGCTCCGGCAAGCTGCGCCGTCAGAAGGCCGGTCGTCGCCACCTGCTCGAGCACAAGCCGTCCACGCTCACCCGGCGCCTGGCCGGCACCGAGGACGTCGCCAAGGCCGACGTGAAGAAGGTCAAGAAGCTCCTCGGCAAGTGACCGCGGTCCCGCACCGCACCCAGTGACTCGAATCTGACAAGCATCAAGGAGTAACACGTGGCACGCGTCAAGCGGGCGGTCAACGCCCAGAAGAAGCGCCGGGTCGTCCTCGAGCGGGCCTCCGGGTACCGCGGACAGCGCTCGCGGCTCTACCGCAAGGCCAAGGAGCAGGTCACTCACTCGCTGGTCTACAGCTACCGCGACCGTCGCGCGAAGAAGGGCGAGTTCCGCAAGCTGTGGATCCAGCGGATCAACGCGGCCGCCCGCGCCAACGGGATGACCTACAACCGGTTCATGCAGGGCCTCAAGGCCGCCGGCGTCGAGGCCGACCGCAAGATCCTCGCCGACCTCGCGGTCAGCGACCCGGCCGCCTTCACCTCGATGGTGGAGGTGGCCAAGGCGAACCTCCCCGAGGACGTCAACGCCGCCAAGGCCTCGGCCTGACCGAGCCGCCGGCCGACCGCCCGCTCCTGACGTCCAGGAGCGGGCGGGTCCGTGCCGCGCGCAGGTTGCTGCGCCGGGCCTCCCGGGGCGAGCAGCGCCTCTTCCTCGCCGAGGGGCCGCAGGCCGTGCGCGAGGCGTTGGCGACCCCGGACTGCGTCGTCGAGGTGTTCGCCACCGAGGGCGCACCGCTCGAGCGCGAGCTGCGTGCCCCGGACTCGGGCGCGGCCAGACCCCCCGCCTGGCACTACGTCGACGAGGCGGCCTTGACCACGCTCACCCAGACGGTGCACCCGCAGGGCATCGTCGCGGTGTGCCGGTTCCTCGACGTCCCCCTCGACACGGTGACCCGGAGCGTCGCGCTCGGCGACACCGCGGCGTCGACCGAACGGCCCGCGCTGCTGGCCGTCTGCGCCGACGTGCGCGATCCCGGGAACGCCGGCACCGTGGTGCGCTGCGCCGACGCGGCGGGCGCCGACGCGGTCATCCTGGCGGGCAACAGTGTCGATCCGTACAACGGCAAGGCGGTCCGGGCGAGCGCCGGCAGCCTCTTCCACGTGCCGATCGCACTGGCCGCCGACCCTGCGGCGGTGGTCCGGCGGGTCCGGTCCTCCGGGGTCCAGGTGCTGGCCGCGGACGGTGCCGGCGAGCTCGACCTGGACGCCGCCGAGGACGCCGACCTGCTCCGGCGCCCGACGGCCTGGTTGTTCGGCAACGAGGCGTGGGGGCTGCCCGACGAGCTCGCCGCGCTGGCCGACCACCGCGTCGCCATCCCGATCCACGGCCGTGCCGAGAGCCTCAACCTGGCCACCGCGGCCGCGGTGTGCCTCTACTCCTCCGCACGCCACCTACGACGAAGGCCGCACGTCAGGCGCTGACCTGGGCCGCCGGAGCCGCTACTGTGAGCCGGTGGAGGATCACGGGGAGGATCGGATGAGGGGGAGCACACCGGCCGCGTCACCCGGAACATCACCGGCAGCATCACCGGCAGCATCACCGGGCGGCGCAGCGGACCCGCGGGACGCGCTGCTCGACGTCCTGCCCGACGGCGTGGTCGTCGCCGACCACACGGGGGCGGTCACCGCCGTCAACGCCGCCGCAGCCAAGATGCTGCGCGTTCCCGACGGCGTGGGCAAGCATCTGGCCGACGTGGTGACGTTGCAGGACCGCGCCGGCAACGACTGGTACACCTGCGCCGCGCCCTACGACGGGACGGCCCTGCGCGACGCCCTGCCCGAGCAGTCCTGGTACCTCGCGGACGGCACCGAGCTGTTGCTGACCACCCGGTTGCTGCGGGCACGGGCACACGGGCCGGTGCAGTCCGTCGCGGTCTGCCTGCGCACCTCCCGAGCCCGGGAGCGCCTGGACCGGGAGCGCTCGGACCTGGTCGCGACCGTCGCCCATGAGCTGCGCTCCCCGCTGACCGGCGTGAAGGGCTTCGTCGCCACGCTGCTCTCGAAGTGGGAGAAGCTCAACGACGACCAGAAGAAGCTGATGCTCACCACGGTCAACGCCGACGCCGACCGGCTGACCCGGTTGATCGCCGAACTGCTCGACGTCGCCCGCATCGACACCGGGCGGCTCTCGCTCTACCCCCGACCGGTTCCGCTCGTGCCGGCGGTGGAGCGGGTGCTGGACTCGGTGCGGGCCGGCACCGGTCGGGAGATCGTGCTCGACGCCGAGCCCGAGCTGCCGCCGATCCTCGC
The DNA here is from genome assembly GCA_035706365.1 of Nocardioidaceae bacterium. Taxonomy (GTDB): domain Bacteria; phylum Actinomycetota; class Actinomycetes; order Propionibacteriales; family Nocardioidaceae; genus Nocardioides_C. Next base: position 29,444 of record DASSVD010000119.1, read on the forward strand.
CGACCCGGACAAGTTCGTGCAGGTGGTGACGAACCTGGTCGAGAACGCCGTGCGGCACGGGGAGGGGCTGGTGCGTCTCAGCGCGTCCCGCTGCCAGGACCCCGCCGGCGTACTCCTCGACGTCGACGACCAGGGGGAGGGCATCAGCCCGGAGATCCGGACCCGCGTGTTCACCAAGTTCTGGCGGCACGGCAGCCGGGGCGGCTCTGGCCTGGGGATGTACATCGTGCACGGGCTGGTGGGTGCCCACGGTGGCAGCGTCGAGATCCACGACGCCCCCACGGGTGGTGCCCGGATCCGGGTGCGGTGGCCGGCGGCCGACGTCGAACCGGGCTGAGCCACCGCCGCCCGCACAACCGGTTCGCGGCAGCCCGCGTCGCCTTCCTAGACTGCACCACGTCAGCACCCGCTCAGGAAGGCACACATGTCGGGTCCCAACACCGATTACGACCCCGTCGAGGTCACCCCGCTCAAGGCCGAGGAGGTCGAGGCGATGCGTGAGGCCGCGCTCGCGGCGATCCGGCAGGCGGCCGACCTGGACGCCCTGAAGCGCGTGCGCAGCGAGCACGTCGGCGACCGCTCGCCGCTCGCCCTCGCCAACCGCGAGATCGGCGCGCTGCCGCCGCAGGCGCGCAAGGAGGCCGGGCGCCGCGTCGGGCAGGCCCGCGGTGCGGTGAACCAGGCGCTCGCGGCCCGCCAGCAGGTGCTCGAGGCCGAGCACGAGGAGCGGATGCTGGTCGAGGAGACCGTCGACGTCACCCTGCCCTGGGACCGTGCCCCCCGCGGCGCGCGCCACCCGTTGACCACCGCGGCCGAGCGGATCGGCGACGTCTTCGTCGCGATGGGCTGGGAGATCGCCGAGGGCCCGGTCGTCGAGGCGGAGTGGCTCAACTTCGACGCGCTCAACCTCGGCGCGGACCACCCCGCCCGCACGATGCAGGACACGTTCTGGGTGGAGCCGGCCGAGCACGCCCTGGTGCTGCGGACCCACACCTCGCCGGTGCAGGCGCGCACCATGCTGACCCGCCGCCCGCCGATCTACGTGATCTGCCCCGGGCGGGTCTTCCGCACCGACGAGTTCGACGCCACGCACAGCCCGATGTTCCACCAGGTCGAGGGGCTCGTCGTCGACGAGGGCATCACCATGGCCCACCTCAAGGGAGCGCTGGACCACTTCGCCGAGGCGATGTTCGGGGACGGGATAACCACGCGGTTCCGGCCGTCGTACTTCCCCTTCACCGAGCCGTCGGCCGAGGTCGACCTGGTGTGCTTCGTGTGCCGGGGCACCGGTCTCGCCCCCGGCGCCGACGGCGCCGCCGAGGCCGCCACCGCGACCGCCACCTCGACGACCACCTGCCGCACCTGCCGGGGTGAGGGCTGGATCGAGTGGGGAGGCTGCGGCGTGGTGAACCCCCGCGTGCTGGTGGCCTGCGGCATCGACCCGGACCGCTACACCGGCTTCGCGTTCGGCATGGGCATCGACCGCACGCTGATGTTCCGGCACGGTGCGGAGGACCTGCGAGAGCTGTTCGAGGGCGACGTGCGCTTCTCCTCGGCGTTCGGGACGGAGATCTGATGCGCGCACCCGTTTCCTGGATCCGCGAGTACGTCGACCTGCCCGCGGACCTGTCCACCGACGACCTGGCGGCGCGGCTGACCGCACTCGGCCTCAAGCTCGAGGCGCTGGAGCGGCACGGCGCCGACATCCGCGGCCCGCTCGTCGTCGGCCGTGTTCTCACCAAGGAGCCAGAGCCGCAGAAGAACGGCAAGACGATCAACTGGTGCACCGTCGACGCCGGCGCCGAACTCAACGCGGCCCACGGCACGTCGTCGGGCGTGGGCATCGTCTGCGGCGCGCACAACTTCGAGCCCGGCGACCTCGTCGGCGTGGTGCTGCCCGGCGGGGTGCTGCCCGGCGGCTTCGAGATCGGCGCCCGCAAGACCTACGGGCACCTGTCCTCGGGGATGATCTGCTCCGCGACCGAGTTGGGGCTGGAGGACCCGGCCAGCAAGGACGGGATCGTGGTGCTGCCGCCCGACGCGGGTCAGCCGGGCGACGACGCGTTCGGCGTACTCCCGCTGCGCGAGGACGTCATCGAGTTCGAGATCAACCCCGACCGCGCCTACGCCCTCTCGCTGCGCGGGGTGGCCCGCGAGGCGGCGCTCGGGTTCGACGCCGACTTCCGCGACCCGGCCGAGCGCGACACGCCTGCGGCGAACGACACCGGCTACCCGGTGCGCGTGGAGGACGCCGGCGGCTGCCCGGTCTTCGTCACCCGCACGGTGACCGGCTTCGACCCGACCGCGCCCACGCCGCGCTGGCTTGCACGTCGCGTGCAGCTGGCCGGGATGCGTCCGATCTCGCTGGCCGTCGACATCACGAACTACGTCATGCTCGAGCTCGGCCAGCCGATCCACGGCTACGACGGCGACCGCCTGCAGGGCCCGGTGGTGGTACGCCGCGCCCGCGCGGGGGAGCGGCTGACCACGCTGGACGGCGTGCAGCGGACGCTGTCGACCGAAGACCTGCTGATCACCGACGACTCCGGGCCGATCGGCCTGGCCGGGGTGATGGGCGGCGAGCACACCGAGCTGTCGGCGACCACCTCCCACCTGGTGATCGAGGCCGCGCACTTCGACCCGGTCTCGATCTTCCGCACCGAGCGCCGGCACAAGCTGCCCTCGGAGGCCTCCAAGCGCTTCGAGCGCGGGGTGGACCCCCGGTTGCCCGAGGCGGCCGCCGACCGGGTCGCCGAGCTGCTCGTGCGCTACGGCGGCGGGACGGTCGCCGACGGGGTGACCAAGATCGGCGATGCTCCCGAACCGCGCACCGTCACGATGGCCGCGGACCTGCCCGCGCGGGTGATGGGCATGTCGATCGACGCCGACACCGCCGTGGCACACCTGCGGGCCGTGGGCTGCACGGTCAGTGCTGACGGCGATGAGCTGTCCGCGCAGGTGCCGAGCTGGCGCCCGGACCTCAACGACCCGTTCGACCTGGTCGAGGAGGTGGCCCGCGTCGTCGGCTACGAGCAGATCCCCTCGGCCCTGCCGCAGGCGCCCGCCGGGCGGGGACTGACCACCGGTCAGGGCCTGCGCCGCCGCGTCGGCCGCACGCTGGCCGGCGCCGGCTTCGTCGAGGTGGTCAGCTTCCCGTTCGTGGGCGAGCACGACCTCGACCGGCTGGGCCTGCCCGCCGGGGACGAGCGGCGCCGCTGCCTGCGACTGGCCAACCCGATCAGCTCCGAGGAGCCGTGGCTGGCCACGACCTTGCTGCCCGGCCTGCTCAAGGCCACCGCCCGCAACGTGGGCCGCGGGATCAGCGACGTCGCGCTGTTCGAGACCGGGGCGGTCATCCACCCGCGTGGCGAGCCGCCCGCCCCGATCCTGCCGGTGGACCGGCGTCCCACCGAGGGCGAGTGGGACGACCTGAACAAGGCGCTGCCCGACCAGCCGAACCACCTGGTCGTCGTCGTGGCCGGGAACCGCGAGCCCGCGGGCTGGTGGGGTCCGGCGCGTCCCGGGTGCTGGGCCGACGCGATCCAGGCGGTGCGTGACGTGGCCGCCGCGGTCGGCGTACCGGTCGAGGTGCGGGCCGCCCAACAGGCACCGTGGCACCCGGGTCGGTGCGCCGAGATCCGGGTGGGGGACACCGTGCTCGGCCACGCCGGCGAGCTGCACCCGCGGGTGTGCACCGCCTTCGGAGTCCCGCCCCGCACCGCCGCCGCCGAGATCGACCTCGACGCGCTCCTCGAGCACGCCGTCGCGATCTGGCCGGCTCCGGAGTTCTCGACCTACCCGGTGGCCAAGGAGGACGTCGCGCTGGTGGTCGAGACCGCCCTGCCCGCCGCGGAGCTGGCCCGGACCCTGCGGGAGGGCGCCGGCGCGCTGTGCGAGGGCGTGCGGCTCTTCGACGTCTACACCGGTGACCAGGTCGGGGTCGGCCGCAAGTCGCTGGCCTTCTCGCTGCGCTTCCGCGCGCCCGATCGAACCCTGACCGAGGCCGAGGCCGGCGCCGCGCGCGACGCCGCGGTGGCGCTCGCCGCGGAGCGCCACGGAGCCGTCCAGCGCACCTGACCCACTCGCCCCGGCTTCCCCAAGGTATGTCGACGAGCCCGCACTTCCCACGGTGAACGCGCTGAGGGAAGTGCGGGCTCGTCGTGGGTAGCGCCCGAACGGGGGACCGCCCGGGATTCGACCGCCCGACAACCGGACATGATGCGTCCAGTAGCCGACCGAGTTGAGGATATATACATAGGGCGGTATATTAATGCGCATGACGGATGGAGACTCCCGCACGTTGCGGGTCGCGGTTGCCGGTGCCAGTGGGTACGCCGGCGGCGAGGTGCTGCGCCTGCTCCTCGGCCACCCGCAGGTGACCATCGGGGCGCTGACCGCCGGCTCCAACGCGGGCGAGCGACTCGGGTCCCTGCAGCCGCATCTCGTGCCACTCGCCGACCGGGTGCTGGAGCAGACCACCGTCGAGGTGCTCGCCGGCCACGACGTGGTGTTCCTGGGGCTGCCGCACGGACAGTCCGCCGAGATCGCCCGGCAACTGCCCGACGACGTGGTCGTCATCGACTGCGGGGCCGACTTCCGGCTCACCGATGCCGAGGACTGGGAGAAGTTCTACGGCGGCGAGCACGCCGGCTCCTGGCCCTACGGCCTGCCCGAGCTGCCCGGCCAGCGCGAGCAGCTCCGCGGCGCCACACGGATCGCGGTCCCCGGCTGCTACCCGACGGTGTCCACCCTGGCGATCGCCCCCGCCGTGGCCGAGGGCCTCGTCGACCCGTCACAGATCGTCGTCGTCGCGGCTTCGGGAACCTCCGGTGCCGGCAAGTCGCCCAAGCCGCACCTGCTCGGCTCGGAGGTGATGGGCTCGGCCACCGCCTACGGCGTGGGCGGCAAGCACCGGCACACCCCCGAGATCGGCCAGAATCTCTCGCGCCTCACCGGGGACCGCGTGCGCGTGTCGTTCACCCCGCTGCTGGTGCCGATGCCGCGGGGCATCCTGGCGACCGTCTCGGCCCCGATCGCCCGCGACGGGCTGGACGCGGCCGCGGCGTACGACACCTACCGGAAGGCCTGCACCGACGAGCCGTTCCTGCACCTGCTGCCCGAGGGCCAGTGGCCGCAGACCAAGGCGGTGCTCGGCTCCAACGCGGTGCACCTGCAGGTCACCCTCGACGAGGACGCCGGCCGGCTGGTGGCGGTCGCCGCGGTCGACAACCTGGCCAAGGGCACCGGCGGCGCGGCGGTGCAGTGCATGAACCTCGCCGTCGGCCTCCACGAAGGCAGCGGCCTGACCTCGGTAGGAGTCGCACCGTGAGCATCACCAGTCCCCAGGGCTTCCGCGCGGCCGGCGTACCGGCCGGTCTGAAGTCGACCGGCGCCAAGGACCTGGCCCTGGTGGTCAACGACGGACCGCGCCACGACTCGGCCTCGGTGTTCACCGGCAACCGCTGCAAGGCCAACCCCGTGCTGTGGAGCCAGGAGGTGGTCAAGGACGGCACCGTGCGCGCGGTCGTGCTCAACTCCGGCGGCGCCAACTGCTACACCGGCGCGGACGGGTTCCAGACCACGCACGCGGTCGCCGAGCGGGTCGCCGAACGCGTCGGCGTGGGCGCGGGGGACGTGGTGGTCTGCTCGACCGGGCTGATCGGGCTGGCCAACGACCGCCAGCAGCTGCTCGACGGTGTCGACGCGGCGTACGCCGAGCTCGCCCGCGACGCCGGGCCGGCCGCGGCCGAGGCGATCATGACCACCGACTCGGTGAGCAAGCAGGTCGTCGTGGACGGCGCAGGCTGGTCCATCGGCGGCATGGCCAAGGGCGCCGGCATGCTCGCGCCTCAGCTGGCCACGATGCTCGTGGTCCTCACCACCGACGCGGTCGTCCCCGCGGCAGACCTCGACCGCGCGCTGCGGGCCGCCACCCGGGTCAGCTTCGACCGGCTCGATTCCGACGGCTGCATGTCCACCAACGACACGGTCACCGTGCTGGCCAGCGGCGCGAGCGGGATCACCCCGCCGCTCGACGACTTCACCGCGGCGCTGACCCAGGCGTGCACCGACCTGGCGATGCAGCTCCTCAAGGACGCCGAGGGTGCCGAGCACGAGATCGCGATCACCGTGCTGAACGCCGCGGACGAGGACGAGGCCGTCGAGGTGGCCCGGTCCATCGCCCGCAGCAACCTGTTCAAGACCGCCGTGTTCGGCAAGGACCCCAACTGGGGTCGCGTCCTGGCTTCGATCGGCACCACGCAGGCCCGGTTCGACCCGGCCGACCTCGACGTGGCGATGAACGGCGTCTGGGTGTGTCGCGCCTCCGAGCCGCACGAGCCGCCCGACCGCGTCGACCTGAGCGCCCGCGAGGTCAGCGTCACCGTCGACCTCAAGGCGGGCGAAGCGCGGGCCACGGTCTGGACCAACGACCTCACCCATGCCTACGTGCACGAGAACTCGGCCTACTCCAGCTGATCGGGGATCGAGATGAGCGACACTCCCGCGCCCGGGCGTCCCGGCGTACCCGACCACGAGCTGGCCGACCCCGCCTGGCGGCAGGCGACTGCGAAGGCGGCCACGCTGGCCGGGGCGCTGCCCTGGCTCAAGCGGTACCACGGCCGCACCATCGTGGTGAAGTACGGCGGCAACGCGATGACCGACGACACGCTGAAGCGGGCCTTCGCCGAGGACATCGTCTTCCTGCGCCTGGCCGGCTTCCGCCCGGTGGTGGTGCACGGCGGCGGGCCGCAGATCTCCTCGATGCTGGACCGGCTCGGCATCGAGAGCGAGTTCCGTGGCGGCCTGCGGGTGACCACCGAGGAGACCATGGACGTGGTCCGGATGGTCCTGGTCGGCAAGGTGCAGCGCGAGCTGGTCGGGCTGCTCAACGAGCACGGGCCCTACGCGGTCGGACTGTCCGGGGAGGACGCGGGTCTGTTCACCGCCGAGCGGACCAACACCGTCGTCGACGGTGAGGAGGTCGACCTCGGCCTGGTCGGCGAGGTGGCCAGGGTCCGCCCGGAGGCGGTGCGCGACATCGTCGACGCCGGCCGGATCCCGGTGATCTCCTCGGTCGCCCCGGACAGCGACGGTGTGGTGCACAACGTCAACGCCGACACCGCGGCCGGCGCGCTCGCGGTGGCGCTCGGCGCGGACAAGCTGCTGGTGCTCACCGACGTCGAGGGGCTCTACCGCGACTGGCCGGACAGCGACGACGTGGTGGGGGAGATCAGCCCGGAGGCCCTGCGCGAGCTGATGCCGACCCTGGCCAGCGGCATGGTGCCCAAGATGACGGCCTGCCTCGAGGCGGTCAGCAACGGCGTACCCCGGGCCACCGTGGTCGACGGCCGCGAGCCGCACGCGGTGCTCCTGGAGATCTTCACCGACGAGGGGGTCGGCACCCAGGTGCTGCCCGGGGTCCCCACCAAGATCCGCTCCGCCCACTACACGACCTCCACCACGAAGTGAGCACGCGATGAGTGACCACGCCAGTGACCACGTCCCGGCCCCCGGCTCCGCACCGTCCGGCGCCGACCTGCAGGAGCGGTACGCCGCCTCCTTGATGAACACCTTCGGCCCGCCGCAGCTGGTCCTCACGCGGGGCGAGGGGTGCTACGTGTGGGACGCCGAGGGCAACCGGTACCTGGACCTGCTCGGCGGGATCGCGGTCAACGCGCTGGGCCACGGCCACCCGGCGCTGGTCGGCGCGGTGACCGAGCAGCTCACCACCCTGGGGCACGTGTCGAACTTCTTCGCCACCGAGCCTCAGGTGGCCCTCGCCGAGCGGCTCCTGGCGCTGCTCGACGCGCCGGCCGGCGGCAAGGTGTTCTTCGCCAACTCCGGCACCGAGGCCAACGAGGCGGCGTTCAAGCTGACCCGGCGCACCGGGCGGACGAAGATCGTCTCCACCGAGGGCAGCTTCCACGGGCGCAGCATGGGCGCGCTCGCCCTCACCTCGAAGGCCGCCTACCGCGAGCCCTTCGAGCCGCTGCCCGGCGATGTCGTGTTCGTGCCGTACGGCGACGCCGAAGCGCTGGCCGCCGCGGTCGACGACCGGACCGCTGCGGTCGTGCTCGAGCCACTGCAAGGCGAGGCCGGGGTCCTCGAACCTCCAGCGGGCTACCTGTCGCGCGCCCGCGAGCTCACCGCCGAGCACGGCGCGTTGCTCTGGCTGGACGAGGTACAGACCGGGATGGGCCGCACAGGCCGGTGGTTCGCCCACCAGGCCGAGGGCCGCGACGGCGGGCCGGCGGGGTCGGTGGTTCCCGACGTGGTCACCGTCGCCAAGGGGCTGGCCGGCGGGATCCCGGCCGGCGCGTGCATCGCGCTCGGCGACGCCGGCACCCTGCTCGGCCCGGGCAACCACGGCACCACCTTCGGCGGCAACCCGGTCTCCGCGGCGGCCGCGCTGGCGGTGATCGACACCATCGAGAAGGAGGGCCTGCTCGAGCAGGTGACCGAGGTCGGCCGGCAGCTGCGCGCGGGCCTGACCAACCCGCGCGTCCGGGACGTGCGCGGCCGAGGCCTGCTGGTCGGGCTGGACCTCGACCGCCCGGTCGCCGCCGCTGTCGTCACGGCCGCCCGCAAGCACGGCTTCATCGTCAACGCGCCCACGGCCGAGCGGATCCGCCTGGCGCCTCCGTTGGTGCTGACTACCGAGCAGGCTGGCGCCTTCCTCGCTGCCTGGCCGGCCGTGCTCGAGGACGCCTACGGCGCCGAGGGAGCCGAGCCGTGACCCGTCACTTCCTGCGCGACGACGACCTCACCCCCGCCGAGCAGGCCGAGGTGCTCGCCCTGGCAGCCTCGCTCAAGTCGGACCGCTTCGGCACCCGGTCGCTGGCCGGCCCGCGGACGGTGGCCGTGCTCTTCGACAAGCCCACCCTGCGCACCCAGGTCTCCTTCGCCACCGGTATCGCCGAGCTCGGCGGCTTCCCGATGGTCGTGGACGGCAACCTCGCCCAGATCGGCGTCCGCGAGTCGGTCGCGGACACCGCGCGGGTGCTCGGCCGGCAGGTCAGCGCGATCGTGTGGCGCACGTTCGAGCAGGAGCGGGTCGAGGAGATGGCGGCGTACGCCGGGGTGCCGGTGGTCAACGCCCTGACCGACCAGTTCCACCCCTGCCAGCTGCTCGCCGACCTGCTCACCATCACCGAGCACAAGGGCGACCTGGCCGGGCTCCGGCTCGCCTTCGTCGGCGACGCCGCCTCCAACATGAGCCACTCCTACCTCCTCGCCGGCGCCACGGCCGGGATGCACGTGCGGGTCAGCGGCCCCGACGGCTTCGCACCCGACGCGGCCGTGCTGCGCCGGGCCGAGGAGATCGCCGCCGACACCGGCGGGTCCGTGGCCTACCTGCCCGACCCGGCCGAGGCGATGGCCGGCGCGGACGTGGCGGCCACCGACACGTGGGTGTCGATGGGCAAGGAGGACGAGGCCGAGCAGCGCGCCCGGATCTTCGCCCCGTTTGCGCTCACCCCCGGCCTGCTCGCCCATGCCGCCCCCGACGCCGCCGTGCTGCACTGCCTGCCGGCCTACCGCGGCAAGGAGATCGCCGCCGAGGTGATCGACGGCCCCCGCAGCCTGGTCTGGGACGAGGCGGAGAACCGGCTGCACGCACAGAAGGCGCTCCTCACCTGGCTGCTGGACCACCCTGCCGAGCCCGGGAGCAGCCGGCAGCAGCAGGGGAGTGCCCGATGAGCCAGGAAGGCACCGGCACGACGCCGCGCAGCATCCCCACCACCAAGGGCGCGCGGCAGCAGCGCATCGTCGACCTGCTGACCCGGCACCAGGTGCGTTCCCAGGGCGAGCTCGCCGAGCTCCTGGCCGAGGCCGGCGTCAGCGTCACCCAGGCGACCCTGTCCCGGGACCTCGTCGAGCTCGATGCGGTCAAGGTGCGCAGCGCCTCCGGCGCGCTCGTGTACGCCGTACCGGCGGAGGGGGGTGACCGTACCCCGCACGCCGCACAGGAGACCGCGGCCGCCGAGGCCCGTCTGGTCCGGCTGCTCGGCGAGCTGCTGGTCTCGGTCGACGCCTCCGCGAACATGGCCCTGCTCCGCACGCCTCCGGGAGCCGCACAGTTCCTCGCCTCCGCGTTCGACCGGGCCCAGGTCGCCGAGATCCTGGGCACCGTCGCCGGCGACGACACGGTCCTGGTGATCAGCCGCGACCCCGCAGGAGGCGAGGCGCTCGCCCGCCGCCTGCTGGCGATGGCCGACCAGTCGCACGGCCCCGCAGATCTGCACCGCACCCGACCAGCGAAGGATGAATCGTGAGCAAGGTCCTGACCTCCCTGCCCGTCGGCGAGCGCGTGGGCATCGCGTTCTCCGGGGGCCTCGACACCTCGGTGGCCGTGGCCTGGATGCGGGAGAAGGGTGCCGTCCCGTGCACCTACACCGCCGACATCGGGCAGTACGACGAGTCCGACATCTCCGGCGTCCCAGAGCGGGCCCTCGAGTACGGCGCGGAGCTCTCGCGCGCCGTGGACTGCCGCCGGATGCTAGTCGAGGAGGGCCTGGCCGCGATCGCCTGCGGCGCCTTCCACATCCGCTCCGCCGGCCGGGTCTACTTCAACACCACCCCGCTGGGCCGCGCGGTCACCGGCACCATGCTGGTGCGCGCGATGCACGAGGACGGCGTCGACATCTGGGGCGACGGCTCCACGTTCAAGGGCAACGACATCGAGCGGTTCTACCGCTACGGGCTGCTGGCCAACCCGCAGCTGCGGATCTACAAGCCGTGGCTCGACGCGGAGTTCGTGGAGGAGCTGGGCGGCCGTACCGAGATGAGCCAGTGGCTCACCGAGCGGGGGCTGCCCTACCGCGACAGTCAGGAGAAGGCCTACTCCACCGACGCCAACATCTGGGGCGCCACCCACGAGGCCAAGACCCTGGAGCACCTCGACGTGTCGCTGGAGTCGGTCGAGCCGATCATGGGCGTGAAGTTCTGGGACCCGGCGGTCGAGATCCTCCCCGAGGACGTGACGATCCGGTTCGAGGCCGGCCGCCCGGTCGCGATCAACGGCAAGGAGTACGACGACCCGGTCGCCCTCGTCCACGAGGCGAACACCGTCGGCGGACGTCACGGTCTCGGCATGTCGGACCAGATCGAGAACCGCATCATCGAGGCGAAGTCCCGCGGCATCTACGAGGCCCCCGGCATGGCGCTGTTGTGGATCGCCTACGAGCGGCTGCTCAACGCGGTGCACAACGAGGACACGGTGGCCAGCTACCACCAGGAGGGCCGCCGGCTCGGCCGGCTGCTCTACGAGGGCAGGTGGCTGGACCCTCAGGCGCTGATGCTGCGCGAGGCGGTGCAGCGCTGGATCGGTTCCCTGGTGACCGGCGAGGTGACCGTCCGGCTGCGCAGGGGAGAGGACTACACCGTGGTCGCCACCGACGGGCCGGCGTTCTCCTACCACCCCGACAAGCTGTCCATGGAGCGCACGGAGAACGCCGCGTTCGGCCCGACGGACCGGATCGGCCAGCTCACCTTGCGCAACCTGGACATCGCCGACTCGCGCTGGAAGCTGGAGGCCTACGCCGAGCAACCGCAGGACCAGGGCCACGTGCTGGTCGAGCACGGCAACCTGCTGGGCGCGCTCGAGCCGGGAGGCGCCGACCGGATCGCCGCTCACCCGCTGGGCGAGCAGCCGGACGACGAGCGGCTCGACGCGGTGGCGATGGAGACCGGCTCGGACTGAGAGCCGGCAGGGCTCGGCACCAAGCAGCAGCATCGAAGGGGAGCGAGTGAGCAGGCACAGCACACCCGCCGGGGACGGCGGAACGAACACCGGAGCGCTCTGGGGCGGACGCTTCGCCTCCGGGCCCAGCGCCGAGCTGGCCGCGCTGTCCAAGTCGACGCAGTTCGACTGGCGGCTGGCGCCCTACGACCTGGCGGGGTCGCGAGCGCACGCCCGGGTGCTGCACCGGGCCGGCCTGCTCGACGCCGCGGCCCTCGACGCGCTGCTGTCCGGGCTGGACCGCCTCGAGGAGCGTGTGCGGTCGGAACGGCTGCACCCGGCCGAGTCCGACGAGGACGTGCACGGTGCCCTGGAGCGGCTGCTGCTCGACGAGGTCGGCGCCGAGCTGGGCGGCCGGCTGCGCGCCGGCCGGTCCCGCAACGACCAGATCGCCACGCTGTTCAAGGTGTTCCTGCGCGACCATGCGCGGGTGGTGGCCGGCCAGCTCCTCGACCTGGTGGAGGCGATCGCGGCGCAGGCCGAGCGGCACCTCGGCGCGGTGATGCCCGGGCGCACCCACCTGCAGCACGCGCAGCCGGTGCTGCTCTCGCACCACCTACTGGCTCACGCGTGGCCGCTGCTGCGCGACGTGTCCCGGATCCGGGACTGGGACGTGCGGGTCGCGGCGGACTCGCCGTACGGTTCGGGTGCGCTGGCGGGCTCTTCGCTGGGCCTCGACCCCCAGCAGGTGGCCCGCGAGCTGGGCTTCACCGACTCGAGCGCGAACTCCATCGACGGCACGGCGGCCCGCGACTTCGTCGCCGAGCTCGCGTTCGTGCTCGCGCAGGTCGGGGTCGACGTGTCCCGTCACGCCGAGGAGGTCATCGTGTGGGCCACCCACGAGTTCGGGTTCGTCCGGCTCGACGACGCCTACTCCACCGGCTCGAGCATCATGCCGCAGAAGAAGAACCCGGACATCGCCGAGCTCGCCCGCGGCAAGTCCGGGCGACTGGTCGGCAACCTCACCGGCCTGCTGACCACGTTGAAGGCGCTGCCGCTGGCCTACAACCGCGACCTGCAGGAGGACAAGGAGCCGGTCTTCGACTCGGTGGACACCCTCGAGGTGCTGCTTCCCGCCTTCACCGGCATGATCGCCACGCTTCGCTACGACACCGCGCGGATGGTCGAGCTCGCGCCGCGCGGCTTCTCGCTGGCCACCGACGTGGCCGAGTGGCTGGTCCGGGCCGGGGTGCCGTTCCGTGAGGCGCACGAGGTGGCGGGAGCCTGCGTACGCCGGTGCGAGGAGCTCGGCTGCGAGCTCGACGAGCTGACCGACGAGCAGCTGGCCGCCCTCTCTCCGCGCCTGACCCCCGACGTGCGGGAGGTGCTGACCGTCGAAGGGTCGGTGGCCTCGCGCAACGGACGCGGCGGGACCGCCCCGGATCGGGTCGCCGAGCAGCTGGGCGAGGTCCGCGAGGCCGTGGCGACACACCGTGCCTGGCTGGGCTGACCTGCTGGCCGGCCCGGCCCTCGAGGTCGCGCCGCGGCTGCTGGGGGCGGTGCTCACCTCGTGCAGCAGCGAGGGGGTCGTGGCGGTCCGGCTGACCGAGGTCGAGGCCTACGCCGGTGAGGAGGATCCCGGCTCGCACGCCTACCGTGGCCCGACCCGGCGCAACGAGGTGATGTTCGGTCCACCGGGGCGGGTGTACGTCTACTTCACCTACGGCATGCACTACTGCATGAACGTGGTCTGCGGACCGTCCGGGAAAGCCGCGGCGGTGCTGCTGCGGGGCGGCGAGGTCGTGCAGGGAGCCGACCTGGCGCACCTGCGCCGGCCGCGGAGCTCCGCGCGCGACCTGGCACGCGGGCCGGCCCGACTCTGCAAGGCTCTCGGGGTCGACTCCGCGCACAACGGCGCGCAGCTGGGGGACGGGTTGCTGGATCTGCATCCGGCACCGTCACCAGTGGCCGCGGCGTCTGTACGGACCGGTCCGCGGGTCGGCCTGCGTCTCGCGGCCGACCGTCCCTGGCGGTTCTGGATCGAGGGTGAGCCGAGCGTGTCGGCGTACCGCCCGGCAACGCCGCGCCGCCGCACGCGGTAACCGGCGTGCCGGACCCACCCTCGATGAGGCAGGCTTGACCCAGCACTCACCCACCGAAAGGACCTCAGGTGTCCAGCTTCGACCACCTCCTCGACGAGCTCGAGTGGCGCGGCCTGGTCGCGCACTCGACCGACCTTGACGCGCTGCGCGCCGAGCTCTCCGCGGGTATGGTCAAGCTCTACTGCGGCTTCGACCCGACCGCTCCCAGCCTGCACATGGGGAACCTGCTGCAGATCCTCACGCTCAAGCGCTTCCAGGACGCCGGCCACAAGCCCTACGGGCTGGTCGGCGGTGCCACCGGGATGATCGGTGACCCGAAGGAGTCCGGCGAGCGCGTGATGAACAGCCTCGACACCGTGAAGCAGTGGAGCGCGACGGTGCGCGGGCAGCTGGAACGGTTCCTGTCCTTCGAGGGCAGCAACGCCGCGACCGTGGTGAACAACTACGACTGGACCGCCGGGCTGTCCACCATCGAGTTCCTCCGCGACATCGGCAAGCACTTCCCGGTCAACCGGATGCTCGCGCGTGAGGTGGTCAAGTCCCGGCTGGACAGCGGGATCAGCTACACCGAGTTCAGCTATGTCCTGCTGCAGTCGATGGACTACCTCAATCTGTTCCGCGACTACGGCGTCACGCTGCAGACCGGCGGCTCGGACCAGTGGGGCAACATCACGGCCGGTGCGGAGCTGATCCGTCGCGTCGAAGGCGCCCGGGTCAACGCGATGGCGACCCCGCTGGTCACCCGCGCCGACGGCACCAAGTTCGGCAAGACGGAGTCCGGCACCGTGTGGCTCGACGCGGAGATGACCTCGCCGTACGCCTTCTACCAGTTCTGGCTCAACGCCGACGACCGCGACGTCGTCTCGCTGTTGAAGTACTTCACCTTCCTGGACCGCGAGGCGATCGAGGACCTGGCCGCCCAGACAGAAGAGGCCCCGTACCGCCGGGCGGCGCAGCGCACCCTGGCCGACGAGGTGACCACCCTGGTGCACGGCGCCGAGGAGACCGAGCGGATCAAGGCCGCCTCGGCCGCGTTGTTCGGCACCGGCGAGCTGGCCGCGCTCGATGGGGGCACGCTGGGGGCCGCGCTGCGCGAGGCTGGTGCCGTCCAGGTCAAGCGGGCCGAACAGCTCCCCACCGTGGTCGAGCTGCTGGCCGAGACCGGCCTGGTCGCCAGCAAGGGAGCGGCCCGGCGCACCGTGGCCGAGGGCGGTGCCTACCTGAACAACGTGCGCGTCGAGGATCCCGAGCACCGGCCGGGCGCGGAGGAGCTGATCGGCGGCAGCTGGCTGGTGGTTCGACGCGGCAAGAAGAACCTGGCCGGCGTCGAGGTCGTCTGAGGGATGGATCCCGCGGTCGCCGGCTGGGCCGGTTCGCTGGAGGAGCGGGCCCGGGCAGTTCTGGCCGAGCCAGTGCACCGCTACTTCCGTCAAGGCGCCCGCGACGGCATCAGCGCGGCCGAGGCCACCACGGCATGGGAGCAGTACCGCCTGCTGCCCCGCGTGCTGCAGGACGTCACCCGGGTCACCGCCGAGACCTCCGCCCTGGGAACCGCGCTGCAGACCCCGTTCGCCATCGCCCCGACCACGTTGCAGCGTGCCGCCCACCCGGACGGGGAGCTGGCGGTGGCCCGCGCTGCGGCGGAGGCGGGATCGCTGATGGTGGTGTCGTCCAACGCCGGCAGCGACTTCGCGTCGATCGGTGAGACCGGGGTGACCTGGTGGCTCCAGGCCTACCTGCCGGCGGATCGGCCGACCGCGCGGCCGCTGCTGGACCGGGCGGTGGAGGCGGGCGCCGGTGCGGTGGTGCTCACCGCAGACACTCCGGTGGTGGGGACCAAGTACGACCCGGGCGAGCAGGTCTGGGACGTGATCGATCCGGCGTGGCTGCGGGTCAACTTCCCCGAGGGGTACGGCACGCGACCCGGCGACGAGAAGGCCACAGACCTCGGCCCGGACGACATCACATGGTTGCGCGAGGTCACCGGACTTCCGGTCGTGGTCAAGGGCGTGCTGCGCGGCGACGACGCGCGGCGGTGCGTGGAGGCCGGCGCAGCGGCGGTCTGGGTGTCCAATCACGGGGGCAGGCAGCTCGACGGGGCGGCGGCCACAGCGTGTTGCCTGCCTCCGGTGAGCCAGGCGGTCGGTACCGCAGCCGAGGTGTACGTCGACGGCGGCCTGCGCTGCGGAAGGCACGGCCTGGTGGCCGCCGCCGCGGGCGCCCGGGTGGCCTTTCTCGGACGCCCGGTGTTGTGGGCGCTCGCCACGGAGGGCCAGGCCGGAGTACGCCGGCTGCTGGCTCAGCTCACCGAGGAGCTCGTGGAGTGCCTGCGCCTCGCTGGCCTCGCCACCGTCGACCAGGCGGGCGAGGACCTGCTGACCCCGGCCGGCCTGGTCCAGCACGGCTGGTGAGGACGGCCACACCGAACTGATTTGACGGTGGGGAGCGCACCTCCGTACTGTTCTTCTCGTCGCCGGATGCGGCGGGACACCAGGCCCTCGGGCCGGGTGGCCGGCTCCGGAGGACCTCTCTCTCACCAGCTCGACCGGAGCTCGTGCGGCCCGCTCACGCGGGGCCACGGTGGCCGGCACGACGGTGCGCGAGAGGCCGGAGGACAGCCCGGAACGATTTGATCGCTCCCCGGCGCTCCGGTAAGGTTGATCGGGTTGCCCCGCGGGCTGGTTGTGAGGCTGGTTTGTGGTGTGCGTTCGATGTTTGAGAACTCAACAGTGTGTTTGATAGCCAATGAATTAGTTTGATTCGTAACGCCCCGTGGACGGGTTGCGATG
>DASSVD010000120.1:0-9394 GCA_035706365.1 Nocardioidaceae bacterium
CGTAGTCGCCGGTGCGGTAGGTCAGCGCGCCGAGAACCGTCTCCACGACGCCGGCCCCGGACTCGACGTACACGCACTCGTCGCCGACGGCGTTGCGGTAGAGCGGCGATACCTCGCCGGCCACGACGTAGGAGATGCGCACGTCGGCGTTGCCCAGCACCAGCCGGCGGTGCTCGACCGCGTTCGCCCCCCGGCCGGTCGAGCCACCGTCCCGGCCGGTCGAGCCACCGTCCCGGCCGGTCGAGCCTGTCGAGACCCCGTCCCGGCCGGTCGAGCCTGTCGAGACCCCCGGGCCCGTCGAGTTCTCCGCGAACAGCGTGTGCAGCTTCAGGTGCCGCGGCTTGAGCGGGTGGTTCGCGGTCGTGGTCAGGTCGGGCAGATCCCACGGGGTGCTGTCCACGATCGCCGAGGGCACGCCCCGGTGGTAGAGCAGCGAGGAGTCGGAGGAGAACCCCTCCTCCCCCATCAGCTCCTCGTAGAGCAGCGCCCCGGCGTCGTCCCGAAACTGGGTGTGCCGCTTCGGTGGGACGCTGCCCACTGCCCGGTAGTGCGCCATGACTCCGCGTTCCTCTTCCTGTCCGTGCGGGACGCCTCGAGGCGTCCCGCAGTCGTGTTCGATAATCGGGCGACCTTGTCCGCTGATCATCACGATGCGTTAGGGTCGGCCGCGTGTCAACCACCGACGTGACCTCAGCCCCCGGCCCGGTCCCGCCGCCGTTCGCATGGCTCGTGGACGACGCGGCCCTGTTTCCGCCCGGCGACGCGCCGATGCCTCGCGCACTCAGCGAGCACCGCGGCCACCGGCGCGAGTCCTGGGCGGGCCTGGTCGACGCCTTCGTGGTCGGTGACCGCCGCCTCCCGGAGCTGGGTCAGGCGCTGGAGCAGACCCCCGACCCCGGCCAGGATCCGATGCCGCTGCGGGTGGTCGTGGCCGGCGGTGCGGGCGCGCTCGAGCCTGCGGTGACCTGGGCGCAGCGCCTCCCCGAGACCACGCTGCGTGGCGTCGAGATCGCGCTGCGCGACGAGGAGGACCTCGCGCACAACGCTCGCCGGGTGCTCGCCGCCGTCGACCAGCTGATCGCCACGGGCGCCCTCGCCGACGAGGTCGAGACCTACGTCGAGATGCCGCGGCTCGCCTCACCCGGCGACCCCGGGCACGGCTGGCTCCAGGCGCTCGACGAGCTGGCTGCGGCCGACCTGCTGGTCAAGCTGCGTACCGGCGGGGTGAGCACCGACGCGTTCCCCTCCGCCACAGAGCTGGCCACCTGCATCGGGGCGATCCTCGACCGCGAGCTCGGCTTCAAATGCACCGCCGGGCTGCACCACGCGCTGCGACACAAGGCCGACGACACGGGTTTCGAGCACCACGGGTTCCTCAACGTGCTGCTGGCCACCCGCGCGAGCCTCGACGGAGCCGCGGGCGACGACGTGGCCGCCGTCCTGGAGGACCGCGACCGCGACACGGTGCTGCAGCGCTGGACCGAGCACGGTGATGACACGATGACCCGCACCCGCCGCTGGTTCACCGGCTTCGGCTCCTGCAGCGTGCTCGACCCGCTGCAGGACCTTGTCGACCTGGGACTGGTGGCCCGTACGACTGCCGACGCGAGAGAGGCCCGATGAGCACTTCGACCTGGGTGGAGGGAGCAGCCGGCTCCCTGTTCGACATCGACAACCTGCCGTTCGGGGTGTTCTCCCACGACGACGAGGAGCCGCGGGTCGGCGTACGCATCGGCGACCTCGTGCTCGATCTGGCGCCGGTGGCGGCCAACGAGATGCTCGAGATCGCCCATGTCTTCGAGGCCGACAGCCTCAACCCGCTGCTGGAGAAGGGCCGGCCGGTCTGGTCGTCGGTGCGCCGCTGGGTCACCGGCCTGCTCACCGACGAGGCGGAGCGCGCGTTGGTCGAGCCGCTGCTCCTGCCCGTCGACGAGGTGACCATGCACCTGCCGGTGGCGGTGGCCGACTACGTCGACTTCTACTGCTCGCTGCAGCACGCCAGCAACGTGGGCCGGATCTTCCGGCCCGACGACGAGCCGCTCAAGCCGAACTGGAAGCACCTCCCGGTCGGTTACCACGGCCGCGCAGGCACCGTGGTGGTCTCCGACACCGACGTACGCCGCCCCTGCGGCCAGCGACTGCCGGCCGGCTCCGCCGGGCAGCCACCCTCTCCTGAGTACGGCCCCTCGCGACGCCTCGACATCGAGACCGAGCTGGGATTCGTTGTCGGCACGCCGAGCGCGCTCGGCACCCCGGTAGGGGTCGACGCCTTCGCCGAGCACGTCTTCGGCATGGTCGGGGTGAACGACTGGTCGGCGCGCGACATCCAGTCCTGGGAGTACGTGCCGCTCGGCCCGTTCCTCGGCAAGTCCTTCGCCACCACCGTCTCGGCATGGGTGACGCCGCTCGAGGCGCTCGAGGCGGCCCGGGTCGACCTGCCCGGCCAGGACCCGGAGCCGCTGGACTACCTGCGGGTGGGGCCCGGCGCCGGCTACGACATCGACTTCGAGGTGTTGCTCAACGGCGAGGTCGTCGCCCGCCCGCCGTACGCCGAGATGTACTGGTCGCCGGCGCAGATGCTGGCGCACCTGACCGTCAACGGCGCCTCGCTGCGCACTGGCGACCTGTTCGCCTCCGGAACGATCAGCGGCGACGAGCCGCAGCAGCGGGGGTCCTTCCTCGAGCTGAGCTGGGGCGGCAAGGAGCCGTTCACCGCCGGCGGTCGCGAGCGCAGCTTCCTCGAGGACGGCGACACGGTCACGCTGCGCGCGACCGCACCCGGCGCGCTGGGCGGCCGGATCGCGCTCGGCGAGGTCACCGGCACGGTGCTGCCCGCCACGCAGTAACGGCGGGTGGGGCGGTCACCGGCCGGGCCGGTCGCCCCACCGGCTCAACGGGGCAGCAGCAGCGAGCGGCGCCAGGTGCCGCGCTGCGCCCGGCCCACGAGTCCCTGCTCGTCGAGGAAGGACATCACCCGCTCCCCCATCCAGCCCATGGTCGCCTGGTAGTGCGGGTTGGTCAGCGCCTCGCGACGGGCGGCGCGCGGGTCGAGGCCGACGGCGGCGTACACCTGCGGGTTCACCAGCGAACGGGCCACCATGTACGCCGTCTGCGCCGTGACCAGCTGGTGCCAGGCGCGGGCGCGGCCGGACAGCTGCGGCATCGCCTTCTCGACCTCCTCGCGGGCGAAGGTCATGTGCCGCGCCTCCTCCAGCACGTGGATGCGCGAGACCATCCGCACCAGCGGCTGCACCCGCTCGTCCTTCATCAGCTCGCGCTGCCAGCGGTCCAGGATCTCCTCGGCCACCAGGATCGAGGCGTAGGCACTGACCCCCGAGGCGAGCGCCTTGAACCCGCGACCGAGCCGATGCACGTGCGAGCTCGCGCCGTACGCGGGCACGCCGAGGCGGTCGATCACCCGGCCGAACATCAGCGAGTGGCGGCACTCGTCGCCCACCTCGGTCAGCGCGTAGTGGGTGCGCTCGCTGCGCGGGTCCTGGTCGTAGAGGTCGCGCACCATCATCTGCATCAAGATCAGCTCGAACCACAGGCCCACCGAGGCGATCGAGGCGACCTCGTGCCGGGAGAGCTCGATGCGCTGCTCGTCGCTGAGCCGGTCCCAGGTCGCGGTGCCGTACAGCGAGAGCCGCTCGGGCTGCATGAACCAGCAGCCGTCGAGCAGTGGCGCGTCCCAGTCGAGGTCGACCTCCGGGTCGTAGGACTGGCGCGCGGAGGACTTCAGCAGGCGGGCCGAGGTCGGATCGCTCAGATCCCGGGTGCTCGAGGGCGCGACGGTCATGGTTCCTCCAACGCTCGACGCGGTCGTCATGACAGTAACTGTTACCAGTAGTAACACCTTCCTGCTAGCGTGGTGGACATGGCACGCCGAGTCAAGCCCCGATCGCGCAGGGACTCACCACACGAGCGCCGGGACCGCACCCCCGGCGAGCCCGCGAGCGGGCCGCCGCCCGACTCCGCGAGTACGCCGCCGCCAGGGAACGAGCCCGCACCCGACGTCGCCGCCGACGAGGCGGAGGACGGCCGCAGGACGCGCTGGCGCGAGCACCGGGAGTCGCGGCGCGAGCAGCTCGTCCTGGCCGCGGTCGCCGCGATCGACCGGCACGGCCCCACCGTGAGCATCGGACAGATCGCCGCCGAGGCGGGCGTGAGCAAGCCGGTGCTCTACCGCCACTTCACCGACAAGGACGACATCCATACCGCCGTCGGCCAGTGGGGCGCGACGCTGGTGCTCGAGCGGCTGCTCCCGCCACTGCTCTCCGACCAACCGGTGCGCGACCGGGTCGGGGCCGCGGTGGACGCCTACCTGGCCACCATCGAGGAGCACCCCTCGGTGTTCCTGCTGCTGGTGCGCCACCGGGTCGGCGCCGACGTCGATCCGCTGGCCGACGGCAAGGCGGCGATCGCCTCGATGCTGGCCCGGGTGCTCGGCGACTCGCTGCGCGAGCTCGGGGTCGACGCGGGCGGTGCCGAGCCGTGGGCGCACGGGCTGGTCGGGCTCGGCCTGGCCACGGGCGAGTGGTGGCTCGACCGGCGCACGATGTCCCGCAGCCACGTCGGCGCCTACCTGACGGACTTCGTCTGGCACGCACTCGAGGGCGTCGCAGCCGGCTACGGCGTAGGCCTGGACGCCGAAGGCGGTCTGCGCTTGATCCGCCCGGCCGAGGAGGACGTGCCCGACCCCTCCGCCCGGCCCGAGGAGCGACCAGGTACGCAGCCGCAAGAGGAGCAGGCGTGAGCGCAGCCGACGACGCGCAGCTGCCGGAGGAGGAGTACGCCGGGCCGGCCGAGGTGCTGCTCGACGGCGAGGACAGGGACCGGCGCGGCGACCGGGACGAGCCCGGCGCGGAGGCGCTGTCCGGCGCGGAGGCGCTGCCCGTCACGGTGACGCTGCGCGGGATGTTCCAACCGATCGACGGCCGCTACCACTGGTACGGCCGGGTCGACCAGGACGACCGGCTCGACGCCCAGGTGTCCTCCGGCGGCACGGTCACCCTGCGCACCCCGCACGGCTCGGCCCGGGCGCGCCTGTCCGACCGGGACCCGTGGGGACGTCTCCGCGTCACCGGCACCGGAGCGCCTCCCTTCCCCGTCGCCACCGGCTGACCTCACCATCGGTTGGCACTCGCCACCCCCAGGCCCTGACAGGCAGGCCTCCGCCCGCAGGCCTCCGGCACGGACTCGCCACCGCCCGGCTGCAGGCGTGACCGGAGTCTCAGCGGCTCGGCTCGCATATACATAGGTAGCCTATGTATCTTGGGCGGGTGAGCCACCCGCACCCTCCGGACGCACAGCGCGACCTCGAGCAGCTCTCCGCATCGCTGGTCACCTATGCCGCCCGGCTCGGCCGGGCCGTGAGCCGCCGGACCACGAGCGACTACCCCGCCGCGACCATGCGGCTGCTGTCCCAGATCGACGAGCTCGGCCCGGTGGGGATCAGCTCGCTCGCCGAGGCCGACCGCTGCACGCAGCCGACCATGTCCGGGGCCGTGCAGAAGCTGGTGGACAAGGGGTGGGCCACCAAGTCCCCGCACCCCGCCGACGCCCGGGCCACGCTGGTCGCGCTCACCGACGACGGCCGGTCGGTGCTCGCCGAGGCCCGCCGCCGCAACGGCCGCCTGGTCGCCGAACGGCTCGGCGAGGACTCCCCCGAGGCCCGCGCTCAGCTCCAGGGCGCCGTGGACCTGCTGCAGCGCCTGCTGGCAGCCGACGTGCGCCCGGCCACCGACGCAGCCCCACCCGCACCCGCACCCGCACCCGCACCCGCACCCGAGGAGAACCGTTGAGCTCTGAACCGTCCATCCTCAAGCAGCCACGTGCCGTCTGGGCGGTCGCGTTCGCCTGCGTGATCGCGTTCATGGGCATCGGGCTCGTGGACCCGATCCTCAAGCCGATCGCCGACGAGCTCGGCGCCTCCCCCAGCCAGGTCTCGCTGCTGTTCACCAGCTACATGGCGGTGATGGGGGTCGCGATGCTGATCACCGGCGTCGTGTCCAGCCGGCTGGGCGCCAAGCGGACCCTGCTGTGCGGGCTCGCGCTGATCATCGTCTTCTCCGCGCTCGCCGGCGCCTCGGACACGGTCGGCGCGATCGTCGGCTTCCGCGCGGGCTGGGGGCTGGGCAACGCGCTGTTCATCGCGACCGCGCTGGCCACCATCGTGTCGGCCGCCAGCGGATCGGTCGCGCAGGCGATCATCCTGTTCGAGGCCGCCCTCGGCCTGGGTATCGCCGCCGGTCCGATCGTCGGCGGGCAGCTCGGCTCGGTGACCTGGCGGGCCCCGTTCTTCGGAGTGGCGGTGCTGATGACCATCGCGCTGGTCGCCACCGCGTTCTTCCTCCCCCACACGCCTCCGGCGCCGCGCAAGACCACGCTGGCCGACCCGTTCCGCGCGCTGCGCTACCCCGGGCTGCTGACCATCGCGATCACCGCGCTGTTCTACAACATGGGCTTCTTCACCCTGTTGGCGTTCGCGCCCTTCCCGCTGGACATGACCGCCTCGCAGGTGGGTTGGGTCTTCTTCGGCTGGGGGCTGCTGCTGGCGTTCACCTCGGTGTGGGGCGCCCCGTGGCTGCAGCGCCGGTTCGGCACCGTGCCCACCATCCTCGGGTCGCTCGCGTTCTTCGGCCTGGACCTCGCGGCGATGGCCGTGCTCACCGACAGCAAGCTCGCGCTGGTGGTCGGCATCATCGTGGCCGGCGCCTTCCTCGGCATCAACAACACGCTGATCACCGAGGCGGTGATGGGCTCCGCTCCGGTCGAGCGGCCCGTGGCGTCCGCGGCGTACTCCTTCGTGCGCTTCTCCGGTGGCGCCGTCGCACCGTGGGTGGCCGGCAAGCTCGGCGAGAACGTCAGCGTGCACGCGCCGTTCTGGATGGGCGCCGGCGCGGTCGCGCTGGCCATCGTGGTGCTGGCTGGCGGACGGCGCGCACTGGAGGGCGCCCGCGCCCAGCAGGCGCCGGCCCACCCCAGCCAGCAGGAGGCCGAGGCGGTCGCGGTCGGCGACCTCGACTGAGGCTCACAGCCAAGCGAACAGGCGTACGACGGTGCCGGCCGCGGACGACCGCAGCTGCACCAGGTCGCACAGCTGATTGGCCATCCACACCCCGCGGCCGTGCTCGGAGCCGACGTCGGCGACCTGGCGACCCACCAGCGGATCGTGGATGCGCCCGGAGTCGCTGACCTCGACCACGAACGCGCCCGGCTCGAGCCAGCTGCGCAACCGGCCGCGGCCCCCACCGTGCTGGACGCTGTTGCTGGCCAGCTCGTGCGCGGCGAGCACCAGGTCCTGGGCAGCGTCCCGGGCCACCCCGGCCGCAGTCGCACGCTGCTCCACGTGCTCGCGCACCGAGGGCAGCCCCTCGAGGTCGAAGGCCCGCTCGACGACCGCGCCGGACGGAGGGCGGAGCCCGGCCATCAGTCCGGCGGACGCCTGGCCGGTTCGACCATGGCTGCGCGCCGCCGCCTCCAGGTGCGGGGCGGGGAGCGCGGAGGCGTCGTAGGCACACAGCAGCTGCCAGGGCACCCCGGCGCCGAACGCGACATCGAGCAGCCCCTCGTGGACCAGGCACTCCTCCACCTCGACCGGACGTCGCCCCGCCCACAGCGGCTCCGCGAGGACCCGGGCCGGCGCACCGCCCCGACCGACGGCACCGGAGTCCGCCTCGTCGACGAACGCCTGCCACGCGGGGATGATCCGCGCGGGGTTCGCGCCCAGCGCGCGCATGTCCACGAAGCACACCCGGCCGGCGTCCTCGCCCAGCCGCTCCAGGGCGGCCGCGAGCGCCTCGTTGCGCTCTGGCAGCAGCGCCACCAGCACCGGCTCGTCGCCGGAGAGTCCCTCGGCGAGGTACGGCGCCGTGCGGGCGACCAGGTCCTCGAGTCCGCGGTAGAGCAGGATCTCGTGGCGGAAGCCGCGCAGCGACCCCACCACGTCGCGCACTGCACTCACGGTTGTTGCCCCCTCCGGCCACACAGCCCCCCGGTGGCCACCACAGATCAGAATGCGCGCATCGGGGCGGGCCGTAAAGCCGTTCGGCAGTATTTGCAATGTTCTGCAACGTACGTGACGCACGTGGCCCGTGAAGAAGTTGTGAGGCTCGCCGCGGTGCGGTCTAGGGTGCTGCCATGAGGATTCCGGCACGTTCCCGGGCGGCCCTTGCCGCCGTAGCCCTGCTCAGCCTGCTCGCCGGTTGCGGCGGCAGCTCCGGCGGCACCACCAGCGGCGGCGCGGAGCTGGTCGCCGCCGACACGCTCACGGTCTGCTCCGACGTCCCCTACCCGCCGTTCGAGACCTTCGACAAGTCCTCGGAGCTCGGCTTCTCCGGGTTCGACATCGAGCTGGCCAACCAGATCGCGCAGGGCCTGGACCTCAAGCTCGCCGTGCAGGACGTCGGCTTCGAGACCCTGCAGAGCGGCCAGGTGCTGGCCGCCGGGCAGTGCGACATGGGCGCGAGCGCGATGACGATCACCCCTGAGCGGGCCAAGAACCTCACCTTTTCCGACCCCTACTACGACTCCAAGCAGTCGCTGCTGGTGTTCAAGGACTCCGGGATCAAGACCCTGGACGACCTGGTCGGCAAGAAGGTCGGCGTGCAGCAGGGCACCACCGGTCAGCGCTACGCGGAGGAGAACCTCC
The DNA here is from genome assembly GCA_035706365.1 of Nocardioidaceae bacterium. Taxonomy (GTDB): domain Bacteria; phylum Actinomycetota; class Actinomycetes; order Propionibacteriales; family Nocardioidaceae; genus Nocardioides_C. The sequence goes on from DASSVD010000120.1 coordinate 8,654, forward strand.
CCGAGGGCGCCACCCCGGTCGCCTACCCCAGCGACGGCGAGCTCTACCCGGCGCTGCAGGCGCACCAGATCGACGCGATCCTGCAGGACTACCCGGTCAACCTCAGCCACGTGCAGGCCAACGACAAGCTCGCCATCGTTCAGCAGTACGACACCAACGAGCAGTACGGCTTCGCCTTCGCCAAGGACAACACCGCCCTGGCCGACGAGGTGAACGCCCAGCTGAAGAAGCTGCGCGACAACGGGGAGTACCAGAAGCTCTTCGACAAGTACTTCTCGCTCGAGCAGTAGTCGTGGCCATGCGCAGAACGACCAGGCAGCGCCTGGTCCGCGGCATCTTCTACGCACTCTTCGTCGTCATCGTCGCGGCCGTCCTCCTGGCCGCCGACTGGCCCGCGATCAAGCAGAACTTCCTCGACCCTGAGGTCGCTGCCCAGAACTGGCCGGCGATCATCACGGTCGCGGCGAAGAACACCGTGATCTACACCTTCATCGCCTTCATCGTCGGCCTGGTCGCCGGGCTCGCGCTGGCGCTGATGAAGCTGTCGACCGTCGGGCCCTATCGCTGGCTGGCCACGGTCTACATCGAGTTCTTCCGCGGCCTGCCCGCGCTGGTGGTGATCATCGCCTTCGCCGTGTCGGTGCCCATCGCGTTCAGCTGGCGTCCCCCGGGCGGGCCGCTCGGCGCCGGCCTGGTCGGGCTGAGCGTGGTCGCCGCGGCGTACATGGCCGAGACCATCCG
>DASSVD010000121.1:0-9728 GCA_035706365.1 Nocardioidaceae bacterium
ATCCGGCGGCAGCCGGCGATCAGCTCGCGTCCGGTCAGCTCCTCGGGCAGCTCGTCGACGATGCGTGCGAACTGACCGACTGTGAACGTCCGCCACACCGCGGCCGGACGGTCGTCGAGGATGAACTGCCGGTGTGAGCGGGCGGCGGTCAGCACCAGGTCGGCCTCGTCGACCATCCGCATGGTCATGGGGCGGCTGGCGAACCCGTCGGCCGACACGCCCCGGCGCGACAGCTCCGTCGCCATCGCCGCCTCGACCGGGTGGTCGGTCCAGCCATGGGTACCGGCGGACGTGAACGCGACCGAGTCATTCGCAGTGTCGTCGGCACCACCGTCGCGGCCGACGCTCTGGTCCAGAAGGTGTCGCGCCAGCTGTTCGGCGTACGCGGAGCGGCAGATGTTCGCGGTGCACACGAACAGCACGCGCAGCGGCGGCGCGGCCTCGGGAACATTCACGACGGGTCGGCGCACAATCGCGGGACATTCACGACGGGTCGGCAGAGGAGATCTGGACCTCGCTGATGGCCACGGTGTTGCGGGGGCCGGGGGTGGACTCGAGCACTTCGATCACGACCCGCCGCGTGGTGGTCTTCGGCACGCGCATCGTCTGCATCGACCGGTTCCTCTTCGCGCCGTCGAGGTCCTGGACGAACGAACTGCCGTCGTCGAAGATCCAGCGCGCGCGGGTGATCCGGTTGTTCTCCGCGTAGCGGTCCGCGCCACTCGTGGCATCCGTCTTCGCGTAGCCGGGCACCATCCCGACCTCGCCGACCGCCACCTCGCTGCCCAGGTCGAGGGTGAGTCGCGCCCCGTGGCCGTCGCCCGGGCAGCGCCACGCCGTACTCGCCTGGGAGTCCACCGCATTGCCCGGCTCGTAGGTCACCGGATTCCCGGCGGCGTCGACCGAGCTGTCGGACTGGCAGGAGGCGGTGGCACCCGTGACATCCACGGCAGTGACCGCACCGGCGTACCGCTCGGCGTCGGAAACCCCGTCACCGGCGCCGCCACCGGCGACCTCCGACCCGGCGGCCGCCTCGCCGCCGCCGGGAGCACCGACCTGGCTGGAGAAGGCGTGACCGATGCCGTACGCCCCCACGATCAGCAGCAGCGCCAGGCCGGCCAGCACCAGCGGCGGCAGCATCCGCTTGCGCCGCTCGTCGTCCGCCACCGGGCCGTGCGGAGGCTGGGCGGCATCGACCGCGTCCGCCTCGCCTGACGCGTATGGTTCCGCACCGTCGCGGCCGAAGGTCGAGTCGAAGAAGTCCAGCCGGGCGGTCGGCTCGGCGCCAGCGTCGGGTACGCCGCCCTGCCGCGGGCGCTCACCGGTGGAGTCGGACATGGCAGACCAGACTACGGAAAGCCCCTGGAGCACCACAAAGGCCCCCGGGTCCCGACACAGGGGGTCGGGACCCGGAGGCCTCAGCTCGACCAGCCAGTCGAGGTGGTGCCCTATGGCCTACCCCCGGCAGGCCACGGCTAATCCTCGATCGGTCGATGCACCGGTGCGGAGCTGCAGGGCTCGGCCTACAGCGCGACGGCGACCTCGGCCACCGAGCCGCGCTGCGCGACCACGCGCCGCTCGACCACGTCGGCCTTGGGCGCGAGGGTGCGCAGCGTCCACTCGCCCGGTGAGGCGAAGAACCGGAACTGACCGGTCACCGAGGTGGGCACCTCGGCGGTGAACTCGCCGGTCCGGTCCAGCAGCCGCACGTAGGCGTTGCCGACCGGCTGCTCGTCACGCGTCACCACGCCCTGGATCACCGACTCCTTGGCCAGGTCGACCCCGTCGAGCGAGGCGCCGCCGGTGGTCGCGCCACACATCAGGCCTCACCCTTCTCGTCACCCAGGACGACCGGGACGCCGACGAGCGAGCCGTACTCGGTCCAGGAGCCGTCGTAGTTCTTCACGTTCTGCTGGCCGAGCAGCTCGCGCAGCACGAACCACGTGTGCGAGGAGCGCTCGCCGATGCGGCAGTAGGCGATGGTGTCCTTGCTCCAGTCCACCCCGGCCTCGGTGTAGATCTTCTTGAGCTCCTCGTCGGACTTGAACGTGCCGTCGTCGTTGGCCGCCTTGCTCCACGGCACGTTGGCCGCGGTCGGGATGTGCCCGGCGCGCTGGGCCTGCTCCTGCGGGAGGTGAGCCGGGGCGAGCAGTCGACCGGCGTACTCGTCGGGGCTGCGCACGTCGACCAGGTTCTGGGTGCCGATCGCGGCGACGGTCTCGTCGCGGAACGCCCGGATGGTCAGGTCCTGCTCGGAGGCGGTGTACGTCGTGCGCTCGCGCTGCGGGACGTCGTCGACCAGCGGGCGGGAGTCCAGCTCCCACTTCTTGCGTCCGCCGTCGAGCAGCTTGACGTCCTGGTGGCCGTAGAGCTTGAAGTACCAGTAGGCGTAGGCGGCGAACCAGTTGTTGTTGCCGCCGTAGAGCACGACGGTGTCGTCGTTGGCGACGCCACGCTCGGACAGCAGCGCGGAGAACTGGTCCTTGTTCACGAAGTCCCGCCGCACCTGGTCCTGCAGGTCGGTGGTCCAGTCGAGCTTGATCGCGCCCTTGAGGTGGCCCTTGTCGTAGGCGGTGGTGTCCTCGTCCACCTCGATCAGGACGACCTTGGGATCGTCGAGGTGCTGCTCGACCCAGTCGGCGTCGACGAGTGCTGTCTCGCGGCTCATGGTGGTCACTCCTTCTTTCACGCGGCGGAGGTGCCGGCGTGCTCGTGGTCAGGTGCGGTCGAACTGGTGGTGCGGGTGGTCGGGTTGGTGGTCGAACCGGCGCTGCGTGTGGCGCCGGCGGTGGCGCGGCGGAGCAGCAGGTAGAGCTCGCAGCCCAGGCAGAAGTCGAAGGCCGCGTTGAGGAACGCCGCGGCCAGCGCGAGCCCGGTGGCGACGGCGCCGAGCAGGTCAGCCCCGAGCAGGTAGCCGGCCAGCGCGACCGCCGCGAACCCGAGCCCGATGGCTTGGGCGAACCGCGGCGGGCGGGCATCCTCGAGCTCGGTCGGCGCGGCCAGGTGGGGTCGGACCAGACGACGGAAGAGCCAGGAGTACGGCGTCCGCTGCACCCCGCCGACCGCGCCGAGGGCGAAGAACGCCGTCTGCGCGGCGAGCAGACCCACCGCCAGCGGTGACGGGTAGGTCAGCAGCACGGCGGCGAGCACCATCGTGGTGAGCGTCGCCGCGAAGCGCGGTCCGCGCGGGTCGATCTGGGAAGCCATCGGAGTCGCTCTCGTCTCATCGGGGTCCTGGCGGGAAAGGCTGCGGTGCCACTCGGGTCGGCTGTGCACGTGCGTAACGGAGGCACAGCCGACCGAAGGGCCGCGAGGGGCCGTCGCACGACGCCGGTCACGGGACAGCGCGCAACTCAGTGCGCGGACCGGGTGAGTCGGGAAGGACGGCCCGTCAGGACATTCGACACAGCGACGAGCGCACGCGGCAGTGGTCCACCGCGCGTCGCTTGGTCAGCCAGGTCGAGAGCATGGGTACACCGTAGGCCGGGGTTGCCGCTTCAAGGAAACGCGCGTCTCGCATCGCGGACGGTCGGCCCACATTCTGGACAGGTGGCGTCACCGGTCGATCACCGCCGCCAGGCCGGTCAGCACGGCCTGCTTCGTCGGCGCACCGGCGGCCCGGGTGAGCTCGCGTCCGTCGGCGTCGAGGATCAGCGTCGTCGGCGTGCGGGTCACCCCGACCCGCCGCACCAGGTCCAGGTGCTGCTCGGCGTCGACCTCGACGTGCGTGACGCCGGGGACCGTCCCGGCGACGTCGGCCAGCACGCGGCGGGTCGCACGGCACGGCGCGCAGAAGGCGGAGGAGAACTGCAGCAGCGTGGCCCGCTCCCCCGGCTGGCCGAAGCGGGCCAACTCAGCACGCTCGAAACCGGGCCGATCGGCGCTGGTCTCGCGACCGGCGGGCGCAGTCGCCGGCTCAGTGGCCGGCGCAGTGGCCGGCGTACGAGTGCCGGCGAAGCGTCCGTCGCGGAACGCGCGGTACGCGCCGAACGCACTCGCGGCCGCGACGGCCACCACCAGCACCCAGACACCTTCGGTCATACCTGCTGCAACCGCCGGACGGTGTCGGACATTCCCGGACCGGACCCGAAGGCTCACCCGCCGGCGAACGGCGGCAACAGCTCGACGACCTCGCCCGGGGCCACCTGGACCTGCGCCGGGTCGGCTCCACCCAGCGGCTTCTCGCCGATCAGCACCGAGCAGACCGCGACCACGTCGGCGAAGCGCGGACTGTCGGTGTGCAGCGCGCGCACCCGCTCGACCACCTCCGCGACCGAGACCGGTCCGGACACCTCCAGCGTGTCCGTCGGCACGCCCGCGGCGGCCCGGGCACCGGCCCAGTAGCGCACGGTCACCCGGCCGGTGTCGGCGCCGCGAGAGGCCTGGTCACCGGTCGGCTCATCGGAAGGTACGCCGCTCATGTCCGCTATCCTGCCGCATACGCGCAGCCCGCCGGACCGGCGGCGGCACGGGCGCTCAACGGCGAGCCCCGCAGCCCCGCCCCGCCACGAGGAGGTGCCGTGGGCACCCTGCTGCTGCTCACCAGCGCCCTGCAGCCCTCCGCCGAGGTGCTGCCCGCGCTCACCCTGCTGCCGCACCAGGTCCGGATCCTGCCGGCAGAGGGCAGCGCGCTGCTCGACGCGAGCGACCCGGACGCGGTGCTCGTCGACGGCCGCCGCGACCTGGCCCGTGCACGGGACCTGTGCCGGCTGATCCGCACCACCGGCTCGACCGCGCCGTTGCTGCTGGTCGTCACGGAGGGCGGTCTCGCCGTCGTGACCCAGGACTGGGGGATGGACGACGTGCTGCTGCACACCGCCGGGCCGGCGGAGGTGGAGGCGCGGCTGCGGCTGGCGCTCGGCCGGATCAGCGCGGGGGCGGAGCCGGACGACCCGGACGCGCACCTGATCCGCTCGGGCGAGGTGGTCGTGGACGAGGCGGCGTACACCGCCAGGCTGGGCAAGCGGACCCTGGACCTGACCTTCAAGGAGTTCGAGCTGCTGAAGTACCTCGCCCAGCACCCGGGGCGGGTGTTCACCCGGGAGCAGCTGCTGCAGGAGGTGTGGGGCTACGACTACTTCGGCGGCACCCGCACCGTCGACGTGCACGTGCGGCGGCTGCGCGCCAAACTCGGCCCCGAGCACGAGACGCTGATCGGGACGGTGCGCAACGTGGGTTACCGGTTCGTGCTGCCGCCCAAGGAGTCGGCCGACCGCGCGGGCGTCGACGCCTGAGCGATCATCCCGTCCTCGAGCCAGGACAGTGCGAGCAGGACTCCCAGCGCGACCAGCGGAACGCAGCAGACGGCAGCCAGGATGAGTACGGTCATGTCGGACATCGTGCCCACCCCGGACAGGTCTATGCACGCGTGCCTAGGGTGAACAGGTGACCTCCGACACCGCCGCCCATCGCATCGACGCGACCCAGCTCCGCCCGGAGGACTTCGCCTGGGGCCGGCACGCTGCCCAACACCCGGTGGCCGCGGGAGTACGCCGCCTCGTCGGCGCCGCCTCCAGCCACGACCGGACCAGCCCGCTCGACGAGGCCGCGCGGCTCGCGCTGCAGCACGACGCCCTGGCCGGCGCCGCGCTGTGGATCTCCGGCCCGGGCACCGCGGAGCTGACCGGGTTCGCCCTGGTGCGAGGGCAGGGCGCCGACGGCGACGGGACCTCCGCCGGCCCGCTGGAGGTGGACCTGGTCGTCGACCCGGAGCGGCGTCGCGCGGGCAGCGGCCGGGCGCTGGCCGACGCGGTGCTCGCGGCGTACCCGTCCGCCGAGCTCTCCGCCTGGTCGCACGGCAACCACCCCGGCGCCGCCGTCCTCGCCGAGCGCTGCGGGCTGCAGCGCCAGCGGGACCTGTGGGTGATGCGACGCGCCATGACCGGCCACGGCAGCGAGCTGCCGGACCTGCCCGAGCTGCCCCTCCCCCCGCACGAGCCGACCGGCGTCGCCGTCGACCTGCGCACCTTCCGACCCGGCCACGACGAGGACGCGCTGCTCGAGGTCAACGCGGCCGCCTTCGTCCACCACCCGGAGCAGGGGCGGCTCACCCGCGCCGACCTCGACCAACGGATGGGCGAGGACTGGTTCGACCCGGCGGGCCTCTTCCTGGCCGTGGACGCGGACGGCACGGTGCTCGGTTTCCACTGGACCAAGGTCCACCCCGAGACGCAGGACGCACCGGCGCACGGCGAGGTGTACGTCGTCGGCGTCTCGCCCACCGCGCAGGGCATCGGACTCGGCCGGCTCCTCACCCTCGCGGGCCTGCGACACCTCGCCGACAGCGGCCTCGGCGAGGTGATCCTCTACGTCGAGTCCGACAACGCCGCAGCCGTCGCGACGTACCAGGGGCTGGGCTTCACCCACGCCGACGAGGACACCCACGTGCGCTACCACCGGGCCGCCGCCTAGCCAGCGGCTCCGGACCCCCGCCCGCCGCGGAGGACTAGGGCGCGAGCGCCGCGCAGAGCTTCGCGGCGACCTCCTCCATCGCCGCGCGGGTGCTGCGGCCGGCCCCGACGATGTTGGCGAATCCGTGGATGAAGCCGGGGTAGCGGGTGAGGTCGACCCGGACCCCCGCGTCGGCCAGCCGACGGGCGTAGGCCTCCCCCTCGTCGCGCAGCGGGTCGAAACCGGCGGTGACCACCGTGGCCGGCGCGAGGCCGTGCGGAACCTCGGGCACCCGCCCCACCGAGACCCGCGGGTCGCGCGGATCGTCGCCGTCGGCGAGGTACGACCGCTCGGCCAGCGTCATGAAGGTCCGGGTGAGGAAGAACCCCTCGGCGAAGGTGCGCCGCGACGCGCTCTCCTCGACCATGTCCGTCACCGGGTAGATCAGCAGCTGGTGCCGCAGCGGCACGCCCTTGCGCGCGGCGGTGATCGCGGTGACCGCGCTGAGATAGCCACCCGCCGAGTCGCCACCGACCGCGACCCGGTCCGGGTCCGCGCCCAGGTCGCTCGCGTGCGCGGAGGCCCAGACGAACGCCTCCCAGCAGTCGTCGACCGCCGCGGGGAAGGGGTGCTCGGGCGCGAGCCGGTAGTCCACGGACAGCACGCGTACGTCGGCCCGCTCGGCCAGGAACCGGCACAGGGCGTCGTACTCGTCCAGGCCGCCGTAGATCATCCCGCCACCATGGAAGAACACCAGCAGCGGCGACGGGCGCACCGTGCCCAGGCGACCGCGCGGGACGTAGAGCCGTGCGGCGAGCGGCCCGTCCCCGCCGGGCACCTCCAGGTCCCGGGTGGCGCCGATCGGCTGCCGGCCACCGACCAGCACGCTCTGCCGGGCCAGCGCGACACGGCCCTGCGGGATAGGCAGGGTCTCCACCGCGGGCTCGCGCACCAGTCCCTGGAGCCGCAGCATCCACTGGGTCTGGGGGTCCAGCCGCTGCCCGTCACGCTCGACGGGGCGTCCGGCCAGCAGGCGCTGCATCGGCACCGGCAGCCCGAGCAGCCCGCGGAACACCGCGGGCTCGAGTCGCGCCGCCCAGGATCCCTGCGATTTCTGGAACACGTTCTTCATCTGCCCCATCCTAGGCGCAGGTGACACGATGAGGGGGTGAGCGCACAGCCCCAGGACGACGGGCTCCCACCGCGACCGGCCGGCGCCGACTCCTACGACGTCGAGCCGCCCTACGTCGGCGCCCGCGACGACGTGACCGCCTTCCCGGACCGGTTCCTGGACCGCGAGATCTCCTGGCTGCACTTCAACACCCGGGTGCTGGAGCTCGCCGAGGACCCCCGGCTGCCCCTGCTCGAGCGGGTCCGGTTCCTGGCCATCTTCGCCTCCAACCTGGACGAGTTCTTCATGGTCCGGGTGGCCGGCCTCAAGCGCCGGATCGCCGCCGGAGTCGCCGTACGCGCTGCCTCCGGGATGCTGCCGCGTGAGGTGCTCGACCAGATCTGGGCCACGACCGGCGCGCTGATGCAGCGTCACGCCGCGCTCTTCCGCGACCAGGTGATCCCCGAGCTCGCCACCGAGGGGATCGAGCTGCTGCGCTGGTCCGAGCTGACCCGCGAGGAGCAGAAGGCCGGCAAGAAGCTCTTCCGCGAGCGGGTCTTCCCGGTGCTCACCCCGCTGGCCGTCGACCCCGCCCACCCGTTCCCCTACATCTCCGGCCTGTCGCTGAACCTCGCGGTGCTGGTCCGCAACCCCGAGACCGGCAAGGGGCACTTCGCCCGGGTCAAGGTGCCGCCGATCTTCAGCCGGTTCGTTCCGGTGGGTCCGCAGCGCTTCGTGCCACTCGAGGACGTGATGGCCGCGCACCTCAAGCGGCTGTTCCCCGGCATGGAGGTGCTCGCCGTGCACACCTTCCGGGTGACCCGCAACGAGGATCTGGAGGTGGAGGAGGACGACGCGGAGAACCTCCTGGCCGCCCTGGAGAAGGAGCTGCTGCGGCGCCGGTTCGGCCCGCCGGTGCGGCTCGAGGTCGAGGAGTCCATCGACGAGCACATCCTGGAACTGCTGGTCTCCGAGCTCGGGGTGACCCGGGCGGAGGTCGTGCGCCTGCCCGGCCCGCTGGACCTGACCGGACTGCACGACATCGCCGACCTGGACCGCGAGGACCTCAAGTACGACGCGTTCGTGCCGACCACCCACCCCGACCTGGCCGAGGTCGAGTCCGCCTCGCCGGTCGACGTGTTCGCCGCGGTCGGCCGGGGCGACGTACTCCTGCACCATCCTTACGACTCGTTCTCGACCTCCGTGCAGCGCTTCATCGAACAGGCCGCCGCGGACCCGCACGTGCTGGCGATCAAGCAGACCCTCTACCGCACCTCGGGCGACTCGCCGATCGTGGACGCGCTGGTCGACGCCGCCGAGGCCGGCAAGCAGGTGCTCGTGCTGGTCGAGATCAAGGCGCGCTTCGACGAGCAGGCCAACATCCGTTGGGCGCGCAAGCTCGAGCAGGCCGGCTGCCACGTGGTGTACGGGCTGGTCGGGCTCAAGACGCACTGCAAGCTGGCGCTGGTGGTGCGCGACGAGCCGGACGGCATCCGTCGCTACACCCACCTCGGCACCGGCAACTACAACCCCAAGACCGCGCGCACCTATGAGGACTTCGGCCTGCTCACCCGCCACGAGGGGATCGGCGAGGACGTCGCGCACCTGTTCAACAACCTGTCCGGCTTCTCCCGGCAAGCCGACTACCAGCACCTGATGGTCGCGCCCGACGGCGTGCGGGACGGGTTGATCGCGCGGATCCGCGCGGAGGTCGAGCACGCGACCGCGGGCGCTCCGGCGCGGATCCGGATCAAGGCGAACTCGCTGGTCGACGAGGCGGTGATCGACGAGCTGTACCTCGCCTCACAGGCCGGGGTGCCCGTCGACCTGCTGGTGCGCGGCATCTGCGCGCTGCGCCCCGGCGTCCCCGGGCTGTCGGAGACGGTGCGGGTGCGCTCGGTGCTCGGCCGGTTCCTCGAGCACAGCCGGATCTTCTGGTTCGAGAGCGGCGGCCGGCCCGAGGCGTGGATCGGCTCCGCGGACCTGATGCACCGCAACCTGGACCGGCGGGTGGAGACCCTGGTCGCGCTGCCCGGCGCCCGCCAGGTCGAGGAGGTGGGCCGGCTGCTCGACCTGGCCTTCGACGACACGACCGCGGCCTGGTCGCTCGAGCCGAACGGCACGTGGGTGCGCCGTCACCTGGACGAGGACGGTGCGCCGCTGCGCGACCTGCAGGAGGTGCTGATCGGGGCGCGCCGGCGCGGGCGGCTCGCCGTACGGTAGGTTC
>DASSVD010000122.1:0-29865 GCA_035706365.1 Nocardioidaceae bacterium
AGCCCGCCACCACCGACGCCCTGCAGGAAGCGGCCGGCGACCATGCTCGGCAGGTCGTAGGAGATCGCCGTGACGAACGAGCCGATCGCGAACAGCACCAGCGACATCGCCAGCACCGGCACCTGGCCGCGAAGGTCGGCGATCCGTCCCATCAGCGGCAGCATCGCGACGTAGCCGAGCAGGAAGCCGGAGACGATCGGCGCCGCCCGCTGCAGCTCGTCGATGCTCAGGCCGATGCCGGTCATCATGTCCGGCAGGGCGAGCACGACGACGTAGGTGTCGGCGGCGGCGAACGCCACGGCGGCGGCCGCCAGTGCGAGCACGCTGCGCCGGCTGCTCATCGGCTCAGGGGGCGGTGATGGTGGCGGTGGTGCCGTACTTCTCGAAGGCCAGGGTGTAGGTCACCGGGTCCGCGTCGGGGTAGAAGGGTCCGGTCAGGGTCGCGGAGTGCAGGCGCTGATCGTCGTCGATCGCGAAGCTGGCGTCGAACGCGGCGCCGGTCGCGGCGGTCGGGATGACCGTCGCCACCGCGTCTCCGGGAACCGTGCCGGTCCACGTGGTCAGCACGCTCGTCCCGTCGCGGCGCTGCTCCCCGCGGGCCACCTGCTCGGCCGCGGTGAGCAGCGAGGACAGCCCACCCTCGGGCGCCATCAACGCCGCCGGGTCGGGCGCGTTGTAGTCGGCCGGGTCCACCTCGGTGAACCGCCCGGTGAACGGCAGCTTGGCGTAGACGGCGCCGTCGACCGCGATCACGTCGACGTCGGCGGTGATGCCCTCGGCCACTACGTGCAACGTCCCCTCGAAGGCCGGAGGGTGCAGTCCGACTCCCTCCGCGCCGAGCACCCCGGCGACGCCTGACGGCAGCTTCTCGGTGCTCACGGCGACGTGCACGCCGCTGGTGTCGTCCAGCCGCTGCTTGGCGGCGGCGAGCACCTGCTCGGGCGTGCGCTCCGCGACGTCGTCGGACTCGCCGCTGCACGCGACCGTCAGCAGCAGGGGGACCAGCGCCGGCAGCACGAGGCGGGCGGCGCGCAGGCGCCCGCCTGGCCGCTGGCCGGTACGGCGCTCGCGCGGTGCGGGCGCGGGTCGGGTCACGGCACGACCGTGGTGGCCGGGCCGGAGCAGGCGGCGATCGGCTGGGCGGCGGGAACCCCGGACCCGTCGCGGCGCCCGGTCGGCTCGGGCAGGTCGACCGGCGCACCGCTCGAGGCGGCCGCCAGCGCGGGACCGTTGCCCGCCCAGGCCAGCACGAGCGTGTCCTCGCCCTTGAGGAAGCGGTGGCAGCGCACCCCGCCGGTGCCGCGGCCCTTGGGCGGGTACTCGGTGAACGGGGCGACCTTCACGGAGCCGGGCTCGGTCCCGGGCAGCGCCGTACTCGACCCCGACACCGTCACCACGACCGCGTCCGGTCCCGCCTCGAACCCGCCGAAGTGCACCACGTGCTCGCCCGCGGCGACCCGGACGCCGGCGACGCCGCCACCGGAGCGGCCCTGCGGCCGCACCAGATCGGCGGCGAAGTGCAGCAGCTGGGCGTCGGAGGTGACGAAGCACAGCTGCTCCTCGGCGGTGCGCAGATCGACCGCGCCGACGACCTCGTCACCGTCCTCGAGGCGGATGACCTCCCAGCTGTCCTTGTTGCTCGGGTGGTCGGGCCGCACGCGCTTGACCACCCCGAGTCGGGTGCCCAGGGCCAGGCCCGGGGCATCCTCGTCGAGGGAGGCCAGCGTGAGCACGCGCTCGCCCGCCTCCAGCGACAGGAACTCGCTGACCGGCGCGCCGCCGCGCAGGTGCGGCGCGTTGGCGGTGGCAGGAAGCGTGGGCAGGTCCAGCACGTCGAGGCGGACCAGACGGCCCAGGGTGGTGACCGCGCCGACCTGGCCGCGAGCGGTCGTGTGCACGGCGCTGGTGACCACGTCGTGCTTGCTGCGGGCGCCGCCGGAGCCGAGCGGGTCGGCCGAGGTGGTGCGCGCCAGCAACCCGGTGGAGCTGAGCAGCACCAGGCACGGGTCGTCGGGCACCTCCAGCGGCACGGCAGAGGAGACCGCGGTGCCGGCCGACTCGAGCAGGATGGTCCGCCTCGGCGTGCCGTAGGTCTTGGCGACCTCGGCGAGCTCGTCGGAGACCACCTGTCGCAGCAGACCGTCGTCCTCGAGGATCGCGTCGAGCTCGGCGATGGTGCGCTCCAGCTCGGCCTTGCGGTTGTCGAGCTCGAGCCGGGAGTACTTGGTGAGCCGGCGCAGCGCCATGTCCAGGATGTAGCCGGCCTGGACCTCGGAGAGGTCGAAGACCTGCATCAGCCGGTCCTTGGCCTCGGCGGCGTTGTCGCTGGAGCGGATCAGCTGGATCACCTCGTCGATGTCCAGGATCGCGGTGAGCAGGCCCTCCACGAGGTGGAGCTCGTCGGCCGCCTTGCCCCGGCGATAGGTGGACCGCCGGCGTACCACGTCGAAGCGGTGGGCGAGGTAGACCTCGAGCATCTCCTTGAGCCCCAGCGTGCGCGGCTGCCCGTCGACCAGCGCCACCGCGTTGATGCCGAAGGAGTCCTCCATCGGGGTCAGCTTGTAGAGCTGCTCGAGCAGCGCCTCGGGGTGGAAGCCGTTCTTCACCTCGATGACCAGGCGCATGCCCTTCTCCCGGTCGGTGAGGTCCTTGACGTCGCTGATGCCCTGCAGCTTCTTGGCCCGCACGAGCGCGGTGATCCGCTCGATCACCTTCTCCGGGCCGACGCCGTAGGGCAGCTCGGTGACCACGATCCCCTTGCGGCGCGGGGTGACGCTCTCGACGCGCGCGGTGGCCCGCATCTTGAACGAGCCCCGGCCGTTCTCGTAGGCGTCGCGGATGCCGTCCAGGCCGACGATCTTGCCGCCGGTGGGCAGGTCCGGCCCGGGCACGAAGCGCATCAGGTCGTCCAGCGAGGCGTGCGGGTGGGTGACCAGGTGGCGCAGCGCCTGGACCACCTCGACCAGGTTGTGCGGCGCGATGTTGGTGGCCATGCCCACCGCGATGCCGGCCGCGCCGTTGACGATCAGGTTCGGGATCGCCGAGGGCAGCACCGCCGGCTCGAGCTCGCGGCTGTCGTAGTTCGGCTTGAAGTCGACGGTGTCCTCGTCGATGGAGGTGGTCATCGCCACTGCCGGCGGCGCCATCCGGCACTCGGTGTAGCGCATGGCGGCGGGCGGGTCGTCGGGGGAGCCGAAGTTGCCGTGGCCGTCGACCAGCGGCACCCGCATCGACCACCACTGCACCATCCGCACCAGCGCGTCGTAGATCGCGCCGTCGCCGTGCGGGTGCAGCCGGCCCATCACCTCGCCCACGACGCGGGCGCTCTTGACGTGCCCGCGGTCGGGGCGCAGGTTCATGTCGGCCATCGTGTAGAGGATCCGCCGCTGCACGGGCTTGAGGCCGTCGCGCGCGTCGGGCAGCGCGCGGCTGTAGATGACGGAGTAGGCGTACTCCAGGAAGCTGGTGCGCATCTCGTCGCCCACGTCGATGTCGAGGATGTGCTCCTCGAAGTCGTCCGGTGGAGGCGACGGCTTGGTCTTGCGTGACGGGGGTGCCATGGCGTCATTGTCCCCTGCCCGGTCCGACGATCGGCCGGGGGCACGCCGCGGTTGCCCGCCGACCTCGCGAGGACGATAGATTTCCTCGGGTGAGCGCCGGGTCGAGACAGACAGTTCCGCCGACTTCCGGTGCGGAGGGTACGCCCGACACTGCGGGGCCGGCCTACCCCCGGCACTGGGAGGCCGACGTCCTGCTCCGGGACGGCCAGCCCGGTCACCTGCGTCCGATCACGCCCGCGGACGAGCAGCTGCTCGTGGAGTTCTACGAGCAGGTCTCCGCCGAGTCGAAGTACCTGCGCTTCTTCGCGCCGATGCCGCGCCTGTCCGAGCGCGACGTACGCCGCTTCACCCACGTGGACCACCGCGACCGCGTCGCCTTCGTGCTGACCGTGGCCGGCCGGATGATCGCGGTGGGCCGGTTCGACCGGATCACCCCGCCCGACGGCACCGGCGAGACCGCCGAGGTCGCGTTCCTGGTCCAGGACGCCCATCAGGGCCGCGGGATCGCCCAGCTGCTCCTCGAGCACCTCGCCCAGGCCGGCCGCGAGGTGGAGGTGAAGAAGTTCGTCGCCGAGGTCCTGCCAGAGAACCAGCGGATGATCCAGATCTTCCGCGACGCCGGCTACCACGTGGCGGGCGGGTTCGAGGACGGCGTGATGCGCTTCGAGTTCGCGATCTTGTCCACCGACACCTCGATCACCGTGATGCAGGCCCGCGAGCACCGCGCGGAGGCCGCGTCGATCGAGCGGTTCTTCAAGGCGCGCAGCGTGGCCGTGATCGGCGCGTCGCGCCGGCAGGACACGATCGGGCAGACCCTGGTGCGCAACCTGGTGCTCGGGGACTACATGGGCCGGGCCTACGCGGTCAACCCCGCGGCCGAGGCGGTGGCGGGCATGCCGGCATACCCGTCGGTCGCCGACATCCCCGACCACGTCGACGTGGCCATCGTCGCGGTCCCGGCCGACGCCGTGCAGGACGTGGTGCTCGACTGCGCCGCCAAGGGCGTGCACGGGATGGTGGTGATCTCCTCGGGGTTCGCCGAGACCGGCGAGGAGGGCCGCCGCCGGCAGCGGACGCTGGTGGGGCTTGCCCGCAGCTACGGGCTGCGGCTGATCGGCCCGAACGCGCTGGGCGTGATCAACACCTCCGCCGACGTGTCGCTGAACGCCTCCCTCTCACCGCTGATGCCGCCACGCGGCCGGGCCGGGTTCTTCTGCCAGTCCGGCGCGCTGGGCGTCGCGATCCTGGAGAAGGTCGCCCGTCGCGGTCTGGGACTCTCCACGTTCGTCAGCGCGGGCAACCGCGCCGACGTGTCGGGCAACGACCTGCTGCAGTACTGGGAGGAGGACGACAGCACCGAGGTGGTCCTGCTCTACCTGGAGTCGATCGGCAACCCGCGCAAGTTCAGCCGGATCGCGCGCCGGGTCTCGCGCCGCAAGCCGGTGGTGGCGGTGAAGTCCGGGCGCACCACCCAGGGCGTGCCGATGGGGCACACCGTGCGCTCGACCGTGGCACCGCAGGCGGCGGTGGACGCGATGTTCCGGCAGGCCGGCGTGATCCAGGTCGACACGCTCGACGAGATGTTCGACGTGGCGCAGCTGGTGGCCCACCAGCCGCTGCCCAAGGGGCCGCGGGTGGCCGTGGTCGGCAACTCCGACGCGCTCGGCCTGCTCGCCGCCGACGCGGCCGCGGCAGCCGGCCTGCAGGTGCACGACCTGGTGGCGCTGGGCGCCGAGGCGACCGGTGAGGACTTCGAGGAGGCGCTGGACGCGGCGATCGACGACCCGGAGGTGGACTCGGTGGTCGCGGTGTTCATCCCGCCGCTGAGCACCGGCGGGGTCGAGGTGGCCAACGTGCTGGCAGCGGTGGGCGAGCAGTCCGACAAGCCGCTGGTCTCGACGTTCCTGGCCACCGAGGGGGTGCCCGAGCTGCTGCGGGTGCCCGACGTCGCCGGCAGCACCGCCGGTCGCGGCTCGGTGCCTTCCTATCCCGCTCCCGAGGCCGCGGTGCGCGCGCTGGCCCGGGTGGTGGAGTACGCCGCCTGGCTCGCGAAGCCCGAAGGCGTCCTGGTCGCCCCCGAGGAGGTGGAGGAGGGCCGGGCGCGCCGTCGGGTCAACGAGATCCTGACGGAGACGCGCGAGGGGCGCGAGCTGACCTTCGAGGAGTTGCGCGAGGTCCTGGACGCCTACGGCATCGACCTGTGGGAGCGGGTCCCCGTGGCCAGTGCCGAGGAGGCCGTCGACGTGGGCGAGCGGCTCGGCTGGGACGTCGTACTCAAGGCGACCGCGGAGCACCTGCGCCAGCGGCCGGACCTCGCCCACGTGTGGCGCAACATCGACACTCCCGAGGAGATGCACGACGCCTGGGCCACCATGCACGCCATCATCGACGAGCCGGCGACGGCCGGCTTCATCGTGCAGAAGGTGGCTGCACCGGGCATCCCCGTCGCGCTCGGCGCGGTCGAGGACCCGCTGTTCGGGCCGGTGGTCTCCTTCGGCGTCTCCGGTGCGGCCACCGAGCTGTTGGGGGACCGGGCCTACCGGATCCCGCCGATGCACTCCGGCGAGGCGGCCGAGATGGTGCGTGAGATCAAGGCCGCACCGCTGCTGTTCGGCTACCGCGGCAGTGAGAAGGTCGACGTCGAGGCGATCGAGCGGCTGCTGCTGCGGCTGGCCCAGCTCAAGAACGACCTGCCGCAGGTCGCGGTGATCGAGCTCGGCCTGGTCCTGGCCGGGGGCCGGGGTGCCACCGTGCTCAACGCCTCCGGGCGCGTCGCGCCGATCGACGACGCGCGTTCGGACTGGTTCGTGCGGCGCCTGAGTCCGTCGGACTGAGCCCGTCGGACTGAGCTCGTCCGACTGAGCTGTGGGGCCGGCCATGGCGGGCGTCACACCCGCCGGACCGGTAATTCGTTCGCGGCGTTGTGGTGCTTACCGGATAATCCTCCGTCGTGAGTACCCCCGTCCTGCCGGCGACCGGCTTCGACCCCCTGGTGCGCCGGCTCTTCGTCGGCATCGCCTTCTCCGCGCTGGGCAGCGGGCTGACCATGCCGTTCCTCTACGTGTACCTCTCCCAGGTGCGCGGCATCTCCACCGCCACCGTGGGGCTGCTGTTCGCCTGGATGGGGCTGCTGGGGTTCCTGGGCTCGCCGCTGGGAGGCACGCTGATCGACCGGTTCGGTCCCCGCCCGGTGATGGTGGTCGGCCTGAGCGCCGAGGCTCTCGGGGTCGGGTCGCTCGCGTTCGTGAGCACCGCGTGGCACGCGCTGCTGGTGGCCTCCTTCATCACGCTGGGCACGGTCGGTCTCTACCCGGCCGCCACCGCCATGCTCACCCGGCTGGTCCCCGAGGAGCGGCGCGAGAAGGTCTACGGCCTGCAGTTCATGCTGATGAACGCCGGGCTCGGTGTGGGTGGCCTGGTCAGCTCCGCGATGATCCACGTCGGTGACGCCAGCTCGTTCCAGCGCCTGTACTTCCTCGACGCCGCGTCGTACCTCGCCTACATCGCGGTGGTGCTCAGCCTGCCGCGGGGGACCGGGGCCATGGCCCCCCAGGACGCCGAGCGCGAGGTGGGTCCCCAGCCCGGCTGGGGAGTCGTGCTGCGTGACCGCACGCTTCTGCGGGTGACCGCGATCTCGGTGGTGGTGGTGACCTTCGGTTACGCGCAGTTCGAGGCCGGCTTCACCGCCTACGCCACGGACGTCGCCGGGGTCGCTCCCCGCTGGCTGGGATGGGCGTTCGGGGCGAACACCGCCGCGATCGTGCTGGGTCAGCTCGCCGCCCTGAAGCTGATCAAGGGCCGCCGGCGCACGAGCATGCTTGCCTGCTGCGCCCTCATCTGGTCCCTGTCCTGGCTGGTCATCGGCCTCTCCGACGCCATCGACGGGACGACCGCGGTGGTGATGACGGTGCTCGGGCTGGGACTGTTCGGGCTCGGCGAGACCCTGTGGGCGCCGCTGGCTCCCGCGCTGATCAACGACCTGGCCACCGAGGAGCTCCGCGGGCGCTACAACGCGCTGCAGGGGATGACCTGGACCGTCGCGATGATCATCGGGCCGGCGCTCGCGGGGCTGCTGCTGGGCAACGGGTTGGCGCACGTGTGGGTGATCTGCACGGTCGGCGGCACCGCGCTCGCCGCGGTGCTCTTCGCCGGCCTGCGGCGCCATCTCACCCCCGCCCAGGACGGCGTCGGCGTCGAGCTCGAGCTCGCCGCCTGAGGGAGCCGACCGCGCGGTGGGCCACGGGGATGCTCCGCAGCACCGAGAGGCCGGGCAGCACCGAGGAGCCCGGTCCGTCGGTGCTGCGTGAAAGACTGCAGTCATGGACAACAGGCTGGACCGGGCCGCGGAGCTGCGCACCGCCATCGAGAAGTCGGGCTACTACCCCGACGTGGTGGCCGACGCGGTGCGAGCGGCGGTGGCCGGAGAGGGCGTCGAGGCGTTCCTGGTGCACCACGAGCCCACCATCGACCAGGACAACGAGGTGCGTCGCCACGTCACCGTGGTGGTGCTGACCTCGAGCCGGCTGATCCTCGCCCACACCGACGAGCACCCGCCCGACGACCTGCTGCCCGCGCCCTACACCTCGACCTCCACCGAGGCCGTGCCGCTGAGCGCCGTGCGGTCGGTGGTGGTGAACCGGATGGTCGCCAATCCGGCCAGCTATGCCGGCAACCCGATCCCGGCCCCGGGCGCCAACGAGGCGGTGCTCACCATCGGCTGGGGAAGCATGGGGCGCATCGACCTGGAGCCGGCGAGCTGTTCGGACCCGCAGTGCGAGGCCGACCACGGCTACACCGGGATGCTCGCCTCCGACGACTTCTCGCTGCGGGTCAGCGCGGCCGCCGACGGCGTGGACGCGGTCGCCGAGCTGCTCGTCTTCGCCGAGGCGCTGTCCGCGCGCACCCATGCCGGCGCCGGGCTCCGCTAGCGTGGCCGCACCTGCCGACGGCTTCGTGCAGCCTGCCTACCGGGACCGCTCGCTGGGCGACGTGCTCCCGGCGGTCGCCACGGCGTTGGGCGTGTCCGCAGACCTGCCGCCGACCTCTCTGCAGCTGCCGGAGGCCGAGGGCTACGTGGTGTTCCTCGTCGACGGGATGGGCCACGAGCTGCTGAGCCGGCATCCGGACGAGGCGCCGTTCCTGCACGCCCTCCTGGCCGACCGGCCGCCCGCGACGGTCGGCGTACCCTCCACCACCGCGACCAGCCTGACCTCGCTCGGCACCGCGCTGACGCCCGGGGGGCACGGCGTCGTCGGCTACACGACCCGGGTGCCGGCGACCGGTCGGCTGCTCAACCACCTGCAGTGGGACCGCGAGGTCGACCCCCGCGAGTGGCAGCCGCACCCGACCGCCTTCGCGAGGCTGGCCGCCGCGGGCGTGCACACCACGGTGGTGAACAAGCGCGAGTTCGCCGGCTCCGGGCTCACCGTGGCCGGCAACCGCGGGGCGGAGTACGTCGCCGCCGACCGGGTGGGGGAGCGGCTCGCGGCGGTGATGGCCGCATCGGCGCACGCGCCGTCGGTGACCTACATGTACGACGGTGACCTCGACTGGACCGGCCACAAGTACGGCGTCGCCTCGCAGGCCTGGCGCCAGCAGCTGTCGATGGTCGACGCCGCCGCGGAGCACCTGCGCGAGCAGCTCCCGTCGCAGGTGCGGCTGCTCGTGGTGGCCGACCACGGCATGGTCGACTCGCCGGCGCAGGCCCGGATCGACGTCGACGAGCATGCAGAGCTGCTCGACGGGGTCGCCCTGGTCGGGGGAGAGGCGCGGTTCCGCCACCTGTACTGCCGCGGCGGTGCGGTCGACGACGTGCACGCCACCTGGCGGGAGGAGCTGGGCGACCGGGCCCTGGTGCTGCGTCGCGACGAGGCGCTGGCCCAGGGCTGGTTCGGCGACCTGGACCCTGCCGTACGCCCCCGCATCGGCGACGTCGTGGTGGCCTGCCGGGGCGACTTCGCGGTGCTCAGCACCGCGGCGTTCCCCTACGAGGCGCGGCTGGTCGGGCTGCACGGGTCGCTGACGCCCGCCGAGATGCTGGTCCCGGTGCTCGTGGCATGATGCGCGGCCGTGGCTGAACTCCATTTCTTCACCGGCACCATGGACTCCGGCAAGTCGACGCTGGCGCTGCAGACCAACCACAACCACGCCGCACGCGGCCGGGTGGGCCGGATCTTCACCAGCCACGACCGGGCCGGTGCCGCGACCCTGTCGAGCCGGTTGGGACTGCAGCACGAGGCCATCGAGGTGCCTGCCGACCTGGACTTCTGGGTCTACGTCGTCGACTCGCTGACCCACGGCGCCCGGATCGACTATCTGGTCTGCGACGAGGCGCAGTTCTACACGCCGGCGCAGATCGAGCAGCTCGCCCGCGTGGTCGACGAGCTGCAGATCGACGTGTTCGCCTTCGGCATCCTGACCGACTTCCGCAGCGTGCTGTTCCCGGGGTCGGCCCGGCTGGTCGAGCTCGCCGACCGGATGCAGGTGCTGCAAGTCGAGGCGCTGTGCTGGTGCGGCAAGCGCGCCACCCACAACGCCCGGACCGTCAACGGCGAGATGGTCATCGAGGGCGACGTGATCGTGGTGGGCGACATGCAGCACGCCGAGGGGGAGGACGTCGTGGTCGGCTACGAGGTGCTGTGCCGCCAGCACCACCGGCGCCGGCTCACCACCGCCCGCGCCAAGGCGGTCTCGATGGTGGGGGAGCCGCTGCCGTTCGCGTGACCGGCTACGCCGGGACCACCGGCCGGCCGAACAGGTAGCCCTGGCCGGTGTGCACGCCCAGCTCCTGGGCGGCTTGCCACTGCGCCTCGGTCTCGATGCCCTCCGCGCAGATCGACGCGCCGACCTCCTCCGCCCAGGTCATCACCGCGCGCACGGCGGCGTGGAAGTACGGCGAGTCCAGGTGCTGCACCAGCGACACGTCGACCTTGACCACCTCCGGGCGCAGCCGCAGCACCCGGTCGAGGTTGGAGTAGCCGGTGCCCCAGTCGTCGACCGCGATGCGGGCGCCGCGGGCCCGCAGCTCCTCCATCAGGGCGACGACCGCGGGCTCGTCCTCCACGTCGGTGTACTCGGTGATCTCCAGGATGATCCCGCTGAGGTTCGCGGGCAGCACCTCGCGGACCTGCGGGCTGAGCAGCGCGGGGAGGCTCACGTTCACGCTGAGTACCCGACCTGGAGCGCGGTGCTCGAACGCACCGCGCAGCGCCAGGGCCTCGAGCTCGGCACCGTCCCCGTTGCGGTGGGCCTCGGCGAACACCTCGGTCGGGCAGCGGTCACCGAAGCGGCTCAAGGCCTCGACGGCGATCTCCCGCCGGGTGCCGAGGTCCACGATCGGCTGCAGCGCGATCCGGGGCACGGGGAGTGGCTGGCGCCGCAGGGCATCCACCTGGTGCACCGCACGGTCGTTGGCTACCCGGCTCATCGCCCAGGTGAGCACGGCGACGACGAGCAGGACAGCAGCGGTGCCCCATCCGGGCGAACCGAACAGACTCATGCGCCCCTCATCGGCATGAGGAGCCCGGATCTGAGAAAGCCGGGAAGGTGACCTGGACGACAGGGGGCAGGATCCGTCGCGGCATCCCACGGCGTGCCCAGCTGCGGCCCAGCTGCGGCCTTCCCACGGCGTTCTCCCACTTCCCGGGGCGAGTTCATCGTGGGAAGTGCCGGTTCGCCTGCATACCCTGGTGAACGCGCGGCGGGTGGGTCACCAGTGGACACCCTTCAGCAGCTTGGCCAGCAGCAGCTGCTCGTTGGTGGGGGCGCCCGGGTCGTCAGCGGGCGCGGCCTCGGGCCCGGCTCCGGTGCCGTCGGCCCGGCGAGCGTCCGAGGCTCCGCGGGCGGCGGGGGAGTCGGGGAAGACCTGGTAGGCCTGGTGGAGGACGCGGAAGGCGGTCCTGGGGGCCACCGTGTGCGCCACCGCGCCGAGGTTGCCCAGGGCGGTGTTGATCTCGTGCGGCCGCTCGACCAGGCCTCGCAGCACCAGGTCGGCGGCCTGGGCCGGGGTGATCGTGGGGAAGCGGTCGTAGATCCGGGTCGGCGCGATCATCGGCGTGCGCACCAGCGGCATGTGCACGGTGGTGAACGAGATCCCGTCACCGACCAGCTCGGAGCTGACCACGTTGCTCCAGGCGTCCAGGGCGGCCTTGGAGGCCACGTAGGCGCTGAACCGCGGCGGATGGGTCTGCACCCCGATGGAGCTGACGTTCACCACGTGCCCGCCGCCTTGCTCGCGCATCGCCGGCAGCAGTCCGAGCACCAGCCGGATGGCGCCGAAGTAGTTCAGCGCCATGGTCCGCTCGAAGTCGTGGAACCGGTCGTGGCTCAGCGCGAGCGAGCGACGGATGGACCGGCCGGCGTTGTTGACCACGAAGTCGATGCGCTCGTGGTCGGTGCGCAGCTGGTCACAGAGGGCGTCGATGGCCTCCAGGTCGGAGAGGTCGCACGCGTGGACGTACGCCGTACCGCCCGCGTCCTCGATCGCGAACCGGGTCTCCTCGAGCTTGTCCTTGCTGCGCGCCACCAGGATCGGGACCCCGCCGGCCTGGGCGACGCGCAGCGCGGTGGCCCGGCCGATCCCGGAGGAGGCACCGGTGACCACCACGGTGCGGCCGCTCAACGCGGCTCGGAGCCGGCCACTGGCGGCGGTGTCGCGGTCGAGATGCTCCTCCCAGTAGCCCCACAGCGTCGACGCGTAGCTGTCCAGGTCGGGGCAGGCGATCCCGGAGCCGGCCAGCGCCCGCTCGGTCCGGCGGGAGGTGAACCGGCTCGGGAACGAGACGTGTCCGAGCACCTCGGGTGGGATCCCCAGCCGGCCGATGGTCGCGGCGAGGCCGCGCTGCGCGCCCGGCGTGCGAAGCAGCCCGGAGACCAGGCCGCCCACGCCGCCCGGCCGCAGAGCGCGCGGCAGCAGCCGGCCGGGGAGCACCCCGGTGACCCGGCGATCCACCGGTACGGCGAAGCGGGGGGCGTTCGCGGCGCGGGCGAAGCTGTTCACCACCTCCACGGTGGGCTGCGGTTCCGGGTTGACCAGGTGGAACGCCTCGCCGTCGTGCCCGGGCAGGTGCGCCAGGTGGTCCAGCGCCCGGGCGACGTAGTCGACAGGCACCACGTTGGTGTCGCCGAGGTCCACCCCGAGCAGCGGCAGCCACGCGGGCAGGGTGTCGCGGAGCCTCTTGAAGAGCGGGAAGAAGTAGTAGGGGCCGTCCACCTTGTCCATCGCGCCGGTCTGCGAGTGGCCGACCACCACGGCGGGTCGGTAGACCCGCCACGGGACCCGGGACTCCTCGCGCACCACGCGCTCGGACTCGAACTTCGTCCGGTGGTACGCCGAGGGGAGGCCCTGTCCCTCGTCGAACATGGTCTCGTCGAAGCTGCCCTGGTGATCGCCGGACACGGCGACGGAGGAGACGTGGTGCAGCCGGCCGACCCGCAGCGCGCCGGCCAGCGCGACCGCCTGACGGGTGCCGCCGACGTTCAGCTCCTCGTTGAGGGCGTCGTCGGCGGTCATGTCGTAGAGCGCGGCGACGTGGAAGAAGTGGTCGATCTCGCCGCGGTGGGCGGTGATCCAGCGGCGGCCGACGCCCAGCCGTGGCCGGGTCAGGTCGCCGACCACCGGTGTCACCCGGCCGGGGGCGCCCCACGCCCGGACCAGCCGATCGAGCCTGGCCCGGGAGCCCTCCCGCACCAGCACGAACACCTCACCGTCGCGCCGGTCGAGCAGCTCCTGGACGAGGTGACGGCCGATGAAGCCGGTGGCGCCGGTGACGAAGTAGGCCATGCGAGCCGCCTGCGGTCGGGGACAGGTGAGGACGCGAGATTACTGAACGGTAACTTGTGTTGTCCAGGGCCGCCGGCGCGCGTCGCTCAGTCGGAGCGGCCGCCGCCGAACATGATCTCGTCCCAGCTCGGGACCGACGCACGGCCGCGGCTCTTCTTGGTCGCGCGTCGCCGCGGCTGACGTGGGGCCTCCTCCGTCGAGTCCGCAGAGTCCGCAGAGTTTCCAGAGTCCCCAGAGTTTCCAGAGTCTCCCGAGTCCCCACGTCCCCCAGACGCACCCGTGGCGCCGGCGGCAGCGTCGTCGTGCGCCCGTCGCTCGCGCAGGTGGCGGACGGGCTCGTCCGACGGGTCCGTGCCCGGCAGCGTCGGCTCGCCGGCCCGGTCGTCGGCGACTGCCGGGTCCTCGGCGGCCGCCGCGCCGGGGTCCGTGGCGCCGGCGCTGTCGGGGGTGTCGGCGGTCTCCGTGACGTCGGCGGTCTCGGGGTCAGGGCGCTCGACGGCACGGGCCGAGGCCCAGGTCTCGGGCCGGTCGGTCGCCTGGGTCAGCATCCAGTCCGCGTCCGCGGTCGCGACCGGAGCGGCGCTGACCATGCCGATCGCGTCCTCGCCCAGCGGCAGCTCCTGGTCGTCGCCGACCGCGGACAGCCGGCGGGGGCCGGCGTCGGGTACACCGGCGCGTGCGTCGCGCTCACCCACCAGCCACCGGGCCTCGTCGTCGTCGGGCACGACGTAACGGCCCGGAGCGTCGAACAGGAAGGTCGCCTGGTGCGTGTCGTCGCCGTCGCGGTAGGCCGCCACCAGCGTCCAGCGACCGTCCTCGCGGCGCCAGGCGTCCCACTCGGTCGCGCCCGGCGCGATGTTGCGGGCGCGCAGGCGCTCCTCGACGGCGTCGCCGAGCGGCTTGGCCGGCCCCTCGGCACCGCGACGGCGCACCGAGCAGCGCTGGGCGCGCTCGGCGATGTGGGCGCGCTCGGCCAGCACCGGGGTGGCGTAGGCCATCACCCGGTCCACCGAGGTCTGAGCGGCGTCGGCGACGGACTCGGGCGACTCGCCGGCGCGGATCCGCGCCTGGATGTCACGGGGCCGCAGTGCGCTTTCCATCTGTTTCTCCCGGAGGCCGAGGCGAGCGTGGTCACCACGCAGGGCGGCGCGGAGCGTGTCGTCCACAGCGAGGGTGAACTCCTCGCCCGTGTCGGCGACCAGGACGAGTGCGCTCTTGTCCTCGGTCAGCCTCACGAGCGTGAGGTGCTGCATCCCTGGCTGCTCCTTCGGTCGTCGCCCGGTGACCTGTCCCGGCGAGCCTACTTGAGCCGGTGACGCGGCCGCGGGAGGCGCGAGCGTCAGGCCCCCTCAGGTGCTGGCGCTGCCGCCGGGACGCGGGGCGTTCCAGCCGCGCAGCACCGCCAGCACCCGCCATACGAAGCACACCAGCGCGGCCCCGACCGCCACCGGGCCGGTCGGCAGCCGCAGCCACTCGCCGGCGACCACGAGGGCAGCTCCGACCAGCGCCGGCGTGGCGTAGAGCTCGCTGCGGATCACCACCGGGACCCGGCCGGCCAGGACGTCGCGCAGCATCCCGCCTCCGATCGCACTGAGCATGCCCAGCAGCGCGGCGGGGACCGGGCCGAGCCCGAAGGCGAGCGCCTTGAGCGCGCCGGTCACGCAGAACAGCGCCAGCCCGGCCGCGTCGAAGAGGGTGACCTGGCGCTCCATCCGACCCAACCCCGGGTGGAACCGGAACGTGAGCAGGCCGGCCGCCACCGGCACCAGCAGGTAGCGCCAGTCCTCCAGCGATGCCGGCGGGGTGGCGCCGATCAGCACGTCGCGCAGGAACCCGCCGCCCAGACCGGTGGCTCCCGCCAGGACGAGCACGCCGAACAGGTCCAGCTCCTTGCGCACGGCGACCAGCCCGCCGGAGATCGCGAAGACGAAGATGCCGATCAGGTCCAGGACGACCAGCAGGACGCTCGGCTCGACCACCGCCTCGCTCACCGGCCGAGCACCCGCTCCAGGTAGGGGTTGGCGAACACGCCGTCCGGGTCGTGGCTTCGGCGAATCCGGAGGAAGTCCGCGAAGCGCGGGTACGCCGGCGCCAGGTCCTCGGCGGTCCGGCTGTGCAGCTTGCCCCAGTGCGGCCGGCCGTCGACCTGGCGCAGCACCTCCTCGACCCCGGTGAAGTAAGCCCGGTGGTCGGCCTGCGCGTTGACGTGGAAGGCCAGGTACACCGAGGGCCGGCGGTACGCGGTGGACAGCCACGCCCCGTCCTCCGGCGTGCATCGCACCTCCACGGGGAAGCCGATCCGCCAGCCCGCCCGGTCGATGCGGGCGCGTACCTCCCGGAGCGCAGGGACGCCCGCGGCACGGGGTACGGCGTACTCCATCTCCTTGAACACCACGCGCCGCGAGCTGACCAGCACCCGGTGCGAGGCGTCGCGGTAGCTGCGGGACCCCTGGACCCGTGCGGCGAAGCGGTTCAACGGCGGGACCAGGCGTGGCACGGCGTTGCCGGCGCGGTTCAGCCAGCCGAACGCGGTGTTGGCCAGCAGCTCGTCCTCCACCCATCCACGCACCCGCCCCAGCGGCGCGGGCGGCTCGGTGGTGCGGTTGTGGCGCTTGACCAGGACCCGGTCGGTGTGGGGGAACCAGTACAGGTCGACGTGGTCGTTGTCCTCGACCAGCGCGTCGTAGCGCTCGAGCACGTCGTCGAAGCGCATCGCCTCCTCGTCGGCGGCCAGCGTGAACGACGGCTCGACCCGGAAGGTGACCGTGGTGACCACGCCGAGCGCGCCCAGACTCACCCGCGCGGCGTCCAGCAGGTCGCCGTGCGGCCCGCCCTCCTCGAGGCGTACGACGCTTCCGTCCGCGCAGACCAACTCGAGGGCGCAGACCTGGGCCGACAGCGACGCGTGACGCCCACCCGTGCCGTGGGTCCCCGTGGCGATCGCGCCGGCAACGGTCTGCCGGTCGATGTCGCCGAGGTTGTGCAGCGCGAGGCCGTGCCGGTCCAGCTCCGCGTTGAGCACGTGCAGCGGCGTACCGGCCAGGGCCGTGACGGTGCCGGCCCGCGGGTCGACCTCGGTGACCCCGCTGAGGCGTTCGGGCAGCAGCAGGAGCCCGTCGGTGAGCGCCGCATCGGTGAAGGAGTGGCCGGAGCCGGCCATGCGCACGCGCAGCCCCGCGTGCCGCGCCACCACCACCGCGTCGACCACGTCGCCGGGGTCGCGGGGGGCGAGCACCTGGGCTGGCCTCGCGACGCTCAGGCCCGACCAGCTGCGCCAGATCCGGGGCGCAGGCCGTGCCGGACTCCGGGCCGGGATCGCGCGCATGGGTCGCACCTTAGTGGTGCGGGGCATACTCGACGGTGTGGTGTCCCACGTCGTGACGCAGGTCCGCTCCCGGCTCGGCGAGCGGCTGTTCACCCGCGTCGCCGGCCCCGAAGGACCGCGGCGTCGCGACCGGATCCACGGCGCCGAGGGGCCGCGCTGGTTCGCCGAAGGGCGGCCGATCCGGACCGTGCACGGAGACGCGTCGATGTTCGTCGGCGGGCTGCGCGCCCTGCTGCTGCAGTCGCTGCACCCGCTGGCGATGGCCGGCGTCGCGGCGCACTCCGGCTTCAAGGGCGACCCGTGGGGCCGGCTGGCGCGCACCAGCCACTTCGTCGCCGTCACCACCTTCGGCACCGCAGCCGATGCGGAGCGGGCGGTCGCCCGGGTCCGGGCCGTCCACGAGACGGTGCGGGGCGTCGCGCCGGACGGACGCCCGTACGCCGCCTCCGACCCGCACCTGCTGCGCTGGGTGCACGTGGCCGAGATCGACAGCTTCCTGGCCGCGCACCAGCGCTACGGGGCGCACCGGCTCGACCAGGCCGGCCGGGACGGCTACGTGTCGGACACCGCGCGGGTGGCCGAGGCCCTCGGCGTGGAGGACCCACCCCGCACCGAGGCGGAGCTGCGGGCCGCGCTGGAGGACTACCGTTCGGAGCTGCACGCCACCCCGGCCGCCCGGGAGGCGGCACGCTTCCTGCTGCTCCAGCCGCCGCTGCCCCTGGTCGCGCGGGTCCCCTACGGCGCGATCGCCGCGACCGCAGTGAGCCTGCTGCCGCTGTGGGCGCGCCGGCAGCTGTGGCTGCCCTACCTCCCGGTGACCGAGGCGGTGCTGGTGCGGGCGGCGGGGGAGACGGTGACCCGCACGATCCGCTGGGCCCTGACCGCTCCGACCTGACCGGTCGGCCCTGGCCTGCTGATCGTTGCGGCTCAGGCGTCCTCCGGCCGGTCGGGGCCGGGCTCCATCACCGACGGCACCCGCTGGTCGACCCGGCCGGCCTCGAGCTGCGCCAGACGGTCGGCGTACGGCTCCAGGTGGCGACGCGGAGCGGCGCGACGGACCAGTGCGGTGCCCCAGGCGACCGCCGCGGCCAACGCCGCCGCGGCGGTGCACACCCAGAAGCTGGCGGACGCCCCGGCCGCGTCGACCACGATCCCGGCCAGCGCCGCCCCCGGGGCGACGCCGGCGCCCAGGCCCGTGGTGAGGATCGCGATCCCCTCGGTGAGCCGGGAGGACGGCACGGTCTGCTCCACCCAGGACACGCTGGCGATCAGCGTGGGGGAGATGGCGAAGCCGGCCACGAAGAGCAGCGCCCCCATCAGCCACAACCCCGGCACGAACGGCAGCGGGACCATGGCCAGCGCCAGGGCGAGCGTCCCGCGCCGGAACCGCACCGGCACCGGGGCCCGCCAGGACACGGTGCCGGTCACGAAGCCGGACAGCAGGCTGCCCAGGGCGAACGCCGCCAGCAGCGGGCCGGCCGCAGCCTTGACGCCGAGCTCCTCGGAGAACGCCACCGCGGCCACTTCCGAGGCGCCGAAGAGGATGCCCATCCCGAAGGAGGACACCACCAGCGGGCCGAGCACCCCCCACCCCAGCCTTCGCGTCGGGTGGTCGCGGTGCGCGTGGCGGTGCGCGGGAGGCTCGGTACGACGCTGCGCCGCGAGGACGACCGTGCCGACCAGGCCCGAGCCCACCGCGGCGCCGAGGCCGGCCAGCGGGTGCACCGTCGTGGCCAGCACGGTGACCACCGTGGGGCCGATCATGAAGACCGCCTCGTCGACCACCGCCTCGAAGGCGAACGCGGTCTGCAGGTCGCGCGCCGGCAGGTCCAGGTGGGACCAGCGGGCCCGCACCGAGGAGCCCACCTGCGGCAGGGCGGCACCGGCCACCGCCGCGCACAGGTGCGGCCACGGCACGGGAGCGTCGGCCTCGACGGTGGCCATCATCGCCACCAGGGCCGCGGCGAACACCACGATGGTCGCCGGCAGCACCCGGTGCTGCCCCCACCGGTCGGTGAGCCGCCCCTGCCACACCGAGAACAGCGCGTTGGCGATCAGGTACGCCGCCGACACGCTCCCGGCCAGCCCGTAGGAGCCGGTCCGGGTCGCGACCAGCAGCACGATGCCGAGGCTGACCATCGAGATCGGCAGCCGGGCGACGAGGCCGCTCATCGAGAAGGCGAGCGCGCCCGGCCGGGCGAGCACCCGCCGATAGGGGGTGAGCACCGCGCAATCCTAGGATGGGTCCATGCCCGCCGACCCCGCGCCGTACGACGCCTTGTTGCTGGTCTCCTTCGGGGGGCCCGAGCAGCCAGAAGACGTCATCCCGTTCCTGGAGAACGTCACCCGCGGCCGCGGCATCCCCCGCGAGCGGCTCGAGGAGGTCGGTGAGCACTACTTCCGCTTCGGGGGGCGCAGCCCGATCAACGCGCAGAACCGCGCGTTCGTCGACGCGCTGCGCGAGGACCTGGCCTCCAACGGGGTGGACCTGCCGGTCTACTGGGGCAACCGGAACTGGGACCCCTACCTCGCCGATGCCCTTCGGCAGATGCGTGAGGACGGCGTGCAGCGGGCGGCCTGCCTGCTGACCAGCGCGTACTCCTCCTACTCCGGGTGCCGGCAGTACCGCGAGAACCTCGCCGACGCGGTCGCCGCCGTCGGCGCCGGCGCGCCCCGGCTGGACCGGCTGCGGCACTACTTCAACCACCCGGGCTTCATCGAGCCGATGGTGGACGCGACCCTGGCGGCGCTCGCGGACCTGGACGACGACGTCCGCCACGACGCCCGGGTCCTGTTCGTCACCCACTCGGTGCCGACGGCGATGAACGAGGGGAGCGGCCCGGAGGGTGGTGCCTACGTGGCCCAGCACCTCAGCGTCGCGGACGAGATCAGCGAGCGGGTCCGCCAGGAGACCGGCCATCGCTACGCCACCGACCTGGTGTTCTGCTCGCGCTCGGGGCCGCCGCACGTGCCGTGGCTGGAGCCGGACGTCAACGACCGGATGACCGAGCTGGCCGAGGCCGGGGCCCGCGCCGTGGTGGTGGTGCCGATCGGGTTCGTCTCCGATCACATGGAGGTCCTCTACGACCTGGACACCGAGGCCCGCGAGACCGCCGAGAAGCTGGGGCTGGCCTTCGGCCGGGCCGCGACCGCGGGGGTGGACCCGCGGTTCGTGTCGATGGTGCGCGACCTGGTCCTGGAGCGGGCCGCCCTGGAGCGCGCCGGCCTCGAGCGGGTGGGGGAGGCGCCGCTGACCGGGGACGTGCCGCGTGCGTCGGTGGGCACCCTCCCGCCGTCGTGGGACGTGTGCCCGGCGGGGTGCTGTCCGAACCCGCGCGGCCCGCGGCCGGCGCTGTGCGGTAAGGACTGAGCGGTGGCGGACGCGCAGCAGCCCACGCCCGGGCCGTCGTACGACGCCCTGCTCGACCTGGCCCGGACCACCGCGCTGGAGGCCGCGGAGCTCGTGCGGCGCGAGAGGCGGGGCGGCGTGGAGGTGGCGGCCACCAAGTCCAGCCCGATCGACATCGTGACCGACGTGGACCACGCGGCCGAGCAACTGATCTACGAGCGGCTGCTCGGCGCCCGTCCCGACGACGGGTTCCTGGGTGAGGAAGGTGGTTCTGCCGAGTCGGAGACCGGCGTGACCTGGGTGGTCGACCCGATCGACGGCACCGTCAACTTCCTCTACGGCATCCCGCAGTACGCCATCTCCATCGCGGCCCGGCATCGGGGCCGCTCCGTCGCGGGCGTGGTGGTCAACGTGCAGTCCGGTGAGGTGTACGCCGCGACGCTGGGTGGCGGCGCCACCTGCGACGGACACCCGCTCCGGGTGCGGGAGCGCGTGGTGCTCTCGCAGCGACTGGTGCTGACCGGGTTCAACTACGTCGCCGAGGTGCGGGCACTCCAGGCACCCGCGGTCGCGGCGCTGGTGACCCGGGTCCGCGACATCCGCCGGCTGGGATCGGCGGCCCTCGACCTGTGCGCGGTGGCCGCCGGCCGCGCGGACGCCTTCGTCGAGGAGGGCCTCAACGACTGGGACATGGCCGCCGGCGCGCTCATTGCCAGCGAGGCCGGGGCACGGGTCGTCACCGGCACCGGAGCAGGCGGCACCATGCTGGTGCTGTGCGCCCCAGAGGACGGTTTCGACGAGATCGCCGGCCTCGTGCGCGAGTGCGGGTTCCTCGCGGCGGACCCCCCGGAATAAGCCGCGCGGTGCGGCCGTTGAGGCGGCCGAACCGGGCGGGTCGGGCCGTATCCCCAGGTGCCGGCTGTGACGCTGGCGACATCTCGTGGAATGGGCGTGCGTCGCCGGGCGTTCATGGTGCACAATCCGCACCGCACGACGTGACTTCGGGGCAGGAGACGGGAAGACGATGGCGACTGACTACGACGCACCGCGCAAGACCGAGGAAGAAGCCGGCGAGGAGAGCCTCGAGGAACTGAAGGCGCGCCGGCACGACAAGAACTCCGGCAAGGTCGACGAGGACGAGGCAGAGGCCGCCGAGTCATTCGAGCTGCCCGGCGCCGACCTCTCCCACGAGGAGCTCGCGGTCGAGGTCAAGCCGCGCCAGGAGGACGAGTTCACCTGCATGAGCTGCTTCCTGGTGCACCACCGCAGCCAGCTGGCCGACGAGAAGAAGATGATCTGCCGCGACTGCGCCTGAGCGACGCCGGCACCGCACGGACGCGACGGCAGGCGCAGTCCCGACCCGTCCCAGGGCACCTCGTCCCACGCACGACCCACGGCACGGCAACGGGCCGGTCCCTTCCGGGGACCGGCCCGTTGCCGGTTCGCCGCCAGCCTCCGGCGACCTCGCTCGCCGGAGGAGGTCAGACGTCGACGTCCTCGAGGTTCTTCGGCAGGTGGCCGGTCGAGCGGCGGTAGTAGTCGGCCGCCTTGCGCGAGGCGACCATCCGGGCCAGGCCCACGGCCACCCCGCTCAGCGCCGCCCAGGCCACGGCCTCCCCGAGGGAGACGTCGGGGTGTGCCGGGTTCTTCGGCGGGGTCTTGCCGGTGGAGACCTTCCAGGTCGTGTTCAGCGCCTTGCGCGCCAGGATCGTCGCGCCGGTCGTCGCGGCGAGTCCGTAGATCGTCCAGATCTTCGAGCCCGAAGCCATGGTTCCTCCTGGTGGCGGCCGTGCCGGTTGGGCGGTGTGGCGGGTGTAGGCCAGCTGTCCGGCCTACCCCTCGCGTAGTGGCGTACCCATCCTGCCACCGCCCGAACATGACTCGGCCGCGCCGGCCCGGGTCAGCTCGCGCCGGTCTCGGGGTCAGCCCGCGTCGGCCTCCCGCAGCGCCGCGACCAGGGCGTCCGGGTGCCGGGTCGAGATCAACCAGTACGGCGTGGGGTCGGCCGGGTCGGTCACCGCGACCTGCACCGCCCGCTTCAGGTACGGCCGCAGCACCAGGTAGGCGCGGGCATTGGCGTCCACCCCGGCCAGCCGTCGGGTGGTCTCGGCGTCCAGGGCGACCGGGCTCGCCAGATGCTCGACCGGGATCCGCGCCCGACCGGCTTCGAAGTGGCCGTCCGCGACCCGAACCCGGGTGGCACCGTAGCCGAGGAACAGCGCGCCACACGCCAGCGCCAGCAGCACGCTCGCCGTCCAGGCGATCGCCGCCGGCAGGGCGACGACGAACGCCAGCCAGACGCTGGCCAGGAACATGGTCGCCTGCACCCACCAGCGCAGCGGGACGCGCAGGCGCTCCTCGAAGAGCTGGTGCTGGTGCGCGGTCACGGTGGTCACTCGCTCGCTCGTCCTGTGCTGGCTGCGGCCCGGCACGTCGCGGCCGGGCCGGCTTGTCGGTGGTGGGCGGGGCGGCGCCCATCCTTTCACGCGCGGCGACCACCGGCGTCACGACGTCGGCCCGCTCGCTAGGGTCACCGGTCATGGTGGAGATCCTGATCAAGCGGCTGGACCCCGACGTACCGCTCCCGGCGTACGCCCACCCCGGCGACGCAGGCGCCGACCTGAGCACCACCGCCGACGTGCGCCTCGCTCCGGGGGAGCGGGCGCTGGTGCCCACCGGGATCAGCCTGGCCCTGCCGGAGGGGTACGTCGCCCTGGTCCACCCGCGCTCCGGCCTGGCCGCCCGTTGCGGGGTGTCCATCGTGAACGCTCCGGGCACCGTGGACGCCGGCTACCGCGGTGAGGTCAAGGTCCTGCTGGTGAACCTGGACCCCGGTGCGGACGTGGTGCTCGCCCGCGGCGACCGGATCGCCCAGCTGGTGATCCAGCAGGTGGAGACCGCGCGCTTCGTGGAGGTGGACCGCCTGCCGGAGTCCGTGCGCGGCAGCGGGGGTTACGGTTCTACCGGAGGATTCGTCGCGCCGGCGACCCCCGCACCGACGACGCCGAACGAGGAGACGCAGTGAAGTTCCGACGCCAGAAGTCCGGGCCGGACCAGGAAGCCGACCAGACGCCTGACCCGGGCGCCGACACGGCCGATGCGAAGGGCGCGACGCCCGAGGTTCCCGACGGCCGGCGCAGCAACGGGCCCTGGGACCTGACCGAGGTCACTGTCGACGAGGACGACCCGACCCAGGTGGACCTCGGCGGGCTGCTCGTGCGCGGGCGCGACGGGCTCGAGCTGCGGCTGCAGGTCGACGAGTCGAGCCAGGAGGTCTCGGCGGTGCTCCTGGTCACCGCGCAGGGCGCCCTCGAGCTGCGTCCCTTCGCGGCCCCCCGCAACGGCGACATCTGGGACGACATCCGGCGCGAGATCGCCGCGGAGACCACGCGCCGCGGCGGTACCGCCACCGAGGAGGAGGGCGAGTTCGGTCCCGAGCTGCGGGTGATGATGCCGGTGACCACGCCCGAGGGGAAGGCCGCCACCCAGCCTTCCCGCGTCCTGGGGGTGCGCGGACCACGGTGGCTGCTGCGCGCGACGTTCCTCGGCCGCCCGGCGGTGAACCCGGCGACCGACGGCGACCTCGAGACCGCGCTGCGGGAGGTCGTCGTGGTGCGCGGGGAGGCGCCGATGGCTCCCGGAGACCCGCTCCCGCTGAAGGTGCCCGCGAACGCCCAGCCGGTGCAGCAGCGCCAGGCCTGAGCGGCGGTTAGGCTGGACTCATGACACCGGTCAGGGAGCGGCTGCGTCGCGGTCTCGGCCGCTGGGCGAGCAACGAGGACCTCGACGCACGAGAGCTGCGGCACGACACCGAGAAGGCGGGCTGCTGCCCGGTTGCGGAGGCCGCAGACCGGCAGCGCGTGGAGCTGCGCGGCAGCCTGCGCACCGTGACGCTGCGTCCTCGCGGCGGCGTGCCGGCGCTCGAGGCCGAGCTCTACGACGGGTCCGGCACGATCACCCTGGTCTGGCTCGGCCGGCGTCGCATCGCCGGGATCGAGCCCGGTCGGTCGATCAAGGTCGAGGGTCGGATCGGCCTGCAGGGTCTGCACCAGGTGATGTTCAACCCGCGCTACGAGCTGAGGTCCTGACCCGTGGCAGGGGAGCGGACCGCGGCCGGGGCGGTGGCGCCGGACACGGTCGAGGCGGTCGTGCGCGCCCAGCTGGCCAAGGCGCTCGGTGGCCGCCGCGGCATGTTCGAGGCGGCCGTGCCCACGATCCTGTTCACCGTCACCTTCCTGGCCAGCCACCAGCTCCGCCTCGCGCTCGTGCTGAGCGTCGCCGCCGCGGTGGTGCTGCTGGTGGCGCGCGTGGTGCAGCGCTCGAGCATCCAGTTCGTGGTCAACAGTCTGGTCGGCATCGCGATCGGCGGCTTCTTCGCCTGGCGTAGCGCCCGGGGCGGCGGGGACGCCGGCGACCAGGCGCTGGCGTACTTCCTGCCCGGCATCCTCTACAACGCCGGCTATGCGGTGGTGATCACGGTGACCATCCTGGCGCGCTGGCCGGTGGTGGGGTTCATGGTCGGCAGCGTGGCCGGCGACCCCACCGCGTGGCACCGGGACCCGCAGGTGGTCCGGCTGTGCAGCCACCTGAGCTGGCTGCTGGTGCTGCCGTGCGTGCTGCGGGTGGCGGTGCAGCTGCCGCTCTACCTCGCGGGCAGCAACGGCCTGGACAGCGGCGCCGCGATCGCGGCGCTCGGGGTGTCCAAGATCGTGATGGGGTGGCCGCTGCAGCTCGCCGCGCTCGCGGCGATGGTGTGGCTGCTCGCGCGTAACCACACCCCCGTCGAGGGTCCGGCGCCCCGGCTGACCTGAGCCGGCCGGGGGCCGGCCGCTGCTCAGTGCTCGACCGGCGCCAGCAGATGCTGCAGCTCCGCCTCGACCTCGGCGGGCGTGACGAACAACAGCTCGTCGCCGGACTCGATCGGCTGCTCCGGCGTGGGGGTGTAGACCTGTCCGTCACGCAGGATGGTCACCAGCGAGCAGTTCTCCGGCCAGGGGATCAGCCCGGTGGGCTTGCCGACGTACGGCGAGTCCTCCGGCAGCGTCATCTCGACCAGGTTGGCGTTGCCCTGCCGGAAGGTGAACAGCCGGACCAGGTCGCCGACGCTGACCGCCTCCTCCACCAGGGCCGACATGATCCGCGGGGTCGACACGTTCACGTCGACGCCCCAGGCCTCGGTGAACAGCCACTCGTTGTTGGGGTGGTTGACCCGACCGACGGTCCGGGGGACGGCGAACTCGGTCTTGGCCAGCAGCGAGCAGACCAGATTCACCTTGTCGTCGCCGGTCGCGGCGATCACCACGTCACAGGTGTCCAGCCGGGCCTCCTCCAGGGAGGACATCTCACACGCGTCGGCGAGCAGCCACTCGGCCCGCGACACACGGTCGGGCTGGATGGAGGCGGGGTTCTTGTCGATGAGCAGCACCTGGTGCCCGTTGGTGATCAGCTCGGCCGCGATCGAGCGGCCGACCGCGCCCGCGCCGGCGATGGCGACGCGCATCAGTCCTCCTCGGGTCCGTCGTCGATGACCTGGTGGACGCGCGCGGCGTTCTCCTCGCGCATCACCAGGTGCAGCAGGTCGCCCTCCTGGATCACCGTCTCCCGGGTGGGCAGCATGCCCTCTCCGAGCCGGTCGATCCACGCGATCCGCGAGCCGCTCTCCAGCTGGAACTTCACGGTGCGCTGGCCGACCCACTGCTCGGGGACGGTGATCTGGTCGATCCGGATCGTCCCGGACGGGTCGCGGTAGTCCGGCTCCGCGCCTGCCGGCAGGATCCTCCGGATCACCTGGTCGGCGGTCCACTTCACCGTGGCGACGGTCGTGATCCCCAGCCGCTGGTAGACCTCCGCGCGCCCCGGGTCGTAGATGCGGGCGACGACCTGCTGGATGCCGAAGGTCTCCCGCGCGACTCGCGCCGCGATGATGTTGGAGTTGTCTCCGCTCGACACCGCGGCGAAGGCGTCGGCATCGGAGATGCCGGCCTTGTCCAGCACGTGCTGGTCGAAGCCGATGCCGGTGACCTTGGTGCCGTTGAAGGACGGCCCCAGGCGACGGAACGCGTCGGGGTTGCTGTCGATGATGGAGACAGTGTGGTTGCGGTACTCGAGCCCGCGCGCCAGCGTCGAACCGACGCGGCCGCAGCCCATGATCACGACGTGCACGCTCAGACGCTACACCGACGGTGGGGCCGGCCGGTCCAGGAACCCGCCGGGCGTGGACTAGCCTTCCGTGCGTGGGAGTTGGTGACGTTTCCAAGCGGATCCTGGTGGGCCGCAAGCTGCGCAGCACCCAGCTGGGAGAGACGTTGCTTCCCAAGCGGGTGGCGCTGCCTGTGTTCGCCAGCGACGCGCTGTCGTCGGTGGCGTACGCCCCCGACGAGATCTTCATCATGCTGTCGGTGACCGGGGTCACCTACTACGCCTGGTCGTGGAAGATCGGCATCCTCGTCGCGCTCGTGCTGCTCACCGTGGTCGCGTCGTACCGGCAGAACGTGCACGCCTACCCGAGCGGCGGCGGCGACTACGAGGTGGCCACGGTCAACCTGGGTCCCAACGCCGGGCTCACCGTGGCCTCCGCGCTGCTGGTCGACTACGTGCTCACCGTGGCGGTCTCGATCTCCTCCGGAATC
This sequence comes from Nocardioidaceae bacterium, assembly GCA_035706365.1. Taxonomy (GTDB): domain Bacteria; phylum Actinomycetota; class Actinomycetes; order Propionibacteriales; family Nocardioidaceae; genus Nocardioides_C. The sequence goes on from DASSVD010000122.1 coordinate 26,645, forward strand.
CAGAACGCCGCGTCCGCATTGCCGTTCCTCTCCGGTCACGAGGCGCTGTTCGCCTCGCTGCTGGTGCTGCTGCTCGCCGCGATGAACCTGCGCGGCGTGCGCGAGTCGGGCACGTTCTTCGCAGTCCCGACGTACGGCTTCATGATCGCCGTGCTCGGCATGTGCGCCTGGGGGCTGGTCAGCTACCTGGCCGGCGGGCTGGCCGAGGCCGAGAGCGCCGGCTTCGACCTGATGCCGGCCGAGGGCTACGAGGGTGCGATCAGCCAGGTCGCGCTGGTGTTCCTGCTGGCGCGCGCGTTCTCGTCCGGGTGTGCCGCGCTGACCGGCGTCGAGGCGATCTCGAACGGCGTGCCCGCCTTCCGCAAGCCCAAGAGCCGCAACGCGGCGACCACCCTGCTGCTGCTGGGCACCATCGCGATCACGATGATGATCAGCGTCATCGTGCTGGCCAGGCTGACCCACCTCAAGTACGTCGACCCGACCGAGATGGACCGGCTGCGGCTGCCCGGCGGCGGGCCGGTGCCCGAGGGCTACGACCAGCACACCGTGATGTCGCAGCTGGCCCGTGCGGTCTTCGACAGCTTCTCGCCAGGCTTCTACTTCGTGGTGGCGATGACCGGGATCATCCTGGTGCTCGCCGCCAACACCGCCTTCAACGGCTTCCCGGTGCTGGGCTCGATCCTGGCCCGCGACGGCTACCTGCCGCGTCAGCTCGCCTCCCGCGGAGACCGGCTGGCCTACTCCAACGGCATCGTGATCCTGGCGCTGATGGCGGTCGGCCTGATCGTCGCGTTCGACGCCGAGGTCACCAGGCTGATCCAGCTCTACATCGTCGGCGTCTTCGTGTCCTTCAACCTCAGCCAGCTCGGGATGATCCGGCACTGGACGCGTCACCTGCGCACCGAGACCGACCCGCAGACGCGACGGCGGATGATGCGCTCGCGGGCGATAAACGCCTTCGGGCTGGGGATGACCGCGGTGGTGCTGGTCGTGGTGCTGCTGACCAAGTTTCTGGCCGGGGCCTGGATCGCGATCCTCGCGATGGGCACCTTCTTCATGATCATGAAGAGCATCCGCCGCCACTACGACAACGTGGGGCGGGAGCTTGTCGTCGAGGCCGACGACCAGGTGCTGCCCACCCGGGTGCACGCCATCGTGCTGGTCTCCAAGCTGCACAAACCGACGATGCGGGCGCTGGCCTACGCCAAGGCCGCGCGGCCGAACGTGCTCGAGGCGGTCTACGTCGACACCGACTCGGCGGCCACGGCGCAGCTGCTCGAGGAGTGGGACCAGCGGGGGATCGACGTGCCGCTGAAGGTGCTCTACTCGCCCTACCGGGAGATCATCAAGCCGGTCGTCGACTACACCCGCAACATCCGCAACGCCAACCCGCGAGGCGTGGTCGCGGTCTACATCCCCGAGTACGTCGTGGGCCGCTGGTGGGAGCAGGCGCTGCACAATCAGACCGCGCTGCGGCTCAAGGGCCGGCTGCTGTTCACGCCGGGGGTGATGGTGACCTCGGTGCCGTACCAGCTGCGGTCCTCGGAGTTCGCCAAGCAGCGCGTGGAGCGCGCCCGCACCCAGGTGCGGGCCGGCGACGTGCGGCGCGGCCGGGTGCTGAACCGCACCGACCGCGACAACCGGCGCGACAGCCGGCGCGGCGGGTCGCGTTGACCCGGCGCAGGGGCTCGGCCGAGGCCGTCGACCGCGGGCCGTCGCTGGTCGGCGAGGAGTACCAGGTCGAGGTGGGCCCGGTCGCGCACGGAGGCCATCTGGTCGCCCGGCACGAAGGTCGGGTGCTGTTCGTCCGGCACGCGCTGCCCGGCGAGCGGGTCACGGTCCGGGTCACCGAGGGGCAGCAGCGGTCGCGGTTCCTGCGCGCCGACGCGGTCCGGGTGCACGAGGCCTCGCCCGACCGGGTCGAGCCGCCGTGCCCCTACGCCGGGCCCGGTCGGTGCGGGGGCTGCGACTTCCAGCACGTCGCGGTGCCGGCTCAGCGCGACCTGAAGGCCGCGGTGGTGCGCGAGCAGCTGCAGCGTCTGGCGCGTCTGGACGTGCCGGTCACCGTGGAGGCGGTGCCTGCGGTGCCGGGGCAGGGCGACGGGCTCGGCTGGCGCACCCGGGTCCAGTACGCCGTGGCCCCGGACGGACGACCCGGCCTGCGGCGTCACCGATCCCACGAGGTCGTCCCCGTCGACCACTGCCGCATCGCCCACCCCGACCTTCCGCCGGTGACCGACCGGACGTGGCCGGACGCGGCGTACGTGGAGGCGATCGTGTCCGGCACCGGCGAGCGGCTGCGGCTGGTGCAGGCCGACGGTTCGCGACCGGGCGAGGTTCAGGTCGAGGTCGACGGTCCCGAGGTGCTGCACGAGTTCGCGGCCGGACGCAGCTGGCAGGTCAGCGGCTCCGGCTTCTGGCAGGTGCACCCGGCCGCGGCTGACACCCTGGCCGACGCGGTCGCGCAGGGCGCGCAGGCACGGCCGGGGGAGCGGGCGCTCGACCTCTACTCCGGCGTCGGCCTGTTCTCGGCCGGCCTGGCGCGGGATGTCGGTCCGGACGGGGAGGTCGTCTCGGTGGAGTCCGATGCGGTCGCCGTGGCCGACGCGGCCGCCAACCTCGCCGACCTCCCGCAGGTCACACTGCTGCGCGACCGGGTCGACCGTGCCTTGCGGCGTGGCCGCTGCGGTGACCGGGCGGACGTGGTGGTGCTCGACCCTCCGCGCACCGGCGCGCGGGCCGCCGTGGTCCGGGCGATCGCCGCCCTGGCGCCCAGAGTGGTGGTCTACGTCGCCTGCGACCCCGCCGCGCTCGCCCGTGACGTGGCCGGTTTCACCGAGCACGGCTACAACCTGGACCGCCTGCGCGCCTTCGACCTGTTCCCGATGACGCACCACGTCGAATGCGTCGCGGTGCTGACCGCCGCTGACCGCCCCGCGCGCCCCGGTTTCCCCAAGGTCTGATGCCGAACCCTCGCTTCCCACGGTGAGTTCCGCCGGGGAAGTGGGGCGACGTCATGGGAAGTGCAGGCGGGGCGGCCCGGTGCCGGTCGCCCCCGCCGCGCCGCCCACCCCATGCCCACGTGAAAGAACCCTCGACATCGTGTATCTTGACGTCAAGATAGTTCGTCGCCCGGGCCATGCCGTCTCAGACCGTTGGCGCCGCTGGCGTCCACGGTGTGCTGCGTGGGCATGATGGGTAGTCGGACGACACGATTCCGT
>DASSVD010000123.1:0-11928 GCA_035706365.1 Nocardioidaceae bacterium
GCGCCATACCGCCTGAAGGTTGGCGACGCTGCCGCCCTCGACCAAGACGACGTCCTGCGAGAGCAGGTGTTTGCGGAAGTCTGGCATTTTGGTTTGTCGAACAACGTGAGGACGCTGAAGACCACGTCCGGTCGCCGTTCCCTGAACTCCCGAGTCTTGGACTCGACGGCCACGGGGGAGTCGCCCACGGCGGTGGGGACATAGCAGACGCGCTGACCAGACTCCTTTCCGCAAAGCCGCAGCGCGTGATCTGTCAGGTCCGCATTCGGCCGGGTGTCGGACTCCGAACGCAGGATGCCGGAGAAAGCGAAGACCTGCGCCCCCAGCGTGTTCACACGGAGACCCTAACGGTCAGCCCGAACGTAGCCGCGCGGACGCCCTGACACTGCTCTTGTCGGGATGGGCTCCACCACGCCCGGACCGGAAGGGGTCGGTGGACGCTCCTGCCGCAGTCGCTGCGGGCAGGTGCGCCTGCACGCTATCTTCGGGACTGTTGACGCAGGGGGTGAGAAGCGTGGCGGAACTGGTTCGGACGAACGATCCCGCTTTGCTGTCGGCGATCGAGGGGCTGCTGAGCGCCGCGCAGATTCCGTACCACGTCGCTGACCGCCACGCGAGCAGCATCGACGGGTTCATCGAAGTCATCCGGCAGAGGGTTCTGGTCCCGGATGAGCGGGAAGCGGAAGCGCGCGCCCTGTTGATCGACGCCGACCTGGGTGAGTGGCTTCGCCAGCGATGAGCAGGACGAGGGATGTCGGTCAGTAAATGCCCTGCCCGATCAGCGCGTTGAGCCTGCGCAGCACCGCGGTCTCGCCGACCTGCTGCACCGCGGCGGTACTCGATGCGGGCCGACCCCACAGCCAGCAGTCCAGGTCGGCGGCCGAGCCGCTGACGGTGGCGGCGGGCGTGTGGTCGGCCGGGGCGCCCTGGCCGTCTGCTGCGTCCGCGACGAGCAGATCATCCTGATCGTGATGCTCGCCGGCGGGGTCGGTGCCGGTGAAGCGCCCCAGCGTGAGCCACCAGGACCGCCCGGTGTCGGTGGCCGTGACCAGCACCGTGGCATCCGGGTCGGGGGTGGTGCTGCCCCAGTCGGGGACGCCGGCGAACATCACCCGCAGCGCCTCGTCGACACCGTCTTCGCTCAGCGCGGGATCCATCGGAGCCCGGTCCACCTCAGCGGTCAGCTCGGCGTCGACGCGATGGATCAGCGCCTCGTGCGCCTGCCGGCGCCGGGTGAAGCCGGCGGTCTGCTCGCTCGACCAGGTCCAGCGCGGCGCCTGCGGCGGCGTCGCGCTCAGCACCGCGTGCAGCTCGGCCGACGCCGACGCGAAGAAGGCGAAGAGCCCGTCGCGGTCGGCGGGCCGATCGGCCCGCTCCAGCGTGCTCGGGTCGGCCACGTCGTCGCGGACGATGGCGGCCCAGAACCACTGCACCTCCGCGAGGTGCCACAGCAGGTCGTCGGCGTCCCAGTCCGGGCAGGTGGGCACCCGCGCCCCAGCGGGAGCGCTGCGCAGAGCCTGCGCGAAGCGGTCGGACTCGGTGCGCAGGTGGGTCAGGTAGTCGAGGTCGGTGGCCATGGGGTGACCCAACCACGGGGCGCCGACACACCGCCAGCGGGATTTCCGACAGGCGAGGCCCGCGTGCCACGTGCTGCACCGGGCCGCCGGCGCCGTTCGGCGTGAACCTGCTGCTCCGAGCGGAGCGGGGCGACCCGCTCGCGCCGAACGCGCCACCGCGTCAGACGGTGACCACGACCTTCCCGCGCGGGTGGCCCTGCTCGGAGAGCCGATGCGCGTCGGCGATCTCGTCCAGCGGGAAGGTGCGGGCGACGTCGACCCGAAGCCGGCCGTCCGCGACCAGCGCCGCGAGGGCGTCGAGGTGGTCCCGCTCGGGGCGCACGAACACGTAGCGGCCGCCGAGCTCCAGCACGGTCTTGGCGTCCACGATCGAGGCGATGCGAGAGGCATCCTTGACCTGGCGCGGCGCGTCGGACAGCGCTTCGCCGCCGACCAGGTCGAGCACCGCGTCGACCGGGGCGGACAGCTGCTCGCTGATCGGACCCTGGTGGTAGTCGATCACCTCGTGCGCGCCGAGGCGGCGTACCGCGTCGTGGTTGTCCGGGCTCGCGGTGCCGATCACCTCGCACCCGCGTGCGGCCGCGATCTGCACGGCCAGATGCCCCACACCTCCGGATGCGGCGTGCACGAGCACCCGCTCGCCGGCGTCGACGCGCAGGGCCTCCACCAGCGCCTGGTAGGCGGTCAGCCCGGCCAGCGGAATCGCGGCCGCCTCCTCGAAGGACAGCGACGGGGGCTTGAGCGCCACCGTGCGCTGGGGCGCGGGCACCAGTTCGGCGGCGGTGCCCCAGCACACGTCGTCCCGGCGGACGTAACCCCAGACCTCGTCGCCCTCCTTGACGCCGGTGACCACGGCCGGCCCGACCTGCTCCACCACGCCGGCGACGTCCCAACCGGGCACGATCGGCAGGTGGTGGGGATACGCGCCCTGTAGGTAGCCCTCGCGGATCTTCCAGTCCACCGGGTTGACGCTGGTCGCGCGCACGCGGACCAGGACGGTGTCCGGACCGACCGGTGGGTCGTCGTGCCGGCGGACGTCGAGGACGTCTGCTCCGCCGAACTGGTCGTACACCGCTGCGCGCATGCCTGCTCCCGTCGTCGTGAAGGTGTGCCTCCGTGACGGTTTCCCGAAGCGGCAGGCGGCAAACGGGCCGCGGGTGGGCGCGGTTCAGGCGCCGGGATAGATCCGGAACCCGCTCATCTGCTTGTGCGCGAACGAGGTGTAGAACTCCGTCGCGGAGTCGGTGATCAGGTCCATCCGCTTGGTGTGGGTGGCCTGGAAGGTGGCCACTACGAGCAGCCGGGCGATGCCGCGGCGCCGGTGGTCGGGGTGGACGGCGACGAAGCCGAGGTGGGACTGCAGCACGCCGTCGCCCATCGCCTGGGCCCAGCCCACGACGGTGCCGCCCAGCTCCGCGACGTACGCCGTGCAGCCGGGCGCCGTGCACACCTGCCGGACCACTGCGGGGTCGATCAGTGAGGGCCACTGCACCGTGGTGGACAGCGCCGCGATGCCCGAGGCGTGCCGGTCCTCGAACGGCACGATCTCCACGGGCTCCCGGGAGCCGTCGGCGGGAGGAGTCACGTGCGCCCGGTGAGAGTCGAACTCACACTGTCACGGACCTAAACCGTGTGCCTCTGCCATTGGGCTACGGGCGCGCGGCCACATCCTAAGTCGGCCGCGTCGGGGGAGCCGCTCAGGCGGTGAGGCCGAGGTCGCGCTGCAGCTTGGCGACGTGGCCGGTCGCCTTGACGTTGTACTGCGCGAGCTCGACCTGTCCGTCCTCGTCGATGACGAAGGTGGAGCGGATCACGCCCTGCACGGTCTTGCCGTACATCGACTTCTCGCCGTAGGCACCGTAGGCGGTCATCACCGCCTTGTCCCGGTCCGAGAGCAGCGGGATGGTCAGCGCGTCGCGCTCGCGGAACTTCGCCAGCTTCTCCGGCTTGTCCGGGGAGATGCCGAGCACCTCGAAGCCGGCCTGCTGCAGCGAGCCGAGGGAGGCCGAGAAGTCGCAAGCCTGCTTGGTGCAGCCCGGCGTCATCGCGGCGGGGTAGAAGTACACGATCACCTTGCGGCCGCGCAGGTCGGCAAGGGAGACCGTGGAGCCGTCGTCGGCGGGCAGGGTGAACTCCGGGGCCGGGTCGCCGGGGGAGAGGCGGTTCTCGCTCATCGTGGCTCCTCGTCGTGGGCGCTTATTGCGAATGGTTTGCAATAACGTAGAGTTGTCAGGTGGCCGGCTTCAACTGCCGGCCCCGCCAAACCTAGCTGCCGCAGGAGTGGACGCCGCATGCACGTACCCGACGGATTCCTCGACGCCCCGACGTCCGTCGCCACCGGCGCGGTCGCGGTGGCCGCGGTCGGCGTGGCCCTGCGTGGCGCGCGGCGCGAGCTGGACGACCGCACCGCGCCGCTGGCCGGCCTGGTGGCCACCTTCGTCTTCGCCACCCAGATGCTGAACTTCCCGGTGGGCGCGGGGACCAGCGGTCACCTGCTCGGCGGCGCGCTGGCCGCGGTCCTGGTGGGCCCGTGGACAGCGGTGCTGTGCATGAGCGTGGTGCTGCTGGTGCAGGCGCTGCTGTTCGCTGACGGCGGGATCACCGCTCTGGGCACCAACATCACGCTGATGGGCGTGGTCACCGTGGTGGTCGGCTGGGCGGTGTTCCGGCTGGTCCAGCAGCTGCTGCCCAAGCGCGTGGCCATGGTCGCCCCGGCGGCTGCCGCCGGCGCGCTCGTCTCCGTGCCGGTGGCCGCACTGTGCTTCACCGGCCTCTACGCCGTCGGCGGGCAGGCACCGGTTCCGCTGGGGGCGCTGCTGACAGCGATGCTCGGCTGGCACGTGCTGATCGGCGTCGGCGAAGCGGTGATCACGCTGCTGGCCGTGGGAAGCATCGTCGCGGTGCGTCCCGACCTCGTGCACGGTGCCCGCCGCGTGCTCGCCAGCCGCACGCTGGAGGTTCGCGACCCGGAGGAGGTGCGCTCGTGACCGGGACGCAGACGGACCGCGACCGCCCGGCCGGAACGCCGCCGGCGGCCCGGCGGATGCCGACCTGGCTGCTGATCACCGCGGGCCTGGTCGTCGCGCTGCTGCTCGCCGGGGTGGTCAGCTTTTACGCCTCCTCCAGCCCGGACGGATTGAACAAGGTCGCCGAGGACCACGGGTTCGCCGGCACGGCAGGCGAGCACGCCGCCGCCGACAGCCCCTTCGCGAACTACTCCACGCGCGGCGTCGACAACGACCGTCTCGCCGGCGGCCTGGCCGGGGTGGCCGGCGCGGTCGTGGTCCTCGCCCTCGCCGGCGGTCTCGCCTTCGTCGTACGCCGCAAGAGCCGCTGAGCCGGGGCACCAGGTCATGGGAGCCGGGCACGGCCACAAGCTGCATTACCACGGGCACTCGCCGGTGCACCGCGCCGCGGCGCACCACAAGCTGCTCGCGCTGCTCGGGTTCATGCTGCTGGTGGTGGCCACCCCGCCGACGTGGGTGTGGGCCTTCGCGGGCTACCTCGCGGTGATCGCCGTGGTGATCGGCTTCTCGCAGGTGCCGCCGGCGTACCTGCTCAAGCGCCTCGTCGTCGAGGTGCCGTTCGTGGTGTTCGCGCTGCTGATGCCGTTCATCGCGACCGGGCCGCGCACCGAGGTCGCCGGGCTGGCGCTGTCCGAGGCGGGACTGCTGGCCGCGTGGGCGCTGCTGGCCAAGGGGACCCTGGGCGTGCTCGCGAGCCTCACCCTGGCCGCGACCACCGAGCCGCGCGACCTGCTGGACGGCCTGGAGCGGCTGCGGGTGCCCCAACAACTGGTGCAGATCATGGGCTTCATGATCCGCTACCTCGACGTGGTCACAGACGAGCTGCACCGGATGCGGGTGGCCCGGGAGTCGCGCGGCTTCCGCGCTCGCGACGTGCGCCAGTGGCCGGTGATCGCCCGCTCGGCCGGGGCGCTGTTCATCCGGTCCTACGAGCGCGGCGAGCGGGTGCACCTGGCGATGGTCTCGCGCGGCTACACCGGCACGATGCCACACACCGGTCGGGTGCACAGCCATGACGGGAGCGCACGATGAGCACGCCGGGGGAGCCGGCGAGCAGCACGGGGCTCGACCCGGTGCTCGACGTGCGGGGGCTGGCCTACGCCTATCCCGACGGGCACCAGGCGCTCTACGGCGTCGACCTGCGGGTGCAGCCGGGCGAGCGGGTGGCGCTGCTGGGGCCCAACGGCGCCGGCAAGACCACCCTGGTGCTGCACTTGAACGGGATCCTCGCCGCGGGTGCCGGCAGCGTCGCGGTCTCCGGCCTGCCGGTGACCAAGCCGAATCTGCAGGAGGTCCGCCGCCGAGTCGGCGTGGTCTTCCAGGACCCCGACGACCAGCTGTTCATGCCCACCGTGCGCGACGACGTGGCGTTCGGGCCCGCCAACCTCGGCCTGCGCGGGGAGGCGCTGGACGCGCGGGTGCACGAGGCGCTGTCCAAGGTGGGGATGGCCGAGTACGCCGACCGCCCCCCGCACCACCTGTCCTTCGGGCAGCGGCGCCGCGTCGCGGTGGCGACGGTGCTCGCGATGGAGCCCGAGATCCTGGTGCTCGACGAGCCGTCGTCGAACCTGGACCCCGCGTCGCGCCGCGAGCTCGCCGAGATCCTGACCGGGCTCGACGTGACCGTGCTGATGGTCACCCACGACCTGCCGTACGCGCTGCAGCTGTGCCCGCGCTCGGTGGTGCTCTCCGGCGGGGTGATCGTCGCGGACGGGTCGACGTACGACGTGCTCACCGACGACGCCCTGATGGCCGCGCACCGTCTCGAACTGCCGTTCGGCTTCGATCCCCGGTCGGTTAGATCCGCACCGGCCGGGTAACGTTCGGTCCGATGACCGCGCAGCCCAGCGACCGACTGCTGCCGAGACGAGGAGACTGACGTGAGCCACGCCGAGCAGCCGGCCGACCAGCGTCGGCCCGACACGATCGAACGCGAGATGGAGGCCACGCGCGAGCGGCTCGCGGCCACCATCGACCAGCTCACCTACCGGGCCAGCCCGAAGACCATCCTCAAGCGCGAGATCGAGTCGGTGAAGGCGCACTTCGTGGCGCCCGACGGCTCGCCGCGCACCGGGAACATCGTCAAGGTCGCCGGCGCGGTGGTCGGCGTCGTCACGCTGATGGTCGTGGTGCGGAAGGTCTCGAGCTGACTTTGAACGAGAAGACGCCCATCCGGATGCTGCACGACCGGGTGCTGGTGCAGCTGGACAACGACTCCGGGGAGCGTCGCTCGAGCGGCGGCATCGTGATCCCCGCGACCGCCGCGATGGGCGGCCGTCGGCTGGCCTGGTCCCGCGTCGCCGCCGTCGGCGCGCACGTGCGCACCGTCGAGGTCGGCGACCGGGTGCTCTTCGACCCCGTCGACAAGGCCGAGGTCGAGGTGAACGGCGAGTCCTACGTGGTGATGCGCGAGCGTGACCTGCACGCCGTCGCGGCCGACCGGCTGGGCGACAGCCCGACCGGGCTCTACCTGTAGCGCGGATCGGTTCGCCGGCGCGCTTCGGGGCCGCAGTTCACCAGGGTATGCAGGCGATTTCCCTCTCCCCATGGCAGGTAAGCCATGGGGAGAGGCAGCTCGCCGACATACCCTGGTGAACTCCCCGCACGGCGACCTACCGGCGGGGCTCCTCGGCCCGGTGCTCGGTCGGCCGGGTGGCGGTCCCGTCAGCCGGCGCCCCGGTGGCCTGGGTCGTCGCCGGGTCGACCGGCTGCTCGGTGGTCGGCGGGGCGCCGGACGTCGTGGTCGAGCGGTGGTGCTCGTCGACCGTGTTGGGGGAGTCGACCGGCCCGGACGTGCGTTCGGCGGCGGGGGACACCTCGGTCCGGTCGTCGGACTCCGCGGCGTGCCGCCCGCGGGCGTTGGTGTCGGGGTCCAGGTCGTCGGCCTGGCGCAGGTTCTCGTCGCGCTTCTCGCGGTACGCCGCTGCCGTGGTCGACTTGTCGCGGGCGTCGGCCTCGAGCCGCTGGGCCTCGGCGGCCTTCCTCTCCGCCTCGGCGCGGGCGGCCTGGGCGCGGGCCTCGCTCTCGCGGGCGGCGGCCTCGCGCTGCTCGACGCCGGTGGACTGGGCGGCCGCCTGCTCGCGCAGCTGAGCGGCCCGGGTGCGGTGCGCTTCCCTGCGCTTGCGCATCGCGAGCCAGATCGCGGCCGCGATCGCGATCAGCACCACCAGGACGATGATCACGATCACGATGGTTGAGCCGTTCATGGAGCCTCCTCCGCTTCGGTGGAGCCGGTGTACCCCCGCCCGATCGCGGACAAACCTGAACTCTCCCCGGCTCGCTGGTCCGGTTCGTCTGCGGTGGCAGCCGGCGGGACGCTGCGGCGGTGGGTCGGATCTCCCGGCGCGTACCCGGAGGTTCTCAGTCGAGCTGTCCGCGCAGCTGGGTCAGCACGCGAGAGAGGATGCGGCACACCTGCATCTGCGTCACACCGATCTCCTCGGCGATCCTGGCCTGGGTGTGCTGCTTGAAGAACCGCAGGTAGAGCACCTGCCGGTCGCGCTCGGGCAGGCTCTGGACCGCCGGCGCCAGCATGATCCGCGCCTCGGCGGCGCTCATGTCCTGGTCGCTGTCGCTGATCAGCTCGCCGAGGGTGTTCGAGCCATCCTCGCCGACCGGCGTGTCCAGCGAGGTCGGCGTGTAGCAGCCGTCGGCGGAGAGCGCCTCGACGACCTGCTCGTCGGGTACGCCGAGGTGTTCGGCGACCTCGCTGACCCGCGGGGAGCGGCCGAGCTGGTGGGTCAGCTCGCCCATCGCCGCGGAGACCTCGCCCTGCAGCTTCTGGATCGGCCGCGGCGGCCGCACCATCCAGCCGTAGTCGCGGAACTGCCGCTTGACCTCGCCCTGGATGGTGGGGATGGCGTAGGAGAGGAACTCCCGCTCGAAGCCGGGGTCGAAGTTGCGCGCCGCCTTGAGCAGCGCCATGTAGGCGGCCTGGATCAGGTCGTCCTCGGCGATGCCCTTGCCGCGGTAGCGCGACGCGATCGCCCGGGCGATGCCCATGTTGAGGACCACGACCTCGTCCTGCAGCCGCTGCCGCTCGGTCGGGTCGCCGGTCGCGGCCGCGTCGCGCAGCAGCCGTGCGGTCAGCTCGCGCCGGTCGACCTGGACATCGGCCACCGAGGATGCGTTCGCCATGCTCACTTCGTGCCACCTTCGCCGGAGTCGGCCCACCCGGGCCGAGCCTGGTCAACCAACCCCCGAGCTGACGTCGATGGCGGCGGTCTACCCGGGCCCTCCGCGCGCGAAACCAGAGGGTCCGCAAAGTCGGGTCCGCGGTCTGGATGTCTGGTCAGGACAGGCCGTGCGAAGTGGGGCCGCTTCGGACAAGTCGTACGCCGCGGGCCGCTTGCCGCCGGGTGACCGGGTCGCGCCAACCGCCTAGTGACCGGGTCGGCGCTTACCGCCGGGTGAACGAGGCGTGGGTCATCCCAGGGGCGCGGTGGCCGTTGATCTCGTCGAGCGCGGCGAGGTCCGCGGCGCTGGGCTGCCAGGACCCCGCACGGGCGTTGCCGACCACCTGCTCGGGCTTGGTGGCGCCGGCGATCACCGAGCCGACCCCGGGCTGTGCGGCGAGGCCGCCGATGGCGACGTCGAGCAGGGTGCGGTCGCGCTCGGCGGCGAACGCCTCCAGGGCCTCGATCCGATCGAAGTCGGCCGACTCCAGCCGCGAGGACTGCGCCTCGAGTCGGCTGCCGGACGGGGCCGCCTCGCCGCGGCGGTACTTGCCGGTGAGCAGGCCGAAGGCCAGTGGGAAGTAGGGCAGGATGCTCATCCCGAGGCGGGCGCAGGCCGGGACCAGCTCCTCCTCGGCGCTGCGGTTGTAGAGCGAGTACTCGTTCTGCGCGGTGATGAAAGGCTGCACCCCGGCCGTCGTGGCGGTCCAGTGCGCGTCCACCACCTCCCAGGCGGCGAAGTTCGAGCAGCCGAGGTAGCCGACCTTGCCCTCTCGCACCAGGTCGTCGAGGGCGGAGAGGGTCTCCTCGATCGGCGTGACCAGGTCGGGCTGGTGCAGCTGGTAGAGGTCGATGTGGTCGGTGCCCAGCCGGCGCAGGCTCGCCTCGACCGCCGTACGCACGTAGCGTCGCGACGCCCGGGCGCCCCAGTCCGGACCGTTGGCGCCGCCCATGTCCATACCGAACTTCGTGGCGAGCACGATCTCGTCGCGACGCGATCCCAACGCCTTGCCGAGCAGCTCCTCGCTGGCCCCGCGGCCGTAGCTGTCCGCCGTGTCGAACAGCGTGATGCCGGCGTCCAGCGCCGCGTCGACCACCTGCTGGGTCTGCGCGGCATCGATCCGGGTGCCGAAAGCATTGCAGCCCAGGCCCACCGCGGACACCATCAGGCCGGAGCTCCCGAGCGGGCGGTAGGTCATCTGGTCGCTGACGTCATCGCTGGCGTGGTCCATGCAGCCGACGGTAGCCAGGCCGCCAAGCACCCTGGTGCCCGGCCACCGGTCGAGCGCGATTCGGGTGTTCGGGACAAGTCGGGCAGCACCGGTCCACGTGACAGAGTTTTTCTCGTCACAGCTGCCCGGGCTTTTCGGACACTGCGGGACAACCGGCTCATCCGAGACTCGCGCAAGAGCCCGCGGGTTGCCAAGATGGCTCGCGGACGCAAGGCGTCCTCGCGGTCGTGCGGCCGACTCGTCGCCGCTGTTCCCCCGACCGCACCCCTGCCAGCCACCTCTTCTCGGGGCCGCCCCGACCTGCGCTGTGCACGTCCGGAGCGACAAGAACCGACAAGGAGCCGACGAACGCATGTCCTACGCCAGCCACTCCGCCTCCGACGACCTCACCGACTGCGTGACGATGACCCTGCTCGACGAGGAGGGTTCGGCCTCGCCGGTGATCGCCGAGCTCAGTTACCGGTCGGAGGATCCCTACGCCGTCCACGTCACCTTCGCCGTGGAGCAGATGCAGGTGACCTGGACGTTCGCCCGGGAGCTGCTGGTGCTGGGGGCCACCAAGCCGATGGGGCGTGGTGACGTGCGGGTGTGGCCGGACCTGGACCCGATCGGGCACGCGCTGGTCTGCCTGGAGATCTCCTCCGGCGACGGCATCGCATTGATGAAGTGCCGCACGAGCGACCTGTACCCGTTCATCCGGCGGATGCTGACCTCGGTTCCCCTCGGCGAGGAGTCGGCCAACGTCGACCTGGACGCCGAGGTCGCCGCGCTGCTGGTGTGAGCGACGCCGACGAGCGGGAGGCAGCCGAGGCGCGGCTTCGCCAGGAGTACGCCGAGACCACCGACCGGCTGCGGGCCACCACCGCCGACTTCGAGGCGATGGTCGATGCCTCCGCCGGGTCGAACGCCGACGACGAGCACGACCCCGAAGGGGCCACGATCGCTTTCGAGCGCTCGCAGCTGGCCGCGGTGATCGACCAGCTGCGCACCCGGTTGATCGACGTCGAGGCGGCCCTGGCCCGGGTCGAGGACGGCAGCTACGGGGTCTGCGAGGGCTGCGACGGCCAGATCGCGGCTCAGCGTCTCGAGGCCCGACCGACCGCCCGAACCTGCATCCGTTGCGCCAGCCGCGCCAGCGTGTGATCTGGATAACTTTCCACCCTCCGCATGCGGCGGACTAGTCCGGGTATCACCGATGCGTCGACGGCTTACGCAGTCCGTCGCACTCCTCTGCTGACGCCCCCGGCCGTCCCGGTCGGGGGCGTCGCTGTGCGCGGCGCGACACATCGGGCATAACGCGCGAGCGGCGTACTCGTTGAGCAGGCTGTTCACCCCGCCAGCCTCGGGAGCAGCCATGCGTCGTGTCCTCCTCACCCTGTCCACCGCGCTCGCGCTGCTGCTGACTGGGGCGCCGGGACCGGCCGCGGGTGCCGCGGCTGCTACCAGGGGAGCGGGGGAGCACCGGCTCCGGTACGTCGCCCTGGGCGACTCCTACAGCGCCGCTTCCGGGGTGTTGCCGCTCGACCCGACGGCGTCGCCGGCGTGTCTGCGCTCGACCCGCAACTACCCGCACGTGATCGCCGAGCAGCTCGACGCGCGGTTGACCGACGTCACCTGCGGCGCGGCGGAGACGAAGGACTTCAGTGCGTCGCAGTATCCGGGCGTCGCTCCGCAGCTCGACGCCGTGCGCCGCCGCACCGAGCTGGTGACGATGACGATCGGCGGAAACGACAACGACGTCTTCATCAAGGCGATCCTGCTGTGCGGCACCGCAGGCCTGTCCACGCTGGGCCGGGGGAGCCCGTGCCGGGACCGGTACGGCGCCTCCTTCCGGCGCGACATCCGCCGCAAGACCTACCCCGCCCTGGTCGAGGCGCTGGAGGCCGTGCGGGCCAAGGCTCCGCGGGCCACGGTGGCG
>DASSVD010000124.1:0-18129 GCA_035706365.1 Nocardioidaceae bacterium
CCAGTGAGAGGAGGCATGTTGACAGCCTCTCATAAAAGTCAATACGGTTGTCCAGATAGACAAGTTGCTTGACTACAAGGGAGTCTCGAATGTCGACCATCTCGCCTGACGCCGCTGCCGAGTACACCGCTCACGGCAGCACCTTCACCGCCTATGTCTCACCCAGCCGCGGGAGCCGTGAGCTGTGCGCCTGGAGCCTGACCGTTCCACCCGGCTTGACTGGATCCGCACACCGGCCAACCAGGGACGAGGTGATGCTCGTGATCTCCGGCGACCTGACCATCACCGTGGACGCGCACCCCACCTGTGCCGGGGCGGGGGATGTCCTCCTCGTTCCCGCCGGCAGTGAGCTACGCGTGGACGGTGGCAGTGCGCGCGCCACCGTGTGGGTCACGACGACTCCGGGGATCGAGGCGCTCCTGGACGACGGCACTCGCCTGGCTCCTCCGTGGGCTGCCTGACGATCAGGGCTCGCGGGACGGACGGTCCGCGGTCCGCCAACGCCCTGGCGGCGAGTCGGTCACTGCGCAGACGGAGCCGACAGCGTCCGCCCCGGCTGGCAGAACCTGGCCGCCGTGGCGGTGAAGGCGTCCACCAGCCGATTGCGCTGCGCGGCACGCGAGACCAGGGCCCACTCGGTGGGTGGGGCGTCGGTGAGCGGGAGCAGTGCGATGTCAGGGTGGCTGTAGTAGCTGCTGACGTGTGCGTTCAGGGGGCAGACGAGCTCGCCCGCCGCGACCAGCGTGAGGATCTCGTGGAATGTGCGCACGGTGCGTCCGCGGCGCACCAGCCGACCCCCGGGCGTCCGGTGGGGCACCATGGTCTCGATCCAATACTCGGGCGCGAGGGCGCCAGGGTCGGGGACGAGCCGATCACCGAGATCCTCCAGCGACGCATTCTGCCGGGCGGTTAGCGGGTCCTGCGTGCTGACCGCGAGAACGCGGCCTTCGGTGATCAGCACCGGGCTGGTTGCGAGGTCGGGCTCCCGGACGGGTAGCCACATGAGCTGCAGATCGGTGGTGCCGGCGCGGAGCGGGGTGAACGGGTCGCTGAAGTGGAATTCCACGGGCTCGACCGCGCAGGCCGGGTGGTCCGCCTCGAATGCCTCGACGACCGCGCGCAGGTGGTTGCCGGTCGCGCCCATCGCTCCGAGGTGGATGGTTCCGCGCAGGCGCTGTGCCTCGTTGGCCGCCTCCGACAGCCCGTGCTGGATGAGGTCGTACCCCTCTTGGATCTGCGAGCGCAGCCTCCTGCCGATCGGGGTCAACTCGACCCGTCTGCTGGTCCGCCAGAACAGGGGCGCGCCGATTCTGCGTTCCTGCTTCTTGATCGCCTGGCTCACACGCGCCTGGGAGACGTGCAGGCGTTCGGCGGTACGCCCGAAGTGCAGCTCCTCGGCGAGGGTCAAGAAGATCTCGAGATCTCGGAACTCCATGCGAAATTCTCTCTCCCGCCGATATCGATAACCCCGAGGTTAACGGTTCATGGCCCAAGTCGCCGTTGATCACGGGCATTCAGCACGTGAGGCTCTCACGTGCGATTGCGTGAAACACCAAGCCCCTGGAGGACCTGATGCACACAGCTGCAACCACCGTCACGATCGTGGCCGCCGTATGGGTGGGCTTCTCCGCCTTCTCCCTGCTGACCCACAAGGCGTTCGTGGTCGACGCCCTCCGAGACTACGGAGTCCCGCAAGCCTGGTGGCCGTGGCTCGGTCTGGCGAAGGCGGTAGGGGCGGTCGGTCTGCTGGTCGGCCTGGCGGTGCCGGCCGTCGGGCTCGCCTCCGCGGTCGGCCTCGTTCTCTACTTCACCGGCGCCGTCGTCACCATCGTGCGCGCCCGCGCCTACTCCCACATCCCGTTTCCATTGCTGTATGCGGTGCCGGTCGTCGTCGCGGTCTCACTGGAAGCCGCGGCCTGAGGCGTGCAGTGCCCCCTGGTGTCGACAGCCCCTCCGCTTGGCTACGGGCCGACGACTCTCGGTGGGACCGGTGTGGACACGACGAACGAGCTGGTTGTCTGCCCGTGCAGCAGGAACGCGTCGAGCACCGACTCCAGGTCCTCGATGGTGGGGACGTGCACCTGCAGGAGGAAGCAGTCCTCGCCCGAGACCCGGTAGCACTGGGAGATCTGCGGCATGCTGCGTGCCAGGTCGGCCACTCGGGAGAGCTGACCCGGGCCGGGGCGGATCCGCACCCAAGCGGCAATCGGGAGGCCGAGGGCGGCGGGGTCCACGTCGAGGCGGTAGCCGCGGATCACCCCCGTCTCTTCGAGCCGCGTGAGCCGCTCGCGCACTGCGGGAGCCGACATGCCCACCCGGCGGGCCAGGTCTGCCGTCGACAGGCGGGCGTCGACGCTGAGCTCCTCGAGCAGCCGCCGGTTCACCCTGTCCAGCGCGGAACTTGCGTTCAGAAGGTCTTTGGGCGGCTTTGCCTTCGATTTCGTAGCCATTGGGCGCCACACTTCTTTGTTTGCCGATGTTCCACTCGGTCTGAACCTTTGATACTACCGGGGTGAGACCCTTGAACCTGTCGACGTCGGTCCCGGACTGCGTGCCGTACCGGGTCCCGCCGCACGTCTACTTTGTCGCGGGCGCGATCTTCCACTACCTGGGGCCGGCGTGCGCGGTGCTGGTGTTCGTCGACGTGGAGCCCACCGGAGTGGCCTGGCTGCGGATCGCGTCGGCGGCCGCGATCTTCTCACTGTGGCGGCGACCCTGGCGTGCCTGGCCGCGGCTGGATCGACAGAGCCGGCGGACTCTGGTGTGCTGGGGAGGGATCCTCGCGGCAATGAACACGTGCTTCTACGCCGCCATCGCATCGCTGCCGTTGAAGACGGTTGCGGCTATCGAGTTCCTCCCCGTGGTCGCGTTGGCGGCGCTCGGAGCGCACACGCTGAGGAACGCGGCCGCGCTGGTTCTGGCGGTGGGAGGGGTCTACCTCCTGACGGACGTGCACCTCGCCAGTGAGCCCATAGGGCTTCTGTTCGCCGCAGGGAACGCGGTCCTCTTCGCGGCGTACATCGTGCTGGGGCACGAGATCTCACGGAACAGGACGCTGACCAGCATCGACGGGCTTGCCCTGGCGATGCTTGTCGCCGGTGCCGTGGCGCTCCCGTTCGGCCTTGGGCCAGCGTTGCCTGCTTTCACCGACCCGACGCTGCTGGCAGCCAGCATCGGTGTCGGCGTCTGCTCATCGGTGATCCCTTACGTCACCGACCAGCTGGCGATGAGACGACTCGCCCGCGCCCACTACTCCTTGATGATCTCGCTGCTGCCCGCAACGGCCACCGTGGTCGGGGCCTTCGTGCTGGCCCAGATCCCCACCTGGGTCGAGGTTCTTGGGGTGCTGCTCGTGGCGGCGGGGGTCGCCCTGCACCAGGGGCGGGTTCGTGGGCGTGGGCCACGCGATCCGGACCAGCGCGAGCATGGCCGCGATCCTGCATCGGTGGGGTCGCGCCCTCGGGGGCAGCGTCACCGGAGACTCGAACATTCGACCGCAGGGAGACCAGGATGATCAATCAGGACACGCCCGTCGTGCCGAAGCGCGTCAGGCTTGGCGGTGCCCTGGACACGGCGCCTCTCGGCTACGGCGCCATGGGGCTCGCCGAGGTGTACGGCCCCGTCGACGAGGACGAGGCGCTGCGAACGCTGCACCACGTGTTGGACCGTGGGCTTGATCTCGTCGACACGGCTGACGTCTACGGCGACGGAAGCAACGAGCGACTGGTCGCCCGGCTGCTCGCCGAGCGCCGCGACGAGGTCACGGTAGCCACGAAGTTCGGCATCGTCGGTGATGACAACTGCGCGCGGCGGACGCGCAACGATCGCGCCTTCGTGGAGAGCGCCTGCGATGCGAGCCTGCAGAGGCTCGGCACCGACGTGATCGACCTCTACTACCTGCACCGGCGCGAGATCGCAGTGCCGATAGAGGAGGTGGTCGGGACGATGGGCCGGCTGGTGGATGCCGGCAAGGTACGCCACCTGGGACTCTCGGAAGTGACCGCCGACGAGCTGCGGAGAGCCTGTGCGGTGCATCCGATCGCTGCCGTGCAGAGCGAGTGGTCATTGTGGAGCCGAGACGTGGAGCGACACGTCGCGCCAGCTGCTGCCGAGCTCGGAGTCGGCTTCGTGCCCTACGCACCGCTGGGGCGCGGCTTCCTGACGGGAACGCTCGACGCGCACACCGACCTGACCCAAGACTGGCGTGGCGGTCTGGCCCGCTTCAGCGGCGGCGCGCGCACCGCGAACCTCGCGTTGGTGTCGGTGGTGCGCGGCATCGCCGCGGAGCTCGGGGCGACGCCAGCCCAGGTTGCTCTGGCCTGGCTGCGCCAGCGAGGCAAGGAGCTCAACCTGGCCGTGGTGCCGATCCCCGGCACCCGACGCCCGGCGCGCGTCGACGAGAACGCCGACTCCCTACAGCTGGTGCTCGATGGCGACGCGATGTATGCACTGGACGGGCTGTACGCCGGCGTGGTCGGCGCTCGCTCGACCGAAGACGACCCTGACTGGGTCTCCGACACCCGGGAGTGACCACCGTGCGAACGAACGAGAACCGTGGCAGGGCGCAACACGCCGAGTGTCCCGCGTGGTTCTGGCTGGGATGCGGCGCTGCTCTGGGGCTGGTACCCCTCTGGATCGGCGAGCCATGGATGGCCGACCCCTGGGAGCAGCTGCTTCCGTTGGTGTCGCTCTGGTTGGCGCTGGCCACCGGCTGGGCATCGAGCCGGGCGCGGCGGGGGCCGGAGGTTCCAGGTCGGGACACGCGGTGGCCGTTGGTGGCCGCCCTCGTGCCTGCGGTCGGGCTCATGCTCGCTGGCGGGATCGCCTGGCACAACGGTTTGTGGCAGGCACCCGCGGCACCACTGGTGACGGCCGCAGCGGTGTTCACCGTGGTCGTCGGAATCGGACTGTCCGCCACCGACCGACCGTCACACCGATGAATCCGGTGTCCGTGCCACCCATCCGACTCGTCAAACGGGCCCACGCCTGCGTGGAACTGCAACGTGGCCCGGACCGGATCGTCGTCGATCCGGGCGCTCTGGGCGAGGCGCCCCCGCTCGACGGGTGTGCCGCCGTACTCCTCTCTCATGGTCACTTCGACCACGCCAGTCGCCCGGTGCTGGAACGTGCGGCCAGGGTAGGGGCCCCCGTTCTCGGACCGTCCGACCTTCCCGAGCTCGTGGACTCGGCCGTGCTGGCGGACTGGGTGACGGCGCTGCGTCCAGGTGATCGACGTACTGTCGGAGGCTTCCAGGTCGACGTCGTGGGGGGTCGGCATGCACGCATGCACCCGGAGCGCACAGCGCCGCAGAACCTCGGCTACCTGATCGACAGCCGGATCCTGATCACCGGCGACGAGCACCCGACCACGACCGGGCCCGTCGAGGTGCTGGTCACCCCGGTGGACGCACCCTGGCTCAGGGCGATCGACCTGATCGAGTTCGTACGGCGAGTCGGTCCGGCCGCGGTTATCGGGGTGCACGACGGTTTACTGAACGACGCTGGGCTCGCGGTCGCCGACGCCGTCCTGACGTCGCTGACCCGGGAAGGTGTCGGCAGTGCGTTTCGACTTGCCTGCGGCGAGCACTTCCAGCTCAGTGAGGTATGACCGTGCTTAGAGACGACTGCGAACAGCACTCCGCTAGCGGCTGATCGAGGTCTCGACGTCGATCCGGCCGAGCTTGGCGGGGTTGCGTATGGCGTAGATGCGGCTGATCCGGCCTGCGTCGATGACGAAGCTGATCGCGGTGTCGTACCCGTCGTCGGTCCCCACGATCCGGGCGCCGACCGCCCCGTTGAGCAGCGTCGGCAGGATCCTGGCCCCCGGCGCGTACCGGCTGAACGGTCGCAGCAGGTTGGCGACCTTCTTGGCTCCGGCCACGGGGTTGACCAGGGCGGAGACGACACCGCCACCGTCGGCGACGAGCACGACGTCGGGTGCGAGGACGTCCAGCAGTCCCTGCAGGTCGCCACCGGTCACCGCGGCGAGGAACCGCTCGACGACGGCCTGCTGCTCGTCGGGGCTGACGTCCATCCGGGGCCGACGCGCCGCGACGTGCTCGCGCGCCCGGTGCCCGATCTGGCGCACGGCGGCGGCCGACTTGCCGAGCGCGTTGGCGATGTCGCCGTAGGGCAGGTCGAACACCTCGCGCAGCACGAACACCGCGCGCTCGGTGGGCGTCAGCGTCTCGAGGACGGTGAGCATCGCGAAGGACACGCTCTCGGCGAGCTCGACGTCCTCGGCGACATCCGGCGCGGTCAGCAGCGGCTCGGGCAACCACGCCCCGACGTACTGCTCGCGCCGCCGGGCAGCCGAGCGCAGCCGGTCGAGGGCCTTGCGGGTCACCATGCGCACCAGGAACGCGCGCGGGTCGCGTACGTCGGCACGCGCCTCCTCACCGATCGCGTCCCACCGCAGCCAGGTCTCCTGCACCACGTCCTCGGCGTCCGCGGCCGAGCCCAGCATCTCGTAGCAGACCGTGAACAGCAGCCCGCGCTGGGCAACGAAGGGGTCCTCGACCACGGTCATGAGCCTACGGCGGTGGCAGGCGCGAGCGGCTCGAGCCCGCAAGCGGCGGCGAAGCCGTCCGACTCGATGCCGAGCGCGACGTTGGTCCGGGTGGTCAGGTTGGCGAACGCGACGACCGCGGTCAGCTCGACCAGGGCGGCATCGCCGAGCTGCGCGCGCAGCGAGGCCACCATCGCGTCGGTCACCGTCGGCTCGGTCGCGGTCATCGCCTCGGCGTACGCCAGCACCTCCCGCTCGAGCTGCGTGAACGCGCCCGACTCGCGCCACCCCGGGACCTCGCGGGCCTTGGTCAGGTCGAGGCTCTTGTTGTGGGCCTCGAAGTAGTTGAAGTCCAGGCACCAGCTGCAGCCGACCCGAGCGGCCACCGCCATGTGGGCGAAGGTCTTCAGCTGCTCGTCGCAGGCGTCCCACTTCTGGACCTTGCCGCCGACGCCGGCCATGCTCATCATCACCTTCTGGTTGTGCCAGTAGACGCCCAGTGAGGTGGGCACCTGGCCCATGGCCTTCTTCGCGAACCTCTTGATCAGCGCGCCCTTGACGCCGGTGATGTCTGCGGCAGGGATGCGGGTGGTGCCGGTCATGTCGTCCTCCTGTGTGTATGGGTTCGACATGGAGACGACGGCCGGCGACGAGTTGTGACAGACCGAGCCCTGACAGCGGGTCGCACCGGGGATCGGCTTCTCCGCAGGCCGTCTCAGGCGGCGACGGCGTACGCGGCCATGAACATGTCCAGCAGCCCGTCGATCGCGCTCTCGTCGACGGGGCGAGGAGTCAGCAACCAGCGGTAGTAGAGCGTTCCGCACAGGATCTCCGCGGCGTACTCCAGGTCCACGTCGGCGATCAGCTCCCCGGTCTGCTGGGCGTGCGTCACCCGGTCCAGCGTCCGCTGCTCGACGGTGGCGAGGAATCGCTGGTGCAGCCTGGCCCGCAGCGCCGCGTCCGCTTGGGCCTCGGCGATGACGGCGCGGTAGACCGGACCGATCGGCGGTGTCGACAGCGCGTGGCTCGAGCGCAGGAACTGCTCGCGCAGGTCGGCGCGCACGTCCTGGCTGGTCCGGTAGTCGAGGTCGCTGACCCACACCACCTCGAGCGCGTCGAGCAGCAGCGCCGCGATCGAGGGCCAGCGCCGGTAGATCGTGTGCTTGCCGACACCGGCCCGCCGGGCGACCGCTTCGATGCTCAGCCCGGCATAGCCCACCTCCGTCGCCAGCTGCAGGGTCACCTCGAGCAACGCGCGGGTGCGCTCGGCGCCCCGGCGTCTGGGTGCGGGCGGTGAGTTGGTCATGGCGACAGCATATCGGCACGGCGCGTGCTGTTGACACGAGCACCGGGAGGCGGCACGATGACTTATCGACACGCAGCGTGTCGATAGGTCGTGATCGATGCGTCCGCCGGACCAGACGAGGAGAACCCATCCATGAGCCACACCACCGATGGAACGAAGACGATGACCTGCCGCCAACTGGGTGGCCCGTGCGAGCTCCAGCTCAGCGGCGAGACCGCCGACGAGATCATCAAGGCCCAGGATCGTCACCTGCGCGAGGCGGCCCGCGACGACGTCGAGCACCGGCCCGCCCACGACGAGATGAAGGGGCGCTGGCGGCATCCGGTCCGCGCGATGGGCTGGTACCGCGACGTCAAGAAGGCATTCGCAGCCCTTCCCTGAGGGTGTCGCAGGGAGCCGGCCGGGCCACGGCGCAGCGCCTTGCGCGCAAACCGTTGACGCCCGGTCGGCCCGGGGCGACACTGGCCGAAAGTGAGGGCGACGGTGATCGGCGATGACCTGGAACCTGGCCGGCAGCTACAGCGAGACCTGCTCCTGTGAGCTCATGTGCCCCTGCAACCTCTCCTTCGACCACGGGGCCACCTACGACTTCTGTCGCGCCACCCTCGCCTTCAGCATCCGCGAGGGTTCGGTCGAGGGCGTCGAGATGGCCGGGCGCAAGGTCGTCTTCATCGCCGACACCCCGAAGGTGATGACCGACGGCAACTGGCGGGTCGGCGTCTTCGTCGACGAGGACGCCTCGGACGAGCAGCTCGACAAGCTCGTCCAGGTGTTCGGCGGCCAGCTGGGTGGACCGATGGGCGGCCTCGCCCCGCTGATCGGCGAGATGCTCGGCGTGCAGCGCGCGAAGATGGACATCGAGGACGACGGGCTGCTGCACACCGTCCGCGTCGACGACGTGATCGACTTCCAGGTGCAGGACATCGTGCCCTTCGGGGTCGAGACGGGCGAGCCGGTGCGGTTCGCGGGGATGTTCCACCCGGTGGGGTCGGACCTGGTGATGGCCGAGGCGAGACGCAGTCGGATCGACGCCTTCGGCATCAGCTACGAGGGCAAGACCGGCCTGTCGACCTCGCACTTCTCCTGGGCCGCTTGAGGCCATGACCGAGGCAGGGGCGGACCTGCGCTCGAGCCTCCGCCCGGCGTACGCCGCCACCCGCGCCCACCTCGGCATCGTCGCCGCCCTCGTCGCGCTGGCCGCCCTCGGCTGGTGGTGGACGGCCGAGGCTATGCGCGGGATGGACGAGGGACCGTGGACCGCGCTGGGCGCCTTCGGCTGGTTCCTGGGCGTGTGGGTCGTGATGATGGCCGCGATGATGTTCCCCTCGGTCGCCCCGACCGTCGCGCTGTACGCTCGGATGAGCAGGTCGCGGGTCCGCCATGTCGCCTTCACCGCCGGCTACCTGGCCACCTGGGCGGCCGCCGGGGTGGTCGCGTTCGTGATCGGGGTGGTCATCACGCAGGCTGCACAGGGGGCGTTGAGCTGGGACAACGCCGGCCAGGAGGTCGCCGGCGTGACGCTGCTGGTTGCGGCCGGCTACGAGCTGACCCCGCTCAAGGACGTCTGTCTGGGCAAGTGCCGCAGCCCTTTGGGCACGCTGCTCGGCTCGTGGCGCGACGGTTGGGCGGGGGCGTTCCGCATGGGTCTGGGCAACGGTGCCTGGTGCGTCGGCTGCTGCTGGGCGCTGATGGCCTCCCTCTTCGCGCTCGGCGTGATGAGCGTGACCTGGATGGCGGTCGTCGCCGGGCTCATCGCGGTCGAGAAGATGGTCCCGTGGCGCCGGGCGGCGACGATCGGTACGACGACCGTCCTGGTCCTGCTCGGCGTGACCCTGCTGCTCGCCCCGGACGCGCTCCCCGGCCTCACCGTCCCGGGTCAGAGCCCGATGCCGTCGATGATGATGGGCCCCTGATCGGCCGGAGCGGCACGCACGCCTAGGGTGCGTGGGCGTGATCGACTTTCAGAACGGAACCTACGTCAAGCTCGGGCCGGTCGACCCGCGGTCCCTCGCTGCCGAGCTGGACTCACTTCTGGTCCAGGGCGAGCAGGTGCACCTCGCCTTCACGGGGATGCGCGACTCCGTGGTGTTCACCGACAAGCGGTTGATCTCCATCAACGTCCAGGGCATCACCGGGAAGAAGCGGGACTACACGTCCCTCCCGCTGAACAAGGTCCAGGCCTGGAGCGTGGAGACCGCCGGCACCTTCGACCTCGACTCGGAGCTCGAGTTGTGGTTCAGCGGACTCGGGAAGGTGCGACTCGAGTTCAAGGGCAACGTGAACATCCGCCACCTCAGTCAGCTGATCGGGCACCACGTCCTCTGACCGCAGGGTGAGCGAGACCGGCCTACGCAGCCACCCGTCGCTCGCCCAGCTTCACCGCACCCACCCCGAGGACGATCAGGAGGGCACCGAGCAGCTGCACGGACGTGGGCAGCTCGGCGAGCAGCAGCCAGGACCAGCCGAGTGCGGCCAGCACCTCGGTCAGACCGACGAACGAGGCGACCCGCGAGCCCAGCCGCCGGATCGCGGCGATGCCGAGCGTGTAGGCCATCGCGGCGGTGACCAGTCCCAGCAGCAGCAGCGGGATCCACGAGGCGACCTCGACGCCGTCGTAGCTGGCCGGGACGCCGGCGAGGACCATCGGGAGTGCCCCCACGGCCGCCAGCAGGCCGAGCAGTACGGCGGCGACCACGAGGCCACCCGCCGCCAGGGTCAGTGGCGGCAGCCCGCTGCCGTTGTCGGCCGAGAGCAGGAAGTAGACCGAGCACCCCACCATCGCACCCAGAGCCCACAGCACCCCGGCCACGCTGACCTCCGCCCCGGAGACCAGCCCGACCACGAGCACCAGCCCGAGGGCCGCGAGGACGATGCCGAGCAGGGTCACCGGGCTCGGGCGTTGGCCGTGCCGCACCCACAGCCACGCCACGACGGCGGCGGGGGCGGTGAACTCGATGAGCAGCGCCGGCGCGACCTGCATGTACTGGACCGCGGAGAAGTAGCAGAACTGGGCGCCGGCCACCGCGCACGTGCCGTAGCCGACGATCGTGCCGGCGTTGCGGCGCAGCAGCTGCCACCGGCCGCGCAGCGCGAAGATGCCGAACGGCGCCACCAGGACTGCGGCCAGGCCGATGCGGATCAGGGTGACCGCGCCCGGGCTCCAGCCGGTGTCGAGAAGCCCCCGCGCCAGTGTGCCGGACAGCCCGAACGACAGGGCCGAGGCCACCGCGAAGGCCACGCCGCTGAGCGATCCGGGGCCGGCGAGGGCAGCTCCGGACCCCGAGCTGTCATGGGTGACTACCGTCATGGCTCATGACAGTACTGCCGGATGTTGTAACCTGTCAACATGCGTTTTGCCTATGACACCGAGCAAGCGCTGCAGGCCGCCGTCGCGCTGGTCAACAGCGCCGAGCCCCCCGACACCCTGACCACGATCGCGGAGCTCGACGACTTCTACACGCGCTTCCGCTACACCGGGCGACGCGACCGCACCCGGACCGAGCTGGACGCCGTCCGCGCAGCCCGGCTGCGACTGCGCCGGCTGCTCACCGCCGATCGGGACGCGGCCGTCGCGATGGTCAACGACATGCTCGCCGAGGCAGGGGCAGTGCCCCGGCTGGTGCGGCACGACGAGTACGACTGGCACGTGCACGCCGTCGACAACCAGCAACCGCTGGCGACCCGGATCTTCGTGGAGACGGCGATGGCGATGATCGACGTGATCCGCGCCGACGAGATGTCCCGGCTCGACATCTGCGCCGATGACGCGTGCGAGGGCGTCGTCCTCGACCTGTCCCGGAACCGCTCCAGGAGGTTCTGCTCCGTCACCTGCGGCAACCGCAACGCGGTCGCGGCGTACCGGCAGCGGCAGCGCGCATGACGACGAAGCTGGAGTCCGATCGGCCCGATGACTACCTGTCCCGGTTGGCGGCATCCGACCTCGGGCGGGCGTACAAGGCGCTCGTGCTCGAGCAGCTTGCCGTCGAGCAGGGCGCCTTCGTCGTGGATCTGGGGTGCGGCCCGGGCGCCGACCTGGCTGCATTCGCCGACAAGGTCGGACCGGGCGGGCGGGTGTTGGGCATCGACGTGGACACCTCCGCGCTCGACCAGGCGGGTCGCGTCGCCGCGCGGTACGCCGCAGTGAGCGTGGAGCAGGGGGACGCCCATCGCCTGCGCCTCGAGGACCGGTGCGTCGACCGGCTCCACACGGATCGGGTCCTCCAGCACGTCGCCGACCCGTCTGCGGCCGTCGCCGAGATCGCCCGGGTGCTGCGTCCCAGCGGCGTCGTGGCCCTCGCCGAGCCCGACTGGGACACCTTGGTCATCGACTGCCCCGACCCGGCGATCCCGCTGGCCTACCGGAGCTTCGTCACGGACCGGGTCGTGCGGAACTCGCGCATAGGTCGCGCGCTGCCCGGACTGTGTGAGACCCATGGGCTGACCGTCGCCCGGGTGCTGCCGGTGACCGCAGTGTTCCGTGACGTCGCCGAGGCCGACCGACTCTTCGGCTTCGCGCGGGTGTCGCGTCGCGCCGTCGAGGCCGGGTACCTCTCGGCGGATCAGGCCCAGGCATGGTTCGCGCACCTGAGCAGCGAGCGGCTGTTCGCCTCCGTCACCCTCTTCGTCACGATCGCCGAGGCGTCCTGAGCCGAGAGGGCGCCACCTCAGGACGCGACCAGGATCGCCATCGTCTCGGGGAGGACGGTGTCGTGCTGCATGGCCTCGGTGAGCTCGGGGGACGGGTCCTCCAGTGCAGCGAAGAGAACGTCGAGGTCCGCGATGTCCACGACCAGCCCCACCTTCGTCCGGTCCTGGGGGCTGACGAACGTCCGGATGTTGCTGGCACCCAGTGAGGGCAGGATCTCCTCGCGCTTCGGCGACGAGAGCCAGCGGTCGGTGTCGGTGACGTCGTGCGTCACGATGATCGTCGGCATGACTCCTCCACGGTGCCCGAGACCGAGACAGGCGGTGAGCAACGAGCGGTCTCATCATCCCGCTTCGACGCGTGGTTCGCCCCCACCCGTGAGCGCCAAACCTCATGACGTGATGTGGCTATGAGATCGTCAGGGCAGGGCCGGGCCGAGGGGACGCCGCCCGGGTAGCCACTAGCCTCGTCGCGATGGTTGACCACGAATCCGCACCCCAGCCCACCCCGCGCCGGGGCGGCCTGGCACTGCTCTTCACCCGCACCCCGTTCGAGCAGGTGCTCCCCGGATGCAGTCGGGAGGACCTCCAGGCGGCGGTCTCCACGGCCGACCTGCCCCGCGCGTTCACGCTCAAGGTGCGCGACGACCGGTTGATCCTCCGCAAGTACGGCGGGCCGTCCACGCTGGCCACCGGCTGGGTGGTGAAGGCGCGCCTGGAGGAGACCGCCGGCGGCGTCCGGCTCACCGGCCACCAGGGCTACCTCAGCGACCGGATCTACTTCGGATTCTTCACCGCGTTCGCCGTCGCGCTGGTCGGTGTCGCCGCCGGCATCGCGGTCCACGACGGGCCGGGCGACGCCGGGGTGGTCGCCTGCCTGGTCCTCGCGGCGATACCGGGGCTCCTGGCGATCCTGATCGCCGCGCTGCAGCCCAGGGCGGTCGCCCGGCAGGACCGGCGCGCGAAGGAGATGCTCGCCTCCCTCGTCACGGCGCGCCCTGCCTGAGCGACCGACCGTGCGGAATGCCGCGTAGCCCTGGCCGATCTGGCAGGCTGGACGCGTGCGCATCAGCTTCATCGTCATCGGCCTGCTGATGGTCGTCGTCGGCGGCCTGTGGACCGCCCAGGGCCTCGGCTACGTCGAGGGCAGCCCGATGACCGGGGTGTCCACCTGGGCGGTGGTCGGCCCGATCGTCGCCGGCCTCGGCGTGGCGATGGCGTGGGTGGCCTGGCGCGGACCGAACCGGTCCTAGCTCCGGCTCAGCACACCCCGTCGGTGGGCTTGGGCCGGGTCAGGCCGAACGCCGGGCGCAGTCGTACGCCGACCCACGTGCCGGCCAGCGCCATCACGCCCCACAGCCACCCGTGCAGGCTGAGCGAGGAGATCCCGCCGAGGTAGGCGCCGATGTTGCAGCCGTAGGCGATGCGGGCGCCGTACCCCATCAGCAGCCCGCCGATCAGCGCCCCGAGCGCGAGTCGGGCCGGGATCCGGCGGTGCAGCGCGAACGCTCCGGCCAGTGCGGAGGCGATCAGCGCGCCGACGATGATGCCCAGGTCGGTCAGGCTGGTGCTCTCCGCGAGCACCGACCCGTGCAGCACCTGCGCCTGCTCGCCGGACCAGAACGCCCACGTCCCCGGCTCGGCGATGCCCAGCGCGCCGGCCGCCTTCGAGCCCCACAGCGCGAACGCGGTGGTCACGCCCCACGGGGCGCCGGAGACGAGGAGCACGCCGAGGTTGAGCACCGCGAGCGCCAGTGCGCCGACCCACAGCGGCCAGGAGCCGCGCACGACCTTGGCCAGGCCGCGGGCGGTGGGCACCGCCGCCACCGGCGGAGGAGTACGCCGCTTCGCGACGAGGACGGTGACGCCTGCGATGACCACCAGCGCCGCCAGCGTGACGAGCACACCGGCCAGCGTGCTGCCGAAGACCTCGGCCAGGCTGATCGGGCCGAGGTTCGGCGTCTGCGTCCACCAGCCCATGTGCGCCGCGCCGACGGTGGCGCCGACCACGAAGCCGGCCAGGGTGATCAGGATCGAGGTGTGCCCGCTGCCGACGGTGTAGAGCGTGCCGGAGGCGCAGGCGCCGCCGATCTGCATGCCGACGCCGAAGATGGTGGCGCCGATCAGCACGCCGAAGCCCACCGGGGAGACGTAGCCGCTCACGTCGGTCCCGGTCGGGCTGACCCCGGCCGCGAGGAAGGGCGCGAACAGCACGGTGGTGGCGCCCAGCAGCAGGGTGTGTGCCCGCAGCGCCTTGCCCTGGCCGACCGCGACCAGCTGCCGCCAGGCCGAGGTGAACCCGAAGCGGGCGTGGAACAGCGCGAAGCCGAGTCCCAGCCCGAGCGCGAGCAGCGCCGCCTGGGCGAGGCCCTCGGTGGCGTAGGTCAGCACGAGCAACGCGGCCCCGAGCACCCCGCCGACGACGGCGACTCCGCGCTGCGGGGGTGGTGCGGCGGGCGGCGCGGACGACCCGGGCGCGGGCGCGTCCCCGGGCGAGGTGGCGGCGCGCTCGGGGCGGCGTACCGCTGCGGGGGCAGGGGAGACAGACGTGGTCATGGGGAAGACCTCCGAGACAGGGCGGCGGACAACTGGTGCGAACGCGGCCCTGCGGGCGGACATTCCGGGCTGACTACTCGTAGTCCCGGTAGCGGGTTGTCTCCTTGATCACGTGCGGCGGCTGCGCGGGGTCCGGCGGGTCGTCGACGCGGGTCACCACCTGCTCGTGGTGGGTGCCCGCCCGGGCATGCAGGATCACCGCGACACCGGCGATCATCAGGATCAGCCCGACCACGGCGAGGTTGACGTTGGGCACCTCGTCGTCGACGGCGAAGGTGAGGATCGCGCCGATCACCATCAGGAAGAGTCCGACACCCACGGGACGTTCATACCCGTTCGCCCGCCGGCTCATGCCGGTCTGCGAGGGCTGGGCCCGCGCTTGGCGTGATCGGGTCCTCCCCGCCGCGCGAGGACAGCCGTTTCACGCCGAACGGCCACCGGAGGCGGCGCTCGCCGGGGGCGACCAGTCAGCCGGTCAGTGGCCGGTCAGCGCCGGCTGGTCGAAGGTCGCGGGATCGTCGAGCACCTTGGCGCGGTCCCAGGGCCACACGATCGCCCACACCTTGCCGACCACGTCGTCGACCGGGACGGCGCCGTGGTTGGGCAGCTCCTGGTGGGCCCGGGAGTCCAGGCTGTTGGAGCGGTTGTCGCCCATCACCCACAGGCTGTCCTCGGGCACCGTCACGTCGAACTCCTGCAGGGACGGCTCAGTGCCCGGCGGCAGGTACGCCGACTCGTCCAGGGGTACGCCGTTGACCCGGATCCTCCCCTTGCGGTCACAACACACCACGTGGTCCCCACCGACGCCGATCACCCGCTTCACCAGGTGACCCCCCGACGGGTAGAGCCCGATCAGGGAGAGCAGCTGGTGGAAACCGTCCGGCTCGGGGGCCACGCCGAGCCAGTGGCCCGGGTCCTTGAACACGACGACGTCGCCGCGCTCGGGCCCGCCGCTCCAGTACGACACCTTCTCCACCAGGATCCGGTCGTTGTCGACGAACAGCGGCCGCATCGACGCCGACGGGACGTAGAACATCTGCACGAAGAAGGTCTTGACCAGCAGCGAGATGACCACCGCGGCCAGGATCAGCAGCAGCGTCTCCTGCCACCAGCGCAGCCCGGGACGTCGCCGGCCCACGCCGCTGTCGCGCGACGTGGGCCGGTCGGTGTCGGGGTCCCCCATACCCTCGACCTTAACGGTCGGTGGGTCAGCTCATGCTCGGCGGCATCAGCACGCCGTCGATCAGGTACACGGTGGCGTTGGCGGTCTGGACCCCACCGCAGATCACGTTGGTGTCGCCGACCATCAGCTCGTCGCCGGAACCGCTGACCTCGACCTTCTCGCCC
Source organism: Nocardioidaceae bacterium (assembly GCA_035706365.1). Classification (GTDB taxonomy): domain Bacteria; phylum Actinomycetota; class Actinomycetes; order Propionibacteriales; family Nocardioidaceae; genus Nocardioides_C. The sequence continues at coordinate 16,362 of DASSVD010000124.1, forward strand.
TCGACGGTGGTCAGCGTCTGCCCGGCGATCTCGTCGGGCGTCATCTGCCCCTGCACCACGTGGTAGGTGAGGATCGAGGTGAGGGTCTCGGCGTTGGCCGGCTTGCTCAGCTGGTTGACGGTCTTCTTCGGCAGCTGGGCGAACGCGTCGTCGACCGGCGCGAAGACGGTGAACTCGCCGCCGTTGAGCGTGTCGACCAGGTCAACCTTCGGGTTCAGCTTGCCGGAGACCGCGGCCACCAGCGTGGTGAGCAGCGGGTTGTTGCTGGCGGCGACCGCAACCGGGTCCTCGGCCATGCCGGCGACGGAGCCGGCGCCGTCCGGCACCTGCTCGGCGTAGTCGTCGCAGCCCGGGCCGACCAGGTTCGCGGCCGGATCCATGGCCGCGTCCTCGCTCATGTCGCCCTCGGACTCGGAGCTCATGTCGTCGGAGCTCATGTCCTCCGGGCTCTGCGAGGCGCTGGCGCTGGTGTCGCTGGCGGCGGTGTCCGAGCTGGCGTCGCTGCTGTCGGCGCCGCAGGCGGCGGTCATGCTGAGAGCCGAGACCGCCGCGACGGCGATCGCGATCTTGCGGATGGAACGCATCGTGGTGCTTCCCTTCGATCGGTGGTGCCTTGATTTCCCTTGTGGTGCTGGGGGTTCGGGCTCAGCCGGCCCCCGGATGGGTCCCTGGACCGGTGGTCTGCCGAGATCGCCGATCCGCCGGGGGTGCGTCACTGCACGCGGACGTCGACGCTGTGCCAGCCGGTCGAGCCGTCGGGGGCGATCGGGCTGCGCTCGGAGGTCTGCGTGTAGCCGGTGCGGTCGGTGGCGCGCACCTCGAGGTGGTGGTTGCCGGGGGTGGCGTCCCAGTACCAGACCCACTGCCGCCAGGTGTTCACGTTGTCCGGGGCGGCCAGCTCCGCCTCGTGCCAGGCTCCGCCGTCGACCCGGACCTCCACGCGCGCGATGCCGCGGTCCTGCGACCACGCCACGCCGGCGACCGGCGTACGCCCTGCCTCGATCCGGGCGAACGACGCCGGCACGTCGATGCGCGAGGAGGTCTTGATCGGAGCCTTCGCGGCGTAGCCGCGGCTGGTCCAGTACGCCGTGAAGTCGGCGAACCGGGTGACCTCGAGGTCGACCAGCCACTTGGTCGCCGACACGTAGCCGTAGAGGCCCGGCGTGACCATCCGGACCGGGAACCCGTGCTCCAGCGGGAGCGGCTTGCCGTTCATCGCGACCGCCACCATCGCCTCGCGGTCCGGGTCGGTGAGCACCGACAGCGGCGTACCGGCGGTGAAGTCGTCCGCGCTGGTCGACTTCACCGCGTCCGCGCCGGCCTGGACCCCGGCCTCGGCGAGCAGGTCGCGCATCGGGATGCCGATCCAGGTGGCGTTGCCGACGTACTCCCCGCCGACCGGGTTGGACACGCAGGTCAGCGTGATCCGGTGCTCGACCAGCCGCCGCGACAGCAGGTCGGCGAAGCTCAGCTCGAGCTCGTGGTCGACCATCCCGTGGATGCGCAGGGTGAAGTCCTCGACCGGAACGTCGGGCACGCGCAGCGCGGTGTCGACGCGGTAGAAGTCCGCGTTGGGAGTGAGGTACGGCGAGATGCCGGGCACCTCGAGGCTCGCGCCGGGCGGCACCGGCGGGGCCGGCTGCGCGGGCTTCGGGATGCGTACGTCGGCCCGCGAGGCGACCGCCGCGGGAGCGCCGACCGCCCGGGTGGCCAGCCCGCCGGCCGCCGCGACCGCCCCGACCGCGGCCGCCGCGCGCAGGAACGCTCG
>DASSVD010000125.1:0-16425 GCA_035706365.1 Nocardioidaceae bacterium
AAGGGCTGAGCGAGCTACCCCGCCCTGCCTCAGCGGCCCGCCCCTGCCTCAACGGCCCGCTCTGCCTCAGCGGCCCGCTCTGCCTCAGCGGCCCGCCCTGCCTCAGCGGCGGCCGAGCCCCTGGAAGCGGGCCTGCAGCGACGAGGGCGTGGCCCGCGCCAGGAAGGCGAGCGCCTTGTATCGCCTGCTCGGCACCGAGACGCGGCGCCCCGCGGCGAGGTCGGCCAGCGCCTCCTCGACCAGCCGGTCGGCGTCCAGCCACATCCACCGCGGCGCCGAGCCGGGGTCGACGTTCATCCGGTCGTGGAACTCGGTGCGGGTGAAGCCGGGCAGCAGCGCCATCGCCCGCACGCCGCGGTCCCGGTAGGTGAGGTCGGCCCACTCGGTGAAGGAGGTGACGTAGGCCTTCGCCGCGCTGTACGTCCCGCGCGGCAGGTAGCCGGCGACGCTGGACACGTTGACCACCGCGCCGCGCCCGCGGGCGACCATGGCGCGCAGGGCGGCGTGGCTGAGCCGCATCACCGCGGTGACCAGGACGTCGAGCATCGCCTGCTCCTCCTCCACGTCGTTGTCGAGGAAGGGCCGCTTGAGGCCGAAGCCGGCGTTGTTGACCAGCAGGTCCACCGGGTGGTCCACGTCGGCGACGCGGTCCTCGACCCGGCGCAGCGCCTCCCGGTCGGCCAGGTCGGCGGGCAGCGTCTCCACCGCCACGCCGTACGACGCCTTCAGCTGGGCGGCGAGGTCGGACAGGCGCTGCTCGTCGCGGGCGACCAGGACCACGTCGTACCCCTGCCGGGCCAGCGCCACGGCGAACGAGCGGCCGATGCCGGCGGTGGCACCGGTGACCAGGGCGGTGACCCGGTGCGGCCGGGGGTCGAGAGGCCGGGTGTCGAGGGGCCGGGGGGCGAGCGGTTGGAGGTCGCGTGCGGCCGGAGCGGGATCGGCGGGGGACATGGCCCCAGCATCCCAGCAGGGCGGTCACTCCGCGGGGCAGCGGTAGCGCTGGGGCACAATGTCCGGTGATGACTTCCACACTCGCCGTCGCGAACCAGAAGGGTGGGGTCGCCAAGACCACCACGGTCGCCTCGCTCGGTGCTGCCCTGGCCGAGCAGGGGAGCCGGGTGCTCCTGGTCGACCTGGACCCGCAGGCGTGCCTGACCTTCTCGCTGGGCATCGACCCCGAGGACCTCGAGCTGTCGGTGCACCACGTGCTCACCAAGGGGCTCGACCCCGCCGAGGTGATCATCCGCACCGAGGACGGGGTGGACCTGCTGCCAGCCACCATCGAGCTGGCCCGGGCCGAGGCGGACCTGCTGACCCGCACCGGTCGCGAGCACGTGATGCGCTCGGTGCTCGAGGACCTGGCCGGGCGCGAGGAGCGCTACGACTGGGTGCTGCTGGACTGCCCGCCGTCGCTGGGCGTGCTCACCGTGGCAGCGCTGACCGCGGCCGACGGGGTGCTCATCCCGCTGCAGTGCGAGACGCTGTCGCACCGCGGGGTCGGGCAGTTGCTGGACACCGTGCACGACGTGCGCCGGTTCACCAACCGCGACCTGGAGGTGTGGGGGGTGCTGCCGACGCTGTACGACGGCCGGACCAACCACGCCCGCGCCGTGCTGGACACCATCTCCGAGACCTATCAGCTCGACGTCGTCGAGCCGCCGATCCCCAAGTCGATCCGGTTCGCGGAGGCTCCGGCTGCGGGGCGCTCGATCCTGGCCACCACCCGCACCCACCGCGGGGCGGAGGCGTACCGCGCCGTGGCGGCCAGCCTCACCGATCGGGCGGCGCAGCGGGCCTAGGATGGCCGCATGCCACGCCAGCGTGCGACCGCGGCCGGGGTCCGTCCCCGGTACTCCCGGATCGCCGCTGCCGTCACCTCGGCGCTGACCGTGTCGGTGGCTCTCGGCGGGGCGCTCGGTCTGCTCCCGACAACGCACCCGGCCGCCCAGGCCGCGGCCGGCGGCGCGATCGACGGAGCCGGGCCGGCTGCGCTGGCCGCTGCGCCGGTCGGCGGTTCCGCGCGGGCGTCGCTGCCGCTGCGTCCCGGTGACGGCGCCTCCCGCAGCCGTGCCGGTCGCGAGCCGTCATCGCCGTCGGCACCGTCCGTCTCGACCGCGCTGCCGAGCGACTCCGGGTCGGGGCGCCGCATCGTCTTCGACATCAGCGACCAGCGGGTGTGGCTGGTCCGGGCCCACGACCGGGTGGCGCGCACCTATCCGGTCTCCGGCAGTCTCACCGACAACCTGCAGCCGGGGGAGTACGAGGTCTACTCCAAGTCACGCGACGCCATCGGCGTCGACGACTCGGGGACGATGAAGTACATGGTGCGCTTCGCCCACGGCGAGCACGCCGCGATCGGCTTCCACGACATCCCGATCTTGGACGGCGAGCGGGTGCAGGGCTTCGACGAGCTCGGCACGCCGCAGTCGCACGGCTGCATCCGGCAGCGGCGTACCGACGCGATCGCGCTGTGGCACTTCGCGCCGATCGGCACGCAGGTCGTCGTCACCGCCTGAGCGACGCCGTTGCGTGCGCTTCCCTGGGCCAACCCGCACTTCCCCGGACGAGTTCCGCGTGGGAAGTGCGGGATCGGCAACAGACCTTGGGGAAGCCGGGGCGGGTGTTACTCCGGGGTCGGAGCGGTACGCCGACGGCTGCGACGGCGACGCGAGCCGCCGCCCTCACCACCGGAGGAGCCGGCGCCGGAGGTCTCGCCGCCGGTGCTGTTGCGCGGGGTGTCCGCGGCGGTGTCGCCGGTGGTGGGCTGGCCACCCCGGGTACGCCGGCGGCTGCGCGAGCGGTTGCGGCTGCGTGGGCGCTCCGAGCGCTCCGCGTCACCGCCGCCCGAGACCGATCCGCGCGAGCCCGAGCTGCGGGAGCCGGAGCTGCGGGAGCCGGAGCCCCGCGAGCCCGAGGAACCGGACCCGCCGGCCGGCCCCGCCGAGGCGAGCCGGCCCTTCGTGCCCGGCGCGATCCCCAGGTCGTGGAAGAGGTTCTCCGACGTCGAGTAGGTCTCCGGGATCTCGTCGAAGGGCAGGTTCAGCGTCTTGTTGATCACCTTCCACCGGGTCACGTCGGCCCAGTCGACCAGGGTGACCGCGATGCCGGTGGCCCCGGCGCGACCGGTGCGACCGATGCGGTGCACGTAGGTCTTGTCGTCCTCGGGGCAGTTGTAGTTGATCACGTGGGTCACGTCGGCCACGTCGATGCCGCGGGCGGCCACGTCGGTGGCGACCAGCACCTTGACCTTGCCCTCGCGGAACCGGGTCAGCGCCTTCTCGCGGGCCACCTGCGGCATGTCGCCGTGCAGCGGGCTGCTCGGGAAGCCGCGGTCGGCCAGGTCGTCGGCCACCCGCTGTGCCTGCCGCTTGGTCCGGGTGAACACGATCATGATGCCGGCGTTCTCGGCCTGCAGGATCCGGGCGATGATCTCCGGCTTGTCCAGGTCGTGCACCTGGTAGATGAACTGCGCGGTGGCCGGCACCGTCTGCTGGTCGCTGGAGGACTCCGCGCGGATGTTCATCGGGTGCCGCATGTGAGTGCGGGCCAGGCTGACGATCGCGCCGGGCATGGTCGCCGAGAACAGCATCGTCTGCCGGGTCTCGGGCGTCTTGGCCAGCAGCTTCTGCACGTCGGGGAGGAAGCCCAGGTCGAGCATCTCGTCGGCCTCGTCGAGCACCAGGACCTTCACGTGCGAGAGGTCGAGCGAGCGGCGGTTGGCCAGGTCCAGCAGCCGGCCCGGCGTACCGACCACGATGTCCACACCGGAGGCCAACGCCTCGAGCTGCGGCTCGTAGCCGACGCCGCCGTACACGGTGAGGATGCGGCTGCCGCGGTCCGCGGCGGCCAGGGTCAGGTCGCCCGCGACCTGGATCGCGAGCTCGCGCGTCGGCGCGACGATGAGGGCCTGCGGCTTCCCGGGGGCGACGAGCTCGGGGTAGTCCGGGTCGTGCGGAGCGACGGTGCGCTGCAGGACGGGGATGCCGAAGGCGAGCGTCTTGCCGGTGCCGGTGCGGGCCTGCCCGATCAGATCGGTGCCCATCAGAGCGACCGAGAGGGTCATCTCCTGGATGGGGAACGGGGTGGTGATGCCGCTGCGCTCGAGGGCATCTGCGATCTCGGGAAGGACCCCGAGTTCTCTGAAGGTAGTCAGGGTCTTGCCTGTTCTCTCTACGTCTTGTCCCGGGCAGTCTATCGGTAGGGTGCCCCCATGACCGAAATGCCACCTGCGTCCGACGAGTCCGGGGGAGCCAGACAGGAGCCGGTGGCGTTCGCGGACCCGACCTACCGGGCGGCCGTGGTGGACCTGCTCGGCGCGATCGCCTACGGCGAGATGTCGGCCTTCGAGCGGCTGGCCGACGACGCGAAGCTGGCACCCACGCTGCAGGACCGGGCCGAGCTGGCCGCGATGGCCTCCACCGAGTTCGGGCACTTCTGCGCGCTGCGCGACCGGCTGGTCGAGCTGGGCGCCGACCCGTTCGCGGCGATGGAGCCGTTCCGCGGCCCGTTCGAGGCGTTCCACGCGCGCACCGCGCCCAGCGACTGGTTCGAGGGTCTGGTCAAGGCGTACGTCGGAGACGGGCTGGCCGCGGACTTCTACCGCGAGATCGCGGCGTTCGTCGACGCCGGGACGCGCACCCTGATCATCGACAGCCTCGACGACACCGGCCAGGCCGGCTTCGTCGTCGACCGGGTGCGCCGCGCCATCGACGACGACCCCCGCCTCGGCGGCCGGCTCGCCCTGTGGGGGCGTCGGCTGATGGGGGAGGCGCTCTCCCAGGCCCAGCGGGTGGCCGCGGAGCGGGACGCCCTCTCCGCCCTGCTCGCGGGCGGCGTGGACCGTCCCGCGCTGGACCTCGCGGCCATCGGCCGGATGTTCACCCGGCTCACCGAGAACCACACCGACCGGATGGCCCGGCTGGGTCTGGCCTCCTGACCGCGAGGTCCGCTGGCAGCCTGACCGCGAGGTCCGCTGGCAGGTGGTGGCCGGCGCTCAGACCTTGCGCGTGGTGTTGCGTCCGGTGACCGTCGAGGCGATCACCACGAGCACGACCGCGGTGAGCACGGTCACGATGCCCTGGACCCAGTCCAGACCGCCGCTGCCGTTGCCGCCGAACGCGCGGTAGATCAGGTCGCCGATGATCATGCCGCCGATGCCGCACACGATGGTCAGCCACAGCGGGATGTTGTCCTTGTCGCCGGGCGCCAGGAACTTGCCGACCAGTCCGACGATGGTGCCCACGATCAGGTAGAACAGGATCGTCCCAAGCATGACGAGCCGCCTTTCCTCGGTGCGCCGCTCCGTGCGGCGCGCAGGGGTGATACCCCCGGCGGGTCGGTTCAAGCACCCGGTACGCCGCCGGCGTACCGTCCGGGCGCTGCCGCGTCAGGAGCGGAAGCCGACCTGTCCGACCACCGGGGAGCCGACCTCGACGTAGGCGAGCTTGTCGGTGGGCACGATGATCTTGCGACCGCGGTTGTCGCTGAGCACGAGCAGCCCGGCCTCGTCCGACAGGGCCCGGGCGACTGCGGCCTCGACGTCCTCGCCGGACTGGTCCGACTCGATCACCAGCTCGCGGCTTGCGTTCTGAACGCCGATCTTGACCTCCATCGGAGGACCTCCTCTGCGACCCGGCGGCCGGGTCGTTCGCGGGTAACGGGTGGGGCCGGAGCCCTGCGCAGGCCGGGACTCCGTGGCTGTGACCCTATCTCCGCAGCCCGGCCGGACAAGGAGCGGTGCCGTGGGCGCTCGCGCTCAGCCGCCCTCAGCCACCCGCGGCCGCCCTGGGCCGCGCTCAGCCGTGCTCGTCGGCGCGCGGGAAGCCGCGGATCCCGCGCCAGGCCAGCCCGGAGACCAGCATCGCGGCGTCGTCCTGGTCGATGCCGCGTGGATCGTCGAGCCAGAAGCGGGCGCTGACCTGGGCCATCCCCACCAGGGAGACCGCCAGCAGCCGCGACTGCTCGTCGGGCAGGCCGGTGTCCTCGTGGATCACGCCGGCGATCGCGGTGGCGCACTCGGCGGTGACCCGGTCCACGCGGGCCCGCACGGCCGGCTCGTTGGTCAGGTCTGACTCGAAGACCAGACGGAAGGCGCCCTGCGCGCTGGCCACGTAGTCGTAGAACACGCGCATCGTGGCCGTGACGCGTTCCTTGTTGTTGTCGGTGGCCTCCAGCGCCCGGCGGGTGGCGTCGATGATGGTGTCGCAGGACTGGTCGAGCAGGGCGAGGTAGAGCTCCAGCTTGCCGGGAAAGTGCTGGTAGAGCACCGGCTTGGACACGCCGGCCCGGTCGGCGATGTCGTCCATCGCGGCCGCGTGGTAGCCCTGCGCGACGAACACGTCGAGCGCCGAGTCGAGCAGCTGCGCCCGCCGCGCCGTGCGGGGCATCCGCCCACCGCGGGGCCTCTGGTCGTCCATGGTCGTCACGGCGCACCTCTCCGAACCTGTCCCGAACCTGCTCCGGAACGCCTGCTGCTGTCGTGCCGCGCAGCAGACTACTCCGCGGTAGCCATCGGGCCCTTCCGCGGGAGCCGGGCGCGCCGGAGCGCGCGGGCAGGCCTATAGCACAGCGAGCGGCGACGCCCGGCGGGGGACAGCGGGACTGTCCGGGAGAGATTTTCCTTGCGTTCTTCTCAGGTGCTGAGCAGGGTTGCCGGCGGGGAAACAGCAACCGCGGCGTACGCCGGGTTCTGGGGGGATCGGCCGGGGGGCCACCACACTCACCTTCTCGGGGAGCGTTCCTGCGGCGCGTGCTGCGCCGGCGGCGGCATCGATCGTGTGCCGCGGCCTGAGCAGGCGTGTCGCGGGACGCTCGTGAGCCGGGGAGTCACGACCGTCTCGACGCGAGAGCGACAGCAGGACGCAGCACCTCAGGCAGGACCCGAGACGCCTGACGCTGCGCCCGCTGCCGGAAGCCGGCCTGCCCGCTTCATCTGGGGAGGACAGCACGTGAGACGAGCGAGACAACAACGACGAGGTCTGCGACCGCTTCTGCGGGCGGCTCTCGCGTCCGGCCTGGCCCTGCTGGGCGCCGGGATGGTGACGCTGGGGGCGTCACCGGCCAGCGCGCACGTGCCGGCGATCGGCGCCGACTGCGACGGGGTGCGCCTGCACGCCACCAGCTACAACACTGGCGGAGGGAGCAAGACCAACACCTGGTCGGTGACCATCGACGGCAAGACCACGTCCGGCACCTTCGGCACGAGCGTGGACAAGACGTTCCCGGTGCCGCAGGGCGGGGCGACGACCACCTGGTCGGCCGAGATCCACGGGTGGGACGGCTTCGACATGGTCAAGGACGGCACCGTCGGACCCTGCGGCACGCCGTACGACGAGTGCGCCGACCTGCCCGGGGACCAGCCCAAGGGCACCCGGTGCGACCGCCCGAAGGACGAGGTGAGCGTCGAGCGCTCGGAGGGGGAGCCGGACTGCGACAGCGACACGGTCACCATCACCACCACGACGACGCGCACGAAGTACACCTTCGACAGCGCCAGCAACACGTGGAAGAAGGGCACCCCGCAGGTCAGCACCTCCACCGACACCCGGCCGGTAACCGTGCAGGAGTGCCCGCCGCCGGACAAGCCGGAGCCGGTGGTCGAGCGGTCCCGGGACCGGGACGTCGACTGCACCGCCGACGTGGCCATCGTGACCACCACGGTCACCACCACCGACTGGGTGCTTCGCGACGACACCTGGGTGAAGGACACGCCGGTCACGACCACCAGCAAGAAGCGCGTGGACGTCAAGGACCAGGAGTGCCCGACGACCAAGCCGCCCACGCACAACGAGCAGCCGCCGACGCCGGTCACCAGCCCGCCACCGCCGGTCCCGACCGTGATCGACGCGGGCCTGGCCGCTGCGCCGACGGACGCTGACGGGCACGGCGGCGCGCTGCCGTGGTTGCTGACGCTGCTGGGCGGGGGCGGACTGCTCGCCGCCGCTGCCCTGACCGCCCGCACCGTCGGACGCCGGCGTGGGGCCCGGCAGCTCTAGCCGGCCGCACGGGCAGGCCCGGCACCGGGCTGAGCGTCCGCCCGCCGTACGGCGACCCGCGCCGGGTCGCCACCGGGCAGGTGGCCCCCCGACCGCTCACCGCGTGTGGGCGGGTCGGGCGGGCCTCCTGCTCCTCGGCGGCCTCGCGGTCGCCCGGGTCACCGACCTCCCTGTCTCGGTGATCGCGGGCGGCTCCGCCGGAGACCCGGCGCCACGCGCGCTGCTGGTCTCCGGCGACCGGGCGGGGGCCGGGCCGACGCACTCCCCGGTGCCGGCCCGGTCCCCGTCGCGGTCTCCCGCTTCCGAGGCGGGCGCGGGCAGTGGCGGCGCACCGCCGGCCCGCGGTACGCCGTCGCAGGGGGCCGCGCCGACCCGGATGAGGATCCCTGCTCTGGGCCTGGACGCTCCGGTCGTCCCCGTCGCGATGAGCGCGGGCGGATCGGCGGCGCTGGTGCCACCGGCCGACCCGGCCACGCTCGGCTGGTGGACCGGTGGTGCGGCTCCGGGTGCGTCCGGCGGCACCGTGCTGGTCACCGGGCACACCGTGCACTCCAGCGAAGGGGTCCCCGGCGGCGGGGCGCTGGACGACCTGGAGACGGTCGCGCCCGGAGACGCGGTCGTGGTCTCGACCCGGGCTGGTCGGGTGCGCTACCAGGTGCAGCGCGTCGAGGTGCTGTCCAAGGCCGAGCTCGCCGCGGCGGCGTACCGGCTGTTCGGTCCCACGCGGACGCCCCGGCTGGTTCTGGTCACCTGCGAGGACTGGGACGGTGCCGGCTACCGCAGCAACGTGGTGGTGCTCGCCACACCGGTGCCCGCCGGCTGAGCGCGTCGCCGCCCCACAGGCGGACGCCGCGGCGCCACCAGGCGGACGTCGCGTCCGGATGGCGGGACACTGCGAGGGGGCGCCGGAGCCGCGGGGAACATGAGGAGACCGTCCGGTGTTGCCGCAGATGTACGCGGACGGTGTCGAGCAACCAAGGAGTGTTCCGTGTCCCTTCCCCCTCTGGTCGAGCCTGCCCAGGACCTGACCACCGACGAGGTACGCCGCTACAGCCGCCACCTGATCATCCCCGACGTCGGGATGGACGGGCAGAAACGGCTGAAGAACGCCAAGGTGCTCGTCATCGGCGCCGGCGGCCTCGGTAGCCCGGCGCTGTTGTACCTGGCCGCGGCCGGGGTCGGCACCCTCGGCATCGCCGAGTTCGACGAGGTCGACGAGTCCAACCTGCAGCGGCAGGTGATCCACGGGCAGAGCGACGTGGGCAAGTCCAAGGCGCTCTCGGCCAAGGAGTCGATCCACGAGGTCAACCCGCTGGTCGAGGTGGTGCTCCACGAGGAGCGCCTGGACAACGACAACGTGCTGCGGGTGTTCGAGCCCTACGACCTGATCCTCGACGGCACGGACAACTTCGCGACCCGCTACATGGTCAACGACGCGGCGTACTTCCTGGGCATCCCCTACGTGTGGGGCTCGATCTACCGCTTCGACGGGCAGGCGTCGGTGTTCGCGCCGACGCTGGGCGACGACGCGCCCTGCTACCGCTGCCTCTACCCCGAGCCGCCGCCGCCGGGGATGGTGCCCTCCTGCGCCGAGGGCGGCGTGCTGGGCGTGCTGTGCGCGAGCATCGGCTCGATCCAGGTCAACGAGGCGATCAAGCTGCTCACCGGCATCGGCGACCCGCTGGTCGGGAAGCTGATGATCTACGACGCCCTGGAGATGGAGTACCGCAAGCTCAAGGTGCGCAAAGACCCGAACTGCGCGCTGTGCGGCGAGAACCCGACCGTCACCGAGCTGATCGACTACGAGACCTTCTGCGGCGCGATCAGCACCGAGGCCGCCGACGCCGCGGCCGGCGCGACCATCTCGGTGAACCAGCTCGAGCAGATGCTAAAGGAGCGCGAGAACGGCGAGCGCGACTTCGTGCTGGTCGACGTGCGCGAGCCCAACGAGTACGAGATCAACAAGATCCCCGGCTCGGTGCTGATCCCCAAGGGCGAGTTCCTCAACGGCAACGCGTTCTCCCAGCTCTCCCAGGACAAGCCGGTGGTGCTGCACTGCAAGTCCGGTGCACGCTCTGCCGAGGCGCTGGCGGTGCTGAAGGGGGCCGGGTACGGCGACGCCGTGCACGTCGGCGGTGGCGTGGCGGCCTGGGTCAACCAGATCGACCCCTCGCAGCCGTCGTACTGACCGGGAGCACCCCCGGCTGACTGCGGCGGAGCCAGCTGCAGCCCAGTCGTGACCTTCGCGTGACCTTTCCGGGACGCGGTCGTTGTGTACCTCACACACCGTGTCTCGGAAAGGTCTTCGCATGTGTGCCCACCTCTTAGGTCTCGCCCGCCTGTGCGGCGTCTCCCGGATCTCCCGCGCGGTGCCGGCGGCCATCCTGCTGGTCGCCGGCACCGCTGTCGGGCTCGGCGCGTCCACCGCGTCGGCGGGCGCCGCCACGTCCTGGGCGCCGGCCGACTCCGCGGCGATCCACCCCGGCGTGATGATGTACACCGCCGGCGCCCAGTGCACGGCGAACTTCGTGTTCACCGACGGCAGCGGCGCCACCTACGTCGGGTACGCCGCCCACTGCGCCGGCACCGGTGCCGCGACCGACACCGACGGCTGCGCGGCCGGGTCGCTGCCCCTGGGGACGAAGGTCGACTTCGTCGAGGGCGGCAACCTGCTCTCCGAGGGCACCCGCGTGGGCGGTGGCACGCTGGCCTACAGCTCGTGGCTGACGATGAAGGCCGACGGCGAGACCGACCCGGCCACGTGCGCCTACAACGACCTGGCCCTGGTCCGCGTGGACGACCAGGACGTCGACCAGGTGAACCCGTCGATCCCGTTCTGGGGCGGCCCGGTCGGCCTGGACTCCGACGGCACGGCCACCGGCGACGCGGTGTACTCCTACGGCAACTCCAGCCTGCGCGCCGGCATCGAGCTGCTGTCGCCGAAGAAGGGCGCCAGCCTCGGCGACCAGGCCGCCGACGAGGGCTGGTCGCACCCGGTCTACACCCTCACCCCGGGCGTTCCGGGCGACTCGGGCAGCGCCTTCCTCGACGAGTCCGGCAACGCGCTGGGGGTGCTGTCCACGCTGGCTCTGGCACCGCTGCCGGCCTCGAACGGGGTCGGCGACCTGGCCAAGGAGCTGGCCTACGCGCAGGCGCACTCCGGCCTGACCGGCCTGGAGCTGGTGCCGGGCACCGAGCCGTTCTCGCCGCTGCTGTGACCCAGGACTACGCTGCGGTGACGTGGACCGGGAGGAGTACGTCGAGGCCGTCCTGAGCCTCGTGGAGCAGATCCCGCCGGGTCGGGTGATGAGCTACGGCGCGATCGCGTCCGTCGTCGGCGTCGGCGGCCCCCGGCAGGTGGGTCGGGTGATGGCGACGTACGGCGGTGCCGTGCCGTGGTGGCGGGTGGTCCGCGCCGACGGCCGCCTGCCGGTGTGCCACGACGGCGAGGCCCGCGAGCGGCACCGCGACGAGCCCACGCCGTTCCGGCCGAACGGCTGCGTCGACATGGCGGCGGCTGCGTGGGTCCCGTGAGGCTCATCCCTTGCGTCCCGAGGCGTATCCCTTGCGTCCCGTGCGCCTCGTGAGCCCCTCGTGCCCCAGCTTCATCAAGGTCTGTTGGTGAACCGGCACTTCCCACGGTGAGCTGACCGTGGGAAGTGCCGGTACGTCGTGGGAAGTCCCCGCTCCGGGTCGACGACCGGACTGTCGGCGTGACTCTCGACAGGCTCTCGACAGGAACTGTCGGTGCCGCGTGATGGGATGACCAGCATGCCGACGTACCACCTGCGCCTCCCCTCCCGGGAGCGCACGCCCGCACCGGCGCTGGACGAGTTCCAGCGCTCGGTCGTCGAGCATCCGGGTGGCCCGCTGCTGGTCCTGGCCGGTCCGGGCACGGGCAAGACCACGACCCTGGTCGAGGCGATCGTCGACCGCATCGAGAACCGCGGCGCCGACCCCGCCTCGGTGCTCGCGCTCACCTTCAGTCGCAAGGCCGCCGAGCAGTTGCGTGACCGGGTCACCGCCCGGCTCGGGGCGACGATGGCGACGTCGCTGAGCTCCACCTTCCACTCCTTCGCCTACGCGCTGCTGCGCGCCTACGGCCCGCGTGGACTGTACGACGAGCCGCTGCGGCTGCTCAGCGCCCCGGAGCAGGACGTCGTGCTGCGCGAGCTGCTCGAGGGCGGGCAGCGCGGGGGGACCGTGCGCTGGCCGGCCGGGCTGGCCCAGGCCCTGCGCACCCGCGGGTTCGCCCGGGAGGTGGCGGCCGTGCTGGCGCGAGCCCGGGAGAAGGGACTCGACCCCGAGGACCTGGCCAAGATGGCCGAGCAGGAGGGCCGCGCCGACTGGCAGGCCGCGGCCCGGTTCATGGAGGACTACCTCACCAGCCTCGACTTCAAGGCCGCGGTCGACTACCCGGAGCTGGTGCACCGGGCGGCCGTGCTCGCCTCGGAGCCCGACGTGCGCCGCCGGCTGCGCGAGCGGTTCGAGTGGATCTTCGTCGACGAGTACCAGGACACCGACCCGCGCCAGGTCGCCCTGCTCCGGTCGCTCGGCGGTGACGGCCGCAACCTGGTCGCCGTGGGCGACCCCGACCAGTCGATCTACGCCTTCCGCGGTGCCGAGGTGCGGGGCATCCTCGACTTCCCGCAGATCTTCCCGACGCGGTCGGGGGCTCGCGCGCCGGTCGTCGCGCTGCGCACCGCCCGCCGGTTCGGCCCGCACCTGCTGGCCGCGTCCCGCCGGATCGTGCGCGGCATCCCCAGCGCAGGGGCGATCGACGCGGAGATGTTCCGCCGCTTCCGGGATCCGGTCCCGGCAGAGCCCGCGACGGGCGGCAACGCGACTGCAGCGCAGGACCGGGTGGACGTGCGCCTCTACGCGAACGCGCGCGCCGAGACCGCCGCCATCGCGGACCTGCTGCGCCGCGCGCACCTCGAGGACGGCGTCGGCTGGTCGGACATGGCGGTGCTGGTCCGCTCCGGCAGCGCCTCGTTGCCGCCGCTACGTCGGGCGTTGCTGGCTGCCGGGGTGCCGGTGGAGGTCGCCGGCGACGAGCTGCCGCTGGTCCAGGAGCCGGCGGTGGCGCCGTTGCTCGCGGCGTTGGAGGCCGCGGTGGATCCCGATGCGCTCAGCGTGGAGCAGGCGCACGCGCTGCTGACCTCGCCGCTGGGTGGGCTGGACGCGGCGGAGGTGCGCGCGCTCGGCCGGCAGTTGCGACTGCGCGACCGGGCGGAGGCCGGCGACCAGGCACCACGGGCGTCCGCACAGCTGCTGCGCGACGCGGTCGCCGACCCCGCCGTCCTGGTCGGGGTCGAGGGCCGCGCCGCGGACAAGGCCGGCCGGTTGGCCCGGCTGCTGGCCCGGGCGCACCGCGACCTGGGCGCCAACACCGCCGAGGAGGTGCTGTGGGCGCTGTGGGAGGGGACGCCGTGGCGCCACCAGCTGCGCGCCGCCGTCGACCGGGGCGGTCACGCGGCACGCCTGGCGCACCGCGACCTGGACGCCGTGTGCGCGCTGTTCGAGGTGGCCGCCCGCGCCGAGGAGCGGCAGCTGCACACCAGCGTGGAGACCTTCCTCGAGGAGCTGCGCGCCCAGGAGATCCCGGGCGACACGCTTGCCGAACGCGGCGTGCGCGGGGAGACGGTGCGACTGCTGACCGCGCACCGCTCCAAGGGGCTGGAGTGGCGCGTCGTCGTGGTGGCCGGCGTGCAGGAGGGCAGCTGGCCAGACCTTCGCCGTCGCGGCTCGCTGCTCGAGGCGGACCGGATCGGCACCGACGACGTACTGCCACGGGCCACCACGTCGATGATGCTGGCCGAGGAGCGACGGCTGTTCTACGTCGCATGCACCCGCGCGCGCGAGCGGCTGGTGGTCACCGCGGTACAAGCCACCGAGGAGGACGGCGACCAGCCGTCGCGGTTCGTCGCCGAGCTGGGCGTGCCGGCTGGCGAGGTGCGCGGGCGGCCGCCTCGGCCGCTGTCGCTTCCCGGGCTGGTCGCGGAGCTGCGGAGGGTGGCCGGTGACGACAGTCGACCCGCCCTGCAGGAGGCGGCCGCGCGCCGCCTGGCGCGACTGGCAGCGCTGTCTGTGGAGGCGCCCCCGGAAGCGGGTGACGCGTGGGGGGACGCGTCCCGCGACGCATCGGGGGACGCGCGGTCCGGCAGGAGTCTCTTCCCCGGCAGGCCGCTGGTGCCGCAGGCGCACCCCGACACGTGGTGGGGCGTGCGCGAGCGCACCCATGCCGAAGGGCCGCTGCGCCCGGTCGACCGGCCGCTCACGCTCTCCGCGAGCGCCCTGGACGGTCTGGTGGTGTGCCCCACCCGGTGGTTCCTGGACCGCGAGGCCGCCGGCAGCAGCGGGCAGAGCTTCTCCCAGGGCTTCGGGCTGGTGGTGCACGCGCTGGCCGACGCCCTGGGCAAGGGAGAGCTGGTCGAGCCCGGCGACCTGGTCGACCAGGTGGAGCGGATCTGGGACCAGCTGTCCTTCGAGACCCCCTGGGCACGGGAGAAGCAGCGCACCGAGGTGCGCGAGGTGATCGAGCGCCTGGTCGCCTGGCACCGCGGCCGCCCGGACCGGCAGTACCTCGCCTCCGAGCAGCCGATCGAGGCTGCGGTGGAGCTGCCCGACGGCGAGCGGGTCGTGTTGCGCGGCTTCGTGGACCGGCTCGAGCTGGACGCCGACGGCAACGTGGTGGTGATCGACTTCAAGACCAGCAAGAGCGTGCCGACCCGGGAGAAGGTCGCCCAGCATCCGCAGCTCGGGCTGTACCAGCTCGCGCTGGACCACGGCGCCGCCGCCGACCTGGCCGGTCCGGAGGCGCGTTCCGGCGGCGCCGAGCTGGTGCAGCTGCGCAGCGACGACGGTGGCCTGCCCAAGGTGCTGCCGCAGGGCAAGCAGGAGCCCGACGAGTCCGGCGTGCGCCGGATCGAGTCCCAGCTGATGCAAGCCGCGCAGGTGCTGCGCAGCGAGCAGATCGTGGCCACCGAGAGCCCGCTGTGCGAGCACTGCGCCTTCCAGCACCTGTGCCCGGTCAAGGGGTCGGGGACGGTGCTGTCATGACGTCCGCGCGGGTCATCGACACCCCCGCCGCGCTGCGCGCGGTGATGGGCACCGACTTCGAGTTCAGCGCGCAGCAGTTCGCCGCGATCTCCGCGCCGCTCGCTCCCGCCGTGGTGATCGCCGGAGCCGGCTCCGGCAAGACCGAGGTGATGGCCGCGCGGGTGGTGTACCTCGTCGCCACCGGCCAGGTCCGCCCCGAGCAGGTCCTCGGGCTGACCTTCACCACCAAGGCCGCCAGCGAGCTGCTCGCCCGGGTCCGCGGTTCCCTGCGCCGCGCCGGCCTGCTGGACGAGCCCGGGGCCGCAGGGGAGGCCGGTGAGGAGCAGCAGGAGCCCACCGTGGCGACCTACAACGCCTACGCGGCCAACCTGCTCACCGAGCACGGGCTGCGCATCGGCCACGAGCCGGACACGCGGGTGATCGCCGACGCCTCCCGCTACCAGCTCGCCGCCCGGGCGATCAGCCGGCACCGCCGCTCGGTGACCGCGCTGACCGACCACCTGGACACCGTGATCGGCTACCTCCTCCAGCTCGACGGGCAGCTCGCCGAGCACCTGGTCGGCCCGGACCAGCTGCGCGCCTGGCACCGCGCCGAGCGGCCGCGGTGGGCCGGAGCCGAGCCCGGGCCCAAGGGCGGGCGGGGCAAGATCGACGCGATCCTGTCCGCCTTCGACCGCCGCGAGGAGCTGCTGGGCCTGGTGGAGGACTACCGCCGGCTCAAGGCCGACCTGGGGCTGATGGACTTCTCCGACCAGATCGCGCTGGGCGCACGGCTGGCCACCGAGTGCCCTGAGGTCGGCCAGCTCGAGCGCGACCGCTATGCCGTGGTGCTGCTCGACGAGTATCAGGACACCTCCGTCGCGCAGGCCAACATGCTCTCCGCGCTGTTCTCCGGGCCGACCCCCGAGGGAGGCCGCGGGCACGCGGTGACCGCCGTCGGCGACCCCAACCAGGCCATCTACGGCTGGCGCGGCGCCTCGGTCTCCAACATCCTCGGCTTCGCCGAGGACTTCCCGCCGGTGACCGCAGTGCCAGGGACCGCAGCGCCAGCGACCGCGGGGGCGGTCTACACGCTGACCGTGAACCGCCGGTCCGACCGGCGGATCCTGGCTACCGCCAACCACCTGGCCGCGCCGCTGTACGCCGACGCGCGCACGCGAAGCGCCCGCCTCGAGCCGAAGCCGGAGGCCGGTCAGGGGCGAGTCCGTGCCGCCCTGCTGGAGACCTACGACGACGAGCTGGCCTTCCTCGCCGAGCAGGTCGTCGCCGCCCATGCACAGCGCTCCGAGCTGGCCTGGCGCGACATCGGCGTGCTCACCCGCGACAACGCGCACGCGGCCGACGTCTACGACGCGCTGATCGGCGC
>DASSVD010000126.1:0-3372 GCA_035706365.1 Nocardioidaceae bacterium
GGCGCCCGCGGACAGGATCCGACGGCGTCGGGCGCCTTCCCCGACGACCGCGACCCCCAGCTGCTGGACTCCACCATCGGCCGGCTGATCGCCGAGCGCGGCTGGGCCACCGACGTGCGCGTGCACGGTGTCTTCTCCCGCTGGCAGCACCTCGTCGGCGAGGAGGTGGCCGCCCACTGCCGGCCGGAGTCGTTCGCCGAGGGAACCCTCGTGGTGCGCACCGACTCGACCGCCTGGGCGACGCAGATGCGGCTCCTCGCGCCGACCGCCCTGCGCCGGCTGAACCAGGAGCTCGGCGACGGCACCGTCACCTTGATCAAGGTGCTCGGGCCGCACGGCCCGTCCTGGCGCAAGGGCCCGCGCTCGGTGCGCGACGGCCGCGGTCCCCGCGACACCTACGGCTGACCGGGCGCCTCGTGCTTGGCGCGCGCGGGACCGCTCTGCCCCTGTCCCGGCGGTCTCCCTTGGTCGCGCCTGTCTCAGCCAGTCTCAGCCAGTCTCAACCTGTCTCACATAGTCTCGATCTGTCTAGCTATTTCGCTAGAAACGTGTAGTGAGTCGTAGCAGGCTCAAGCGAAGCGCACCGGCGCACTTCCGGTCCGGGCCGGCGACCGGAAGCCGGACCGGAAGCCGGACCGGATGCACGACCGGACCCGCGACCAGCTCGCGGGAACCCGCACAGGACCGCTCCGCGGCCTCCAGGCCGGTATGGGGAGTCATCGACCACCCCGCGCGGCGCTGCTCGGTGGGCTGAGAGGCCCAGAATCGGCCTCGTGGGTCCGGCCACCACCCCCCTGCTGTGGATCGTTGGGCCGGATTCGGGGCGTTACGGGGTACACTGGACGCAGGGTCGGTCCCCGTTCCAGGGCCGTTCACCGGCGGGTGGGTGATCGACCTTCGTCATGTCACCAGCCGCGGGTCCCGCCCCCGACGTGGGCGCTCGCGCGGCTCTGAGATCGAAGAGGTACTCCCCCGTGGCTCCTGAGGATAGTTCCGCCGTTCCGGACCAGACCCGCGTGCCGGACGACACCCCGGACCTCCCCGAGGAGGCGGTCGCCGACACCGCCGCCGCGCTCGCTCCGGCGGGCAACAGCCACGCGGTCGAGGAGGGGAAGTACGACGCCTCCGCGATCCAGGTGCTCGAGGGCCTCGAAGCGGTCCGCAAGCGCCCGGGGATGTACATCGGCTCCACCGGCGAGCGCGGCCTGCACCACCTGGTCTGGGAGATCGTGGACAACGCGGTCGACGAGGCGCTGGCCGGGCACTGCGACCGGATCGTGCTCAGCCTGCTCGACGACGGCGGGGTGCGGGTCGAGGACAACGGCCGCGGCATCCCCACCGACACCGCCCCCGGCTACGACATCCCGGCGGTGACCATGGCACTGACCATGCTGCACGCGGGCGGCAAGTTCGGCGGAGGCGGCTACAAGGTCTCCGGCGGTCTGCACGGCGTCGGCGTCTCGGTGGTCAACGCGTTGAGCTCCCGGCTGCAGGTCGACGTGCGCAACCGCGGCCACCACTGGCGGCAGACCTTCACCATGGGCGAGCCGAACGGCCCGCTGGAGCAGCTCGAGGAGACCGACCGGACCGGGACCACGGTCACCTTCTGGCCCAGCCCGGAGATCTTCGAGACCACCACCTACTCCCTGGAGACGATCACCCAGCGGATCCGGGAGTACGCCTTCCTCAACAAGGGGCTGGAGATCGTCGTCCGCGACGAGCGCAGCCAGACCCGCGACGCCGTCGACGACGCCCCGGCCGAGTCTGCTGACCAGCCTCGCGACGTCGAGGCCGCCGCCGTGGTCGTCGAGCCCTCCGTCACGGAGCGGCGTACCGACGATGACGGCGTGTTCGAGCAGCGGTTCTGCTACGAGCGCGGTCTGGTCGACTACGTCGAGCACCTCAACCGGCGCAAGGACCACGCGCACGCGAGCATCATCGAGTTCGAGGCCGAGCAGCGCGACAGCGGGATGAGCCTCGAGATCGCGATGCAGTGGAACACCACCTTCACCGAGTCGGTGCACACCTTCGCCAACACGATCAACACCCACGAGGGCGGCACCCACGAGGAGGGCTTCCGCGCCGCGCTCACCTCGCTGGTCAACAACTGGGGCGAGGAGTGGGGCCTGATCAAGAAGCGCGAGGACCGCGTCTCCGGCGACGACGTCCGCGAGGGGCTGACCGCGATCATCTCCATCAAGCTCGGCGAGCCGCAGTTCGAGGGCCAGACCAAGACCAAGCTCGGCAACACCGAGGCCAAGGGCTTCGTGCAGCGCCTGGTCAACGAGCAGCTCGGCGACTGGCTGGAGAAGAACCCGGGCGAGGGCAAGGACATCGTGCGCAAGGCGCAGGCCGCCGCGTCCGCCCGGATCGCCGCGCGCAAGGCCCGCGACCTGGCCCGCTCCCGCAAGGGACTGCTCGGCGGCGGCGGGCTGCCCGGCAAGCTGGCCGACTGCCAGTCGACCAACCCCGAGGAGTGCGAGATCTTCGTGGTCGAGGGCGACTCGGCCGGCGGCTCTGCCAAGGGTGGCCGCGACCCGCGGATCCAGGCGATCCTGCCGATCCGCGGCAAGATCCTCAACGTGGAGAAGGCCCGCATCGACAAGGTGCTGGCCAACAACGAGGTGCAGGCGATCATCTCCGCCCTCGGCACCGGCATCCACGAAGAGTTCGACATCGATAAGGTGCGCTACCACAAGATCGTGATGATGGCCGACGCCGACGTCGACGGCCACCACATCCGCACCCTGCTGCTCACCCTGCTGTTCCGCTTCATGAAGCCGCTGATCGAGCACGGCTACGTCTACCTCGCCCAGCCGCCGCTGTACCGGCTGCGCTGGAACAAGCCCCACGAGCACGAGTTCGTCTACTCCGACGCGGAGCGCGACGCCCTGGTGCGCGCGGGTCAGGAGGCGGGCAAGAAGCTGCCCAAGGACAACGCGATCCAGCGCTACAAGGGGCTCGGCGAGATGAACGCCAACGAGCTGTGGGAGACCACGATGGATCCGGACAACCGGCTGCTGCTCCAGGTCACCCTGGAGGACGCCGCCCAGGCCGACGAGATGTTCTCGGTGCTGATGGGCGAGGACGTCGAGCAGCGCCGCTCGTTCATCCAGCGCAACGCCAAGGACGTGCGGTTCCTTGACATCTGAGCCCCTCGCGCCTCCGGCCCTCCTGCCCGGGGTGCCCAGTCGCTCGGGCGGCGCGTCGTCCTCCGGCGCTCGGCCCTGTGCCCGGCTGTCCGGTACGGCGTCGCGCCGGGGCCGCCGCGGCCAAGCCCTTCGACGCTCCCGGGCACCCCGGTCATCCGGTCCGGCTGCCCTGCGCCCCAACTGTTCACACCGAAGGAATGACGCGTGACTGACAACACGA